>JAZOVR010000018.1:0-18833 GCA_045658785.1 Paludibacteraceae bacterium | reverse complement strand
CCCATAGTTTGACTATCGCCAAAATTGGGAATGCAAACAACAATAGTATGATAGGCCAATATTGTCCTATAAATTTACGCCAACGTGTGGAATAGCATATCCATTTTAAGAACCATATATCTCGATTGAATGGATCTTGACGTTCTAATATGGTAAGTCCTCTTTTATACTTGGAAAAAAGTGTATTTGTGAATTTATTATGTATTCTATTCTCTTTACCATCATCTTCATTGCCATTTCCTATTCCAATTACATTCTTCCAACCTTCCGCCTTCAATTGTATAGCCATATCATTCAATTGCTCTGCAAGGTGTTGTACATCATCATCAAAACTTACACTTCGAACAGCATCAGCATTAGCCAACACAGCTTCATGTACGGAGTTTAGGTGGGCTTGTTCTTTCAGATTTTGACGACGACTTACAGTTTCTGCTCGAATATGTTTAACAGGTTTTGCCCAATTATCACCAAAAATCGCATTACTTAGTCTATCAGCAGTATTTTGTCCTGCTCTTCTCCAAAAGCCTCTAGAAAAATTATTACTCATAAAAGTGTATAAATTTGTAAAGTTAATTAATAAATAAAAGCGTGAACTTTCGTTCGCTTCAATTTGATTCTTTGAGGTTCTCGACTACCTTATTTACTCAAATCTACGCACGGAAAACTCACGCTGTTAACGCGAGCGTGCATAAACCGTACTTGAGTAAATAAAGATTTTTGAAAGTGTCGAGTTTTCAAAGAATCAAGTCTGGGCTTATAACGCTATATTAAATATGTCGGGCAACGGTATCGTTGCGGATTAACTATAAACTTTGAATGATGAGTTATAAAATAATTATATGGGTTAGTTATTTGGTTAGTATCTTTTTGTTTTCTACATTTTCCAACACGGTCATTTGTTGAATAGCAATTTGATTGAGTTTATGCAGGCGTTCGGATTGAGCAATGCCCTCGTTAATAAACACAGCATTGATATTCTCCATATTGCTGAGGCAAATCAACTGATTGATAGTAGCATAGTCACGCATATTGCCTTTGAGTTCAGGATTGGCTTCTCGCCATTCTTTGGCGGTCATACCAAATAGTGCTACATTCAACACGTCTGCCTCCTCTGCGTAGATTAGAGAGCGATGATAAGCATCGATCTCCTGCGGAATAAGGTTCTCCTTAATGGCATCAGTATGGATATGGTAGTTAATCTTAGCCAACTCACGTTTTGCAGACCAGCCGAGTGCTTTTTGCTTTTCTGATTGCAGGAGTTGATATTCTTTAACGAGCAGTAATTGAAAGCGAGGACTTATCCACATGCCAAAATGATACGCTATATCCTTATGAGCATATGTTCCACCATAACGCCCCGCTTTAGCAACAATACCGATAGCATTTGTACGCTCAATCCAATGTTTTACAGACAAAACAAAGTTGTTGCTGCCAGCCATATTTCTAATTGTACCGAATTCGGTATAATTAAAATTGGGATTGTATAGCGCTTCCCACTCTCCAAGATACTCAATCGTGTTTTTCAAACTCATCCACTTGAAGATAATATGCTCTTGCAATTGGCTATGTGCCATATCTGTGAGAGAGATATAGTCTTCTTTGTCAATGGTAAGGATAGTGATAGGGCTATCTTGAATATATATCTTAGTAGATGCCATAATTTGGTGGGCTTTTTGTTTTGCCTGCAAAGTTACACTTTTTTTTCGAGATGTGCAAGAAAAGAGTGATTTTTGGGCGATTTTTATTTAGAAACTGATGAGTCAACTGTTTCAGGAACAGAGTCAACCTTTTTAGGAATACAGACAACTTTTTTAGGAATAGAGTATAGTTTTCTAGGTTAATCTTAACAAATAGTACTTTTGAGTGGAGCGGAGTTGAGTCGCTCTTCTCTCGGTCGTCGGTCGGTGTTCTCTCGGTGGAATAAGGCAAGGTATAAGAGAGGGAAAAGAGACGGAAATCTTAAGAAAAAGCACTTTTTACATTAGGGAGTTCTTTGGTCGTTCCTTGGTTCATCTTTGGTTCATCCTTGGTATTTTACCCGAGAGGAATAGGGAAGGGACAAGGGGACGGAATCTTAAGATTTGGTACAAAGTGTAAGGTGTAGAGTGTAAAGGCGAGAGGTGATGAGGTTATAAGGTTATAAGGTAGGATACCAACAGAGCGACACGTTGGTGCCGCTCTGTTGGTTTGGTGAGGATGAAAATGTCCTACTGCTTTGTTCCAAAGCGCTCTGATAGAAAACTACGGGCAGAGTGGATTGTGTTTGAGAAACTGTTCTTTATCAGTTTTTGGAAACCAATCTCCATTGCTATGAAAGTAGCAATATAATATAGTGTTGCCCATAACCATTGTATACCTGTATAATCATACGCTTGGTTGATTTTCACTAATCCCCATATAGCAAAAGCAGCCATGCCCATAGCTGTCCACCAACCTGGACTTAGTCCTCGCAGACGGAAAAGAAAGATACCCATATTGTGTACATATCCCTCAAAAATAGCCAAGATAATCACACCAAATGTGAGCCATAATTGCGCAGGGAATAGCAGTGCCAACGAAAAAATGGTTGTGATATAGATTGCCTGCGACAAGTGCGTTAAGCCTGGCGTGAGCGCTTTGTAGTTGATTTTCATCAATCGTCCTGCCATTAGCTCCAAGAAACGATCTTTGTACCCTTCCTCGTACTCGTGCGCAATAAGGAAGGCATAAAGACCTAAAGTTATCTTCTGCGCCAACTCTAAGTTGTTACAATTACATGCTGCCCATATCAGCCAGCCAAGAAAACAGAATGTCATCCATTGAACATTGTTTTTCAGAAGAAATAATCCAAACTTTTTCATACTGTATATGTTTTTTTGTTTACGGCTGCAAAGGTACTGCTTTTTTTTGCCTCATAAAAGAGCAAAAATAGCGAATAATTGAGCAATATGTATGATTTTATGTAGAAATATTATATTTTTCTTGTGGATATTAGGGAAAATGAGTACTTTTGTGCCATGAAAGTAGGAATTACTATATGCATCTGCGGTACTGCCGAAAAGATATTGAACGGTCGTCGCCACACTATACAGCGTGGTACGCTGCACATCATTAGTCCGCTAGTCCCTTGCGTGGAACTCAGTCAGTCGGAGGATTATGCCTCTTTGTCGCTCATGGATACGCCAGATCAATTGATAGATGTGATGTATCCTTATCTATCACATCTAGCTGAGCGGAATATGCCCCTCTTTCCCGTGATTGAATTGCCAGAAGAACGCTGCTGCTACTATGAGAGCAATATCCGTGATAT
Organism: Paludibacteraceae bacterium; assembly: GCA_045658785.1. GTDB lineage: Bacteria > Bacteroidota > Bacteroidia > Bacteroidales > Paludibacteraceae > Colicola. Next base: position 15,544 of record JAZOVR010000018.1, on the reverse strand, counting down.
CCTTTCTCTGCAAGTTGGAGTAAGTGTAATGCCACATGGAATCTTGCGCCAAGCTAAAGAAAAACTTATTCTTCTGCGTAAACAGACATTGGTTCTAGAGTTATTAACACATGTACTATCACAGCCGACTGCTAGCATCCCCAAGCCATTCACGCATAAGGAGCAGATTGTTATGCAGTTTATTCAGTCAATAGTAAAGAACCATACCACAGAACGGCAGGTGGCTTTCTATGCAGACCAAGCGGGGTTGTCGCAACGGTATTTCTCCTCAATTGTGTCTGAACGGCTAGGCATGACGCCTATTGAGATTATCACCCTTGTGACAATAAATAATGCTAAGCGCCTTTTGCACGAGAAAGGAGTACAGGTTAAGTCTGTAGCGGAACAATTGGGCTTCCCAGAGCAGTTTACCTTCCGCAAGTATTTCAAAACACATACAGGCATGTCGCCAAAAGAGTTTCGCAATCTAGGCACGAGATGTGAAATATGGAATTCTGACCAAAAATAGGGCGCTTTTCCCCTATTAGGACTGCCCAAAGAGGCTATTAGGTGATAAGGCGATGAGGTGATGAGGTTATAAGGTTATAAGGTGAGGTGGCTATGGAAGTGCTGCATTTGCTCTTGTATCTCATCGCGGGTGTGGCGGAAGGCGATGAGGCGATCTTGCTCGGTGCCTTGTACTAGCGATGGGTCGGCGAAACCGATATGTATTCGCTGCGCTACTTTGCCTACAAAAGCAGGGCAGGATTCGTTGGCACCACCACAAACGGTAATGACATAATCCCACTCCTCGTGTAAGTAGCGTGAGACATGCGTCGGCGTGTGCTGCGAGATGTCGATGCCTATCTCTTGCAGCACCTGGACTGCCATAGGGTGCACTCGCTCTGCAGGTTGAGTACCTGCGGAGAAGACTTGCAAAGTTGGGTCGATGGATTGCAACAATCCGTGTGCCATTTGACTGCGGCAACTATTACCTGTGCACAGAATTAATACTCTCATAATAGCCAATTAAATAAATATCCCGAAAGGATGATTAACAATGTTACTACTCCAAAAAATATGCCAATCAGTCGCCACGTCATTACTTTCTTGAGCATAGTGGCTTCTGGAATAGAGAGTCCGATGATTGCCATCATAAATGCAATGGCAGTGCCCAACGGAATGCCTTTGGCAACAAACACCTCAATAATCGGCACAATACCTGCGGCATTGGCATACATCGGCACTGCTAATATCACCGCCAAAGGAACGCCCCACCAGTTATCGGCAGCTAAGTATTGCTCGAAGAAACCTTCAGGTACATAGCCATGCATAGCAGCCCCAACACCTATACCAATAAGGATGTATAGGAGCACACCGCGCACAATGTTCCAAGAGTCGCGTGCAATAGTTGGCAAGCGATGCAAGAAAGGAGTTTGTTCTGCTTGCCATTGTTGGCTCTGCGTGTTGGATTGTTTTTGGGCTGCCTTCACCCAATCGCTTAGGTATGGTTCAAGGTGCATCTTGCCCAGGATGAAGCCTGCCAACATCGACAACAGCGTTCCACTGACTACATAAATCAGCGTGGCTTTCCAACCGAACGAACCCAAGAACATTGCTACAGCCACTTCGCTTACCAATGGCGAGGCGATAAGAAAAGTAAGGGTAACGCCCAGAGGAATACCGCCTTTGGTGAAACCAATAAACAACGGCACCGACGAGCAGGAGCAAAATGGAGTGATACCTCCGAATAGGGCTGCCAGAAAGTAGTCCAGTCCGTATAGTCGGTGTGTACTGAGGAATTGCCTCAGTCGCTCGATAGGGAAATAGGCATTGATAATGCCCATCAGGAAACTAATGCAAAAGAGCAATAATATAATCTTGATGCTGTCATAAACAAAGAAATTGACAGCTATACCCAAGTGGGTGGTGGCGTCTAATCCAATGATGTGGTAGATCAGCCAATCTGCAAATCGTTGAATCATAGTTATAGGAATTGAATGATGATATAATACCCTCCGATGCCGATGAATAGTACAGCTACGAGGATGTTGAGTATGCGTTGAAGCGATTGTATCTTGCCCATGACGCGCCCGATATTCTGCATGCTATATGCCAATACGATGCTGACAAGTACCACAGGCACGGCAGTCGCTATGGCAAAGAGTAGGGGCAGTAACCAGCCCGCAGTAGTGGTAAGAGCGAGGGGGAGCAGTCCTCCAAAATAGAGTACACCACTGGTGGGGCAGAATGCCAAAGCAAAGGTGCATCCCATAACGAATGCTCCTATCGCTGTAGGCGATTGGTTCTGCTGTTTCCAAAGCGATATAGATGGCAGGCGTAAGCGATTGCCCAGCAGCAAGACTATACCCACGAGCAGCATGATGGGACCAATCAGCCGTTCGCCCCATAGCGCGAAGAAGCGTTGCACACCAAAAGCGCTAGCACCACCACGGAGAAGTGCCATCAGTAGCCATGCCAGCAAGGTGTAGGCTGTCACGCGACCGAGTGTATAAAGAAGTCCGCTGAATAGTACCTGATGTTTGCTCTCGATATGTTTGCTCAAGTAGCCAATCGCTGCGATATTTGTTGCTAATGGGCAGGGCGAGAGTGCAGTGATGAGCCCCATTAGTAGGGCACTTAGCCACGCCATGTGGCTCTGATCTAAAAGTAATTGCAATGTCTCCATAGGGCGTTAGGGTATGAGTTGCTGTATGTGCTCGCAGAGCAGTTGCTGAAAGCGTTCGGGTTCGGTGCGGGCATAGGCAAAGGCCTCTTGCGTGAGGTCGATGCGCAGCGTGTCGCGATGGAGGATGAGCGACGACCATGCCACTTGGTAGGTGTTGGCAAGGGTAGCGTTTTGTGGGTCGCTCAGGTTAATGGATTGATAGACAATCTTATCGCCCAAGTGCTGCGTATAGTGGGTTTGTAGCACTTGCTCGGTCGCCTGCTCGATGGCTAGGCAAGTAGGGCAACGCTTGGCGGTGTGGAAATAATAGATGTGCAACTTGCCGTCGTTGGTGGCGTGCGTGTCTGTGGTTTGGCTGTTGCTGCCACAAGCGAGCAGGAGCAAGGCGATGCTTGCTAATAGATACCATTTCTTCATGATGTTTGCTTTAGGAGGTGAATGATTTCTTGTTTGCTGAGTAGTCCTGTGGCGATCACTTGACCGTCGCGAACGAGAGCGGGTAGGGCAAATACTTCGTACTGGAGTATCTCTTGGATATCCTCTACTTTGCTTACTTCGGCAGTGATACCCATTTCATTGACTGCTTGTAGCAGATTGGTGTGCAAGGTCTTGCATTTGCTGCAACCTGTGCCTAATACGATTAGTTTCATTTTAGTTTGAATTTTGATGGTTTGTATTATTGTTTGTATTTTTACGAACAATTAGAGTGTAAGTATGTTGAAAAGTCCACCTTTGGGGTGGCTATCTTTAGGTTAAAAAAGTTTTAAGAGTTCTAAAGGTTAGTGGCAACAGCAGTCGTTGGCGGAGGTGTTGGTTTTGTTAAGTGGTTGGTTGATAAACTCTTGCAGTAGCATGTGTAGCAGTAACCAGTTTTGCTGATTGATACAGTATTTCACTTTGGCACCTTCTACGGTTCCTTGGATGAGTCCTGCTTCTTTTAGAGCATTAAGATGCTGACTAACAGTAGCTTTTGCAATTGGTAGTTCTTCTTCTATATTGCCGAAGTAGCACTCCTTTCTGCGTAGGAGGAATTGGATAATCGCAATGCGCGCAGGGTGTGCCAATGCTTTGGTATATGTTGCCAATTGTTCCTGTTTGAGAGTGTATGTCTTGTCTGTCATAGGTATTTGTTTACTGTATTAAATGGGTAATTATTCGAAATTGTTCGCAAAGGTACGAACAACAATTGACATAACCAAATTATTGTGTGATTTTTTAGAAACTTTAACAGTTTTAGGTGTAAGGTGTAGGGTGTAAAGTGTAGAGGCACAGAGTGCCTGTTTAGAGGACGGCGCAAAGCGCCTACAGTTTAGAGTTTAAAGGCAGGGGATAGCCGAATATCATTCGGGATAATAAACATAGATTGCCTAGACAGAGAACTCCAACAGGCACTTGCGGCAGAGGCATTGGTTGGGGTATTGCGCTGCCAGATGTGCACGAGTAGCGGGCAAGAGTTCCACGCCTGCACATTGGCACTTGGCGGGATTCTCGTGCTGACAAATAAACGCCGCACCACATCGAGGACAAGATTTGTGTTCCATAGTTGAGTGAGTGATGAAATTATAGAGGATTACTGGAAAAACTCTACCACGAGGTCGGCTACGCGTTGGGTTTTTAGGCCGATCATGTGATTCTCGCCTTCTACGATAATCAGATCGGCAGCGTCGCCATAGGTGGCTTTGAAATCTTCGCTACATGAGAGTGGGACAATCTTGTCCTTGCTGCCATGAATCAGGCGAACTTTTCCTTTGTAATGGCTGGCCGTGCCGTATATGTCCAGTTGCTGGGTGGTGAGGATATATTCTCTGCCTAACTTCATTATTCCAAAGCACTTGATGTAGGGTGGGGGATCTTGTGGGTTGAACTTAGCCCCAAAGAACTTACCATGCAAACAGGCATCTTTGACTATCGATCCTGGTGCAATAAGTGCTAGCGAATAAGGTTGTATACTATCGCCAGAGGCGGCAATCCTGCCAGCCGTCATAGCTGCTACTACACCACCTTGTGAGTGTCCGAGAAGTCCGATACGAGTGACATAAGGCAAAGACTTGGCATATTGCCAAATAGCCATGGCGTCGGCAATCTCTTTCTCGATGGTCATTTGCTGCATCTCTCCTTCGCTATCCCAATGACCACCAAAATCAAAGCGAATGGACGCTATGCCCGCCTTAGCCAGTTTTCGGGCGATAGTAGGCATAGGTAGAATATCTTCGCTAGCGAAAATGCCGTGCATCAGAATGACCATGGAGCAAGTGTCGGTGTCTGGATTAAAGTCTTTGGGCAAAGTGACGGTCATTGCCAGTCCCCCTTGTGGACCATATACTTGATAGTCTTTGGCATATAGCATAGTAGTGAGTAATGCCAGAAGGATAGTGATGGTTGTTCTCATAGTAAATACGATGGAGTAAATTGCTCCGCAAAGGTAGTAAAAAAATCGCATATGAGCAAGGAGGATGCGATTTTTTTGTGTAGAGTGGAGCAGCAGAGCTGCGGTTTAGTGGATGCGCCAATGGTGCTACTGTTTAGAGGTTAGAGGCGAAAATATTTGCCAGACCAATGCAAAAGCAAAACCGGTGGCAGAACTTTACTCGGGAAAAATGCACCCCACAAACTCACGAAGTTTATCGGGGACTTCGCTAATCACCGAGTACTAAACTGATATGTGGAATTGGCAAAAATGAGATTTTTTGCATTTTTCTTTAGAAAAATTTGGAAATTTAGGTTTTTATTATTATATTTGCAATCGCTTTTTAGAACAAAGAGCAAGGAAGCAAGAACAAAGACCTAACAGCCTTAGCGATTATAATCAATAAACCTAAAATCTCCTTAACGGAGTTACAGTGATTGATATACGAGTGCTACAAGACAGTGTTTTGTATGCTACTGAACCGACTGCGATCCTTCACGCAAGTGAAAGGAATAGTGCGGTTATTCTGCGGTTATTGTGCGGTAATAGTGCGGTGCGAGCAGGGAAAGTGAAAACTGAAATAAATACTAACTTAAAAACTAAAATCTATGTCACAAGTAACTTACATGGCACCCGTGGAAGAGGTGCGCGGAAAATTGTGTATGAATCGTGGTAATGACTCGGTCATTGTCACACGTCGCAAATGTTACGGAAAGACCAAGAACGGTACACCCCGACTTGGTCCGAAAGAGATGTACGTCTATCACAAGCATCAAGGAAAATGGTCTGCTGGTGCAGAAACTAATCGCGAACTATTCAAAGTGGCGCAGCAGCAAGCCACTGCCGAAATGAACAATCCCGAACGATTGGCGCATTGGCAAGCACTATTTGAGGAACAATTAGACAAGCCCCAACGAGGCGAGAAACAGTATGTCAAATTGCCGTGCTATATTGCTGCGCAATTGTTGAAAAAGATGAAAACGCAACAATAAAACAATAATTTTTAATTATTATTTGTGTATATCGAAAAAAAGTCGTACCTTTGTAGCGATTTTGGGCTTTTATGGGCGAACGCTCAGAAAAAGGCAAATAAAGAAGCGAATAATTAATAAAAAGATATACAAAATGAATCTATCAGAATTGACCAACAAGATCTACGCGGAAGGCGTGGAGAAAGGTAATGCCGAGGCAGCAGCAATCGTAGCGAAAGCGCAAGAGCAAGCAGCTGCTATCGTAGCTAAAGCCGAGAAAGAGGCAGCTGAGAAATTGGCTGCTGCAGAAGCAAAATTGGCAGAGATGGACAAGAACCCTCGTGCCGAGTTGAAACTCTTTGCAGAGCAAAGCGTAAGCGCACTCAAGACAGAGGTGACCAACCTCTTGACCGAGCAAGTGGCTGCTGACAGCGTGAAAGCTGCTACTGCTGACGCAAAATTTATGCAAGGCGTAATCGCTAAATTGGCTGAGCAAATGGCCAAGGATGGTAATGTAACTATTGAGGCGAAAGACGCTGAGGCATTGAAGGCATACTTCTCTGCTAACGCGAAAGGTCTCCTCGAGAAAGGTGTGAAGATCAACGAAGTAAAGGGTATCAAGACCGACTTCGCTATTGTACCTGAGAAAGGTGGCTACAAGTTGAACTTCGGCGAGAAGGAGTTTGTAGAGTACTTCAAAGAGTTCTTGCGTCCACAATTGATCGAAGTATTGTTCTAATGGGTTACGAATGTTTATTAGCTGGTTTGCCTGACTTGAAAGCGGGTGGAGAAGCGCCCATGTCCATGGACGCTCTGCTGGAGCTTTTTGGTGAGACGCTCACCGAGAAAGATCTGCAACTGCTCTCAATGTTGCGTATGCCATCTGATGCGCAGGAAGTGCTGGATAAGATTGCCGAGTATGACGAGACAATCTTGAATCAGCCAACCTGGTGGGAAGACGCACGCGAAGTGCTGTCTGAAACTGACTTGCGCACGCAGGTGCTATATGAAATGGGTCTTGCGAGCAAAAACGCGTTCGTGCGCAAATGGTTTGCATTCAACCAAGACATGAATAATGTGTTGGCAGCAACTATTTGTCGTCGTCACGGTTTTGATGTGCGTAAGGCAATCGTTGGGCATAACCCTGTGGCTGAGATCTTGCGTAAAGACCTGCCACAAAAGGATTTTGGCTTGGCAGGCGTGATGGATAATCTGTCCGAAGTGATGGCGCTCGTGGAGATTGATAACCTCATGGAGCGTGAGAAACAGATGGACGCCATCCGCTTTGCATGGTTGGAAGAGAGGACACTCTTCGTGAACTTCTCCATTGAGAATGTATTGGCTTACTACTTGCAAGCAGAAATGCTGAACCGCTGGGCGGTATTGACCGTAGAACAAGGCGAGCAAGTGTTCCGCGAACTGGTAGCAGGCATGAAAAAAGGAGTAAAATTAGATTAAGATATGACAACAGGAAAAGTAAAAGGTATCATCGCCAACCTGGTGACTGTGGTGGTAGATGGACCTGTATCACAAAACGAAATCTGCTACATCAAGCTCGGTGAGACCCGATTGATGGCAGAGGTCATTAAGGTGATTGGCGACAATGTCTATGTACAGGTGTTCGAGAGCACCCGTGGATTGAAGGTCGGCAATACCGTAGAGTTTACAGGACACATGCTCGAGGTAACATTGGGTCCTGGTCTTTTGAGCCGTAACTACGATGGTCTGCAAAACGACCTCGATAAGTTGACTGGCGTTTTCCTCCAACGTGGTGAGTACAACTTCCCACTCGACGAGGAGAAGCTATGGAAGTTTGAGCCAATCGCTAAGGTAGGCGATAAGGTAGAGGCTGCTGCATGGTTGGGTGAGGTAGATGAGAACTACCAACCACACAAGATCATGGTGCCTTTCGTATTCGAAGGTCAATACACTGTTAAGAGCATCGTTGCTGCTGGCGAGTACAAGATCAATGACACTATCGCAGTGCTTACCGATGCTGAGGGCAACGACCACAATGTGACCATGGTGCAAAAGTGGCCAGTGAAGAAGCCAGTTCTTGCATACAAGAGCAAACCACGTCCATTCAAATTGCTTGAAACAGGTGTGCGTACAATCGACACCGCAAACCCAATTTGCGAGGGCGGTACAGGATTTATCCCTGGTCCTTTCGGTACAGGTAAAACTGTGCTCCAACACGCTATCTCTAAGCAAGCTGAGGCTGACATCGTGATCATCGCTGCCTGCGGTGAGCGTGCAAACGAGGTTGTGGAGACCTTCACCGAGTTCCCAGAATTGGAAGATCCACACACAGGTCGTAAGTTGATGGAGCGTACCATCATCATCGCCAACACATCTAACATGCCTGTGGCATCTCGTGAGGCATCTGTATATACCTCTATGGCTATTGCAGAGTACTACCGTTCGATGGGATTGCGCGTATTGTTGATGGCTGACTCTACTTCTCGTTGGGCACAAGCGTTGCGTGAGATGTCTAACCGTTTGGAGGAGTTGCCAGGTCAAGATGCGTTCCCAATGGACTTGTCTGCAATCATCGGTGCGTTCTATGCGCGCGCGGGTTACGTGTACCTTAATAATGGTGCTACTGGTTCAGTAACCTTCCTCGGTACAGTATCTCCAGCGGGTGGTAACTTGAAGGAGCCAGTGACTGAGGGTACTAAGAAGGTGGCTCGCTGCTTCTACGCATTGGAGCAAGCTCGTGCTGACCGCAAGCGTTACCCTGCTGTGAACCCAATCGACTCTTATTCAAAATATATCGAGTATCCTGAGTTTGAGGAGTATATCACCAACCTCATCGATGGCGAGTGGCTCGGCAAGGTGAACGATATGAAGACTTACCTCCAACGTGGTAAGGAGATTCAAGAGCAAATCAACATCTTGGGTGACGACGGTGTACCAGTAAACTACCACGAGGAGTTCTGGAAAGCTGAGGTAATCGACTTCGTTGTTCTTCAACAAGATGCGTTCGATAAGATCGATGCTGTCTGCCCAATGGAGCGTCAACAATACATCCTTAACCTCGTGATGGATATCTGCAAGCACGATTACGACTTTGTGGACTTCAACGACGTAAGCACCTACTTCAAACGCGTAATCAACCTCTGCAAGCAGATGAACTATGCTGAGTTTAAGAGCGAGGCATTCAACCAATATCAACAACAACTCAACGACCTTCTCGCTGAGAAACAAATCAAAGCATAACGACTATGGCAAAAGCATTTCAAAAGATTTATACACAAATCACAGCTATCACCAAGGCTACTTGCTCACTCAAAGCTGAAGGTGTAGGTAACGACGAGCTCGCTACCGTGAATGGCAAACTCGCACAGGTCGTTAAGATCATGGGCGATGATGTGACTCTCCAAGTGTTCGAGGGTACCGAGGGTATCCCTACCAACGCAGAAGTAGTGTTCTTGGGCAAGGCTCCATCACTCAAAGTGAGCGAGCAATTGGCTGGCCGCTTCTTCAATGCGTATGGTGATCCAATCGATGGCGGACCTGCAATCGAGGGTACTGAAGTAGAGATCGGTGGTCCAAGTGTGAACCCAGTTCGCCGTAAACAACCATCTGAGCTCATCGCTACTGGTATCGCAGGTATTGACCTCAACAATACATTGGTGTCAGGACAAAAGATTCCATTCTTTGCTGACCCTGACCAACCATACAACCAAGTGATGGCTAACGTAGCTCTCCGCGCTGAGGCAGACAAGATCATCTTGGGTGGTATGGGTTTGACCAACGACGACTATTTGTACTTCAAGAACGTGTTCTCTAACGCTGGTGTATTGGACCGCATCGTGTCTTTCGTAAACACCACTGAGAACCCACCAGTAGAGCGTCTGTTGATTCCAGATATGGCACTCTGCGCCGCTGAGTACTTCGCTGTACAAAAGCACGAGAAAGTGTTGGTGCTCTTGACCGATATGACCTTGTACGCCGATGCTCTTGCGATTGTGTCAAACCGTATGGACCAAATTCCATCTAAAGACTCTATGCCAGGTTCACTCTATTCTGACCTTGCTAAGATCTACGAGAAAGCGGTGCAATTCCCAGAGGAAGCAGGTGGTGGTTCTATCACTATCATCGCGGTAACAACTCTTTCAGGTGGTGACATTACCCACGCTATTCCAGATAACACCGGTTATATCACCGAGGGTCAGTTGTATCTGCGTCGTGATAGCGATATCGGTAAGGTTATCGTGGATCCATTCCGTTCACTCTCTCGTTTGAAACAATTGGTAGCAGGTAAGAAAACCCGCGAAGATCACCCACAAGTGATGAACGCTGCCGTTCGCCTTTATGCCGATGCTGCAAACGCTAAAACTAAACAAGAGAACGGTTTCGACCTTACTGACTACGATGAGCGCTGCCTCGAGTTCGCTAAGGCATATTCTACACAAATCTTGGCTATTGATGTGAATATCAATACCACACAGATGTTGGATGTGTCATGGAACTTGTTCGGCAAATACTTCAAACCAGAAGAGGCAAACATCAAACAAGAACTTGTAAATAAGTATTGGCCAAAAGCATAATAGATTATGGCTATTAATTATCAATTTAATAAAACATCGTTGCAGGCTTTGGAGAAAGACCTCAAGATGCGCCAAAGAACTTTGCCTACGCTGCAAAGCAAAGAGTCGGCTCTCCGACTCGAAGTGAAGCGAGCTAAGGACGAGATCAAGGCGCTGGACGAAGAGGTGGATCGCCGTATCAAAGACTACGACCAGATGTTAGCACTCTGGGGTGAGTTTGACACGAGTCTCATCCACGTGGACGATGTGCGCATGTCGATCAAAAAGATCGCGGGCGTACGCGTACCCGTATTGGAAGAGGTGGTGTACTCAACCAAGGAGTTTAGCATCTTCTCTTCTCCCAAATGGTTTGCAGACGGTTTCAACCAACTCAAAGCCATTGCCGACGTAGGTATTCGTCAGGAGTTTGTGCGCCGCAAGGTGGAACTGCTGGACTATGCTCGTAAGAAAACTACCCAAAAAGTGAACCTCTTCGAGAAAGTGCAAATACCTGGTTTCCAAGATGCTATCCGTAAGATCAAACGCTTTATGGAAGACGAGGAGAACCTCAGCAAGTCATCGCAAAAGATTGTTAAGTCTAAGCGCGAGGCAGAGGCACGTATGGCAGAGGAATTGGCTAAGAAAGAAGGAAAGGGGGCACAAGTATGATTACGCAAATGAAGAAATACACCTTCTTGGTGTTCCATCGTGAGTACGAGGCCTTCCTCGAGCAACTGCGCGACTTGGGCGTAGTGCATGTGACCGAGAAAGCCGCTGGCATGGCAGAAGATGAGCACTTGCAAGAACTGCTCGCTAAGGCAGACAACGCTCGCAAACTCATTGCACAAGGTGCTCCTGATCAATTGCTCAACGAGAAAACAGCACTCGAACAACGCATCGCAGCCACCCAAAAAGAGGCAGACAAGATGGCTGTTTGGGGTGACTTCTCTGCTGAGCGCATGGAGCAACTCAAAGCCGCTGGTTATAACTTGCGCTATTTCTCTTGCCCTAAGAAACTCTTCCAAGAGGAGTGGGGTATCGTAGTAGCAGAGCAAGGGGCTATGGTGTACTTCGTACAAGTGACTTCGTCAGGCGATGAGGCTAAAGACGAAAGTTTAGAGGCTGGAGCACAAGAGCAATACCTCAATCAAAAGTCTGCTGCTGACCTGCAGAAGGATGTAGAGGGCTTGAATGGTCTCTTGGTAGCGCAAAATGCACGCATCGAACTCTGGGCAAAGGAGAATATCCCTGCTTTGGAGGACGAACTCAAGCAATTGCAAGAGCAGATTGACTGGAAGCGTGTTACACTCAATACCGACCCAGAGGCTGACGGCAGTCTAAAGATCCTTGAGGGTTTCTGCCCAATCGACCAAGTGCCTGCATTGGACGCTGTGTTGGAGAAACAAGAGGTATACTACCAAGCAGAAGATCCAACTGCAGAGGACAATACGCCTATCAAACTGCGCAATAATAAGTTTACCCAACTCTTTGAGAGTCTGACTGGTATGTATGGTTGGCCTAACTATGGTGAGTTTGATCCTACACCAATTTTGGCACCATTCTTCTTGCTCTTCTTCGCGATGTGTATGGGCGACTGCGGTTATGGTATCTTGCTCATGATCATCGGTGTGCTCATCGCTAAGAAGAAACTCAATATCGAGATGTTTGACGGCCTTGGCCCTATCATCACCGTATTGGGTGTGGGTACTACAGTGGTAGGTTTCTTCTTGGGAACATTCATGGGTATTGACCTCTATCAAGCAGAATGGGTACCTCAAGCATTGAAGTCAGTAATGATCAAAGGCGAGGTGATGGGCTACGATATCCAAATGGTATTGGCACTCTGCATAGGTGTGTTCCATATCTGTTTGGCGATGGTGGTGAAAGCTATCTGCTACACCAAGCAATTTGGCTTCAAGGAGAATATCGCTACTTGGGGTTGGACATTGCTCATCGTTGGAGGGTTGTTGGTGGCTATCCTCGGCATGACCGTATTGCCAGCAGCAGTATTCAAATGGGCGATTATCGCTGTAGGTACAATATCTGCTTTGGCAATCTATATCTTCAATACACCAGGTCGTAACCCATTGATTAATATCGGTGCAGGTTTGTGGGATACCTACAATATGGCTACTGGTATCTTGGGTGATGTACTCTCATATATCCGTTTGTATGCCCTTGGTTTGGCAGGTGGTATGTTGGGTGCAGCGTTCAACAACTTGGGTTTGATGGTGATGGGTGGAAGTACCGAAGGTGCAACATGGCAATGGTTGCCATTTGTACTGATTCTCGTGTTGGGCCACGTATTGAACTTGGCGATGTCTGCGCTGGGTGCGTTTGTTCACCCATTGCGTTTGAGCTTCGTGGAGTACTTCAAGAACGCTGGTTACGAAGGTAAAGGTACCTTGTATAAACCATTTAAAAAGTAAATAAAATAAATTAACTAATTAAATACAAAACAATTATGAATGAACTTTTAGGTTATCTCGGCTGGGGCTTGATGTTAGGTCTCGCTGGTGTTGGTTCTGCTTACGGTACCACAATCGCAGGTAACGCTGCTGAGGGTGCGTTGAAGAAGAACAAAGAAAAAGGTAGTAGCTACATGATTTTGTCTGCTCTTCCTGCTACTCAAGGTCTCTACGGTTTCGTAGCTTTCTTGATGTGGATGGGCAAAGATTTTGCAGCTGATGGTTTCAAACTCTTTGCAGTAGGTATCGCAGTAGGTTTGGTTTGCTTGCTTTCTGCTATCCGTCAAGGTCAAGTTTGTGCTAATGGTATCGCAGGTATCGCTGCAGGTCACGATGTACAAACCAACACCATGATCTACGCAGGTCTCCCTGAGTTCTACGCTATTTTGCGGCTCGAAGGTGCATTGATGGTGTAATCCATAGACAGCAAGGTAGACGAACGACAATTATCGTTTCGTGGGAAAAATGGAAGGATGACATGTCTTTCCATTTTTTTTATGCAAAATTTGCATATATGTAAAAATTGTTGTACCTTTGCAGACTGAATAAATTCGATTAATTATGCAAGATTTTCAAAGTTTGTGTCAAACAAGGCGTTCGTATAGAAAATACACCAATCAGCCAGTAGAGCAAGAGAAATTGGACTACATCATTCGCTGTGCGCTGATGTCACCTGCTGGTAAGAGAATGAACCCATGGCACTTCGTGGTGATAAAGAATGAAGAAATATTGCGTCAATTGGCAGGTTGTCGTACCTATGGTAGTGGCATGTTTGATACCGCTATGGCAGGCATAGTAGTAGCAGCAGACACTAGTGTGATTGATACATGGCAATGTGATGCAGCAATTGCGGCACAAAATATTTGGTTGGCGGCAGCTGACCGAGGATTGGGGGCGTGTTGGTGCCATGTTTATCAACGAGAAGGTGCTGAAGATCTGGTGCGCAAACTCACTAATCTGCCAGAGAACTATACCGTGTTATGCGTGATGTCGCTTGGTTACAAGAACGAAGAACGTAAACCATTCGACTTTGAGAAACTGCAATACGAGAAAGTTACACAAATCGATTAATATGAAACCAATTATAGCAATCACAGCAGGCGATATTAACGGAGTAGGGTATGAGGTTATTCTCAAGAGTCTGATTAATCCTCATATCTTTGAGATATGTCGTCCTATTGTATATGGTAATGCCAAAGTTGCGCGTCTGCATGCCAAGACTATGGCGGAGGAATTTCATAATGTGCAATGGAATATCATCGAATCGCCCAAACAAGTAAAGGATGGTCGTTTGAATATGATCAATTGTTACGGTGATGATATTCCTTTGAATTTGGGAGAGTCTACTGCAGAAGCTGGACAAGCTGCGCTTAAGAGTTTGCAACGTGCGACTGCCGATCTGCAACAAGGATTGGTAGATGCATTGGTGACAGCGCCAATCAACAAAGATAATATTCAGTGTGATAAATTCTGTTATTCTGGACACACGGAATATTTGACCCATATTTTTGGGCAAGGTCAAGAGAGTTTGATGATGATGATTAGTGATCGCATGCGAGTAGCTCTGGTTTGCAATCACACCCCTATTTCGCAAGTCAGTGAGAAGATCACAGTGGAAAATATCATGGCTAAATTGCAGGTGCTGAATCAGACTTTGCAGATGGATTTTTCTTGTCGTAAGCCACGTATTGCTGTGTTGGCGTTGAATCCCCATGCGGGCGATAATGGTTTGATTGGCAAAGAAGAGCTGGAAGTGATACGTCCTGCTGTTGCAAAGGCACAAGAAGAAGGTATTTGGGCATTCGGTCCTTATTCTGCAGATGGCTTCTTTGGTGCAGGGCAATACAATCATTTTGATGCTGTGTTGGCAATGTATCATGATCAAGGTTTAGCACCCTTCAAAGCCTTAGATATGAGCGGCGTGAACTTTACAGCAGGCTTGCGTGTAGTGCGTACTTCGCCAGATCATGGAACGGCATATGGGATTACAGGTAAGAATGAAGCATTGGAAACAAGTATGTTGCACGCCATTTATGCTGCGATAGATATTCTGCATCGTCGTGAAGAGAATCAGAAACTTCTTGATCACCAACTGGTGGTAGAAGTACGTGAGGTGAAAAAAGAATATAAAGTGGAGAAATTTATTCCACAATGATATGTTTTCTTTATAGTTTAGAGTGGAAAAGACAGCAGAAATAGCTGACTTTTCCACTTTTTTATAAAAAAAATGTCCATGCGCTTGCGTATGTGCGAAAAAAGTAGTAACTTTGTCGCGAAAATATGCGTTTCGCCGCTTTGGCAGGCGAGAATGCGAGAAAATCTGCTTAAAAACATAAAAATCAACATAATTAACTAATTTTCTTAAATCATGGCAGAAGAAAAATTGAACATGTTAGCCGAGTTTCCAGCCATCTCAAGCAAAGCTTGGAAGGAGAAAATCGTAGCTGACCTCAAAGGCGCCGACTTCGATAAGAAGCTCGTTTGGCGCACTTCAGAAG
>JAZOVR010000017.1:0-21420 GCA_045658785.1 Paludibacteraceae bacterium | reverse complement strand
GGTACATAAGGCTTTTAATTGGTCTGTCCAATTAAAACAAATTATTGATAGTTATCCTAATATGCAGATTATTTTCACGGGGTCTTCTATTTTGGATATCTATCGTGGCGTAGCAGATTTAAGTAGAAGGGCACCAATCTATGAAATGCAAGGACTTAGTTTTCGTGAGTACTTAGTACTATATCATGACATTCAAACTCCTACGTGGAACTTAGATGATTTGATAAACCAACGCGTTACAATACCTAATGTAGAACATCCCTTACCTTTGTTTAATGATTACCTAAAACGCGGATACTATCCATTTGAACGCATCGCATCAGATTTTTCTACCAACCTTATGCAAGTTATCAATCGAACAATGGAAACAGATATACCATTATATGCCAACATCAACATATCTGTTGCTCGAAAACTGCAAAACCTGCTTGTCGTAATTGCAGAAAGTGTACCTTTTAAACCCAACTACAAAAAGCTTGCAGAAGTCACAGGCATTTCACGCAACGATATAGCAGATTATATCTATTATATGGAGCGTGCGGGCATGCTAATGTCGCTACATGATACGACTCAGGGGATACGAAGTATAGGTAAATCCCACAAATTATATGTGGATAATACTAACCTAATGTATGTACTATCACCTGAAAATATAGATAAAGGTAATTTGCGTGAAACATTCTTCTTAAACCAAATGCGTGTAAAATATCCTGTCATCGCATCTCAAAAAGCAGATTTTGAGATTGGAAATTATGTTTTTGAAGTGGGTGGTAAGAATAAAAATCAAAAACAATTAGACAATAACCCCAATGGCTATATTGTGAAGGATGATATCGAGTTTGGTTATCGCAATGTCATCCCTCTATGGGCATTTGGATTGACATACTGACCCCAGCCCCCACACTATAGCAAACAAAAACGCGACCCCGATGGAGTCGCGTTTTGTTTGGTTTATCCTTTTATCTTACGATTTCGGATAATTCTCATTGAGACATTATTGGATATACTTTTGACCGTTCTTGATAACAACGCCCTTGTATGTCTCATCTACCTCAACACCGAGGAGGTTGTAGATCTTGTCGTCGAACAATGGAGCAACCACGTTCTCAACGCCTGTGTTTACTACCTCACCTTGGTTGATTACGAACTCATATACAAAGCCATCAGCGTTCAATGCAACCACACCTGAACGACCCTCTACACCTGCAGGAAGAGCCTCAGCTTGGAATGCCATCAAGATAGCACCATTAGAGGTCAAGTAAGATGTATCCATAGCAGCGATACCTACCCATTCTGGCATCTCATCAATGGTCCATGCATTGTCGATATCATATACGTTGGTGTAAAGAATAGCTACATAATCCTCTGTATCCTCACCATAGTGGCACACACCACCTGCTACAGGAGCATTCATCACATTGAGAGTAGTATCATTTACGATAGTTGGCCAGTAAGCGTCATAACTAATTGCAAGGTTAGAGCTTGCTGAGAAGATAGGAGTATATTTGCCACCAACCTTGTAAACAGTTGTACCACCAGGAGTATAGTAGTCAGCGAAGATACCGAAGTTGCAACCAGACTCATTGTAGCCAGTCAATTGGATAACAAAGTCACCCTTCACTACGACTGCAACATCCATCCATCCACCAAATGGGTCTTCCTCTTGGAAAGTAGCGGTAATAGTACCCATCTTGCCTGGGGTTACTTCAAGGAAGTTCTCAACAGTAGCTACAGTTGTTGCAAGAACAGAATCGGTATAGATAATGCCTTTTGTCAAATCAGCAGCAAAAAGTTCTACCTTAACTTGACCACCTTCTGGCATAATAGTTGTACCTTGGTTGTTGTAAACAGGGATGTTTACTGCGCTAATCTTCAATGGACTGAGGTTGCGAACAGTAGAGAGAAGTGTATCAGCAGTTACCTTAGTAGCTGTATCCGCAATAAGGTCAGTACCATACGCATAAGCACCGCGAGCACCTGCACTAATTTGATAGAAGTCTGCACCAGACTCATTGTTCATAGGGTCAGTCTCCATACCGCAGAGGGTCAAAGGAATCATCTCACCTGTAGAAATAATGACTGGAGAAACTGCAGAAGCCAAGTAACCACCGTTCTCATTACCTGCAGCATACTTGTAACCCTTGATGTTGTAGGTTTGATCACCTTGTGTCAAAGTGTGGTCAGTGGTGTAAGGAAGATAGTAAGTACCATCAATACCATAACCTGTTACATAAGTCTCACTGTTCTCTGCTACCAACTCATCATTGTGTTGCATGTACCAGCTAGTTGGACCATAGTAGTTAGTCCATACTACGCTATCCAAATAAGGAACAGCAATGAAGGAGTTAGTCAAACCATAGAATTGTGGAGTGTAACCGAAATGCATCATACCTGTGGTAAAGTAGTAGTCGTGTGCTGCATACTCAGCTGCGGCAACTTTCTTTTTTGCAACGTAGTCTGCATTCCACTCCTCCATGGTTACCTCAGCAGTCATCTCTACAGATTTAAACTCTGCTTTGCGGATCTCCATGTTCATAGGAACCTCAACTTGTGCGGTAGCCATACCTGCTACGAGCACTGCACTTAAAAGAGTAATCTTTTTCATACCTTTAAAATTTTGTTGTTAAACATTATGAGTTTTACCTCGTTTTTTTATTAAGTTTCTGTTATTCTAACACAACCAAGGTGTATCTTTACATTTTAATATTGTTAACACCTCTTACTACCAACTCCTTCTCACCCACAAGCTTCATGCCAGCTGCAGCATTAAAGAGATAACCCTCTAATGGAGCCGCAGAGAACGATCCTAGCATAGCATCTGCTACTGCTTGAGCTGCAGGGATTTGACCAAGGAAAGTCTCCGTGTTCTTGTCATAAGGAACGGCATTAGCAACAGTGATACCATTCTCATCTTGTGTCAAATCGATGGTCCATACCAATTTCTTCTCTTGATTCTTATTACCTTGTTTATAGGTAAAGTTGATGAGCATAAAGTATCCACCCTCGTACATATTCAATGATTGTTTGTAGCCATAGCCCATCACTTTCATCTTTGCTGAGGTATTCTTCATTGCCTTATTCACAGCTGCAAGCAATTCTTCTACAACCTCTTGACCTGCTGGATCTACCGCCCAACCAAAGGCGTTATCGGTAAAGTAAGCACCAAATAATGTATTCAAGTTGCCAGCATTCATCACTGCACCAGCATCACTTCTCAATTCGCCCTTGATGCTATCGTAGTAGAAAATATGATCGTGTACATCCTCACCAAAACCAGTGGATACGATGATACCATCCTCAGTAGAGCATACTGGGTGATAGGTAGCTGCTTCAGCTATAAGTTTTGATCCGTAAGCTGCACTTTGGAACTGACCTTCAGCACCCTTGTAGAGATACATCTTGTTGTTTCCTTGGGTCAGCGTTACGATATTGTTGTTACCAAAGAGTTTGCTTTGCATCTTCTCGCAAGCTGCGAAATACTCTTCCAAATTAGCGTTCTTCATAGGACGCATCACGCTATAAGCGCTGTGTTTCTTACCTTTGAGGAGAACCAGCTCTGGTGTCGCCTTCAAAATCAAGAACTCATAGTCACCCAACAGACCAGCACCATTCTCCTGAGGATCAGAAAAAGCATGGAACACATCATTGTAGGTGTCAAAAGTCAAGATTGGTCCGTAGTCGCTCTTCACTGCCCATGTACTAGCAGAGTCTGTCATAATTTTATTCATGGTAGTTGCAGCATTCTTAGCAGTTACACTCACATTACCATTCTTGTTGAATTTAATGACCATATTATAACCCTTCGCACTTGCCTCCAAGTTAGGGAAATAAGCCATTTCCCAACCAGATTCATTGGAAGAAAATACATCAAAAGCATTCTCTACGGCCTCTTGCGCACGCAGTGCAGCTGGCTTGTCAAATAAGCTTTCCTCATCGCGACTACAAGCTGCAACAGTTGCAGCCAACAAGCCAATTATTACCAAATATTTTGCTTTCATCTTATTCCTTATTTTAATATATTAGAAAACTTATTTACCATTCAAGAACTCCAGACCCATGATCTTATTCCAATCCAAGTTCTTTTGACGAGTCTGAACCTCAGCGCGAAGTTCGTTAAGGTCAATCTCCCATTTCTCTGCGAGCCATGTGTTGCAAATCTCCCATTTTTGGTTGATGATTGCAGCACCCTCTTCTCCAGCTTCCTTGAGCATATTCTCCCACCAAGCATCTGGCTTCACGATATAGTTAGCAATCACCTCTACAAAGTCCTCGCGTGCCTCGCTACTTCCATAGTTACTTACGCAACCCAATTGCCAAGCCTCTTTATGAGAACGCTCTTGCCATTTGATTGGGTCGTAGTTCGCAGGAGTGATTTGTGCAAACTCGGTTGGATAGTTCTTCTTTTGGTGCAAGATGTGAGCAAACTCGTGGTGCATCGTCTTGAAGATATACTCATTGAGGTTGTCTATGTTGTTGAGTTGCATCTCATTGATCTTCAAAAGAGTAATCTTGATACCACCTTCCGCATAACCCAATTTCTCAGTACCATTCACAGGGTCCATCATAGACGAACCGATCAGCTGAATCATCTTAGGTCCCCACTCAGGCAAGAACTCTGGACCTACTACAGAATCATACACATCGTACCACAAATAGAGTGCCAAGTGAGCCAATGTATCAGCCATACCAATACTTACTGGTACCACATTGTAGTTAGGGTCTGTAGCGTTATCATCCAACTTGTAGAGAAACTCCACGTTGTATGGCTCGGTATAGTATTTGTCCAACCATTTATCAAATTGATAAGTGTAGGTGGTAGTATCCAATACTGGATCAACAAATATAGACTCAGTAAATTCTACTTTTGTCTCACACGCAGCGAGAACGGTCACCAACATTGCAAATGCAAATATCTTATGTAAACTTTTCATAACTATTATATATTTAGTAGTTAATCATTACTTATTTGTATCCTCTTTTTCTACCAATTTCACATCGCCTTTTGGTCTTCCTGCAGCGCTGTAATAGACTGGTTCTGAAGGAGTATATACTTGACTAGGATCAAAAGTACCATTTACTGACGCCATGTTACCATCCAAGTTATCACCCATTACCTCGCGTGGGTTAGCCGTCATACCTGCCATGAGTACTTCTTGTGGCAATTGGATAGCACGACGATCATCATTCCATACCAATACACGAGCAGGATCTTTTCCTTGCAAGTGTTCAATTTCGATACCGTAGCGTTTGATATCGTGCCAACGAAGTCCATCATGCAAACCTTCGATGCGGCGGAAGTGCAATGCACAATGTACAAATGGCATTTGCTCTGGAGTAATTACCCAATCTGCAGACATGTCTTGGTTGTGCAATTCAGGAGCAAACTTAGTACCTACCTTCTCTGTATAGAACTTGGTGATAATCCCAGCATCCAATTTCACTGTACTATCAGCCAACATGTTCATACGACCACCTACGTTGTAGCCTTGACACCACATACGGAAGTCATTGGCAGAACCAGCCAAGTCATTGAGATAGGCCTTTGCCTCAGCACGGCAGAGAAGAGTCTCGTTGGTAGTAAACGCACGAGTCACACCGTGTACATAACCATAACCATTGACCTTATCGGTGTACTCAAACAAGTAGTAGTCCTTCGCGCAGAAACCACCCAATTTCTGGTCAGCAGACCAGATACCAAAACCTGGGAACGAACCACTCCAACATGGACCTGCACCATAGGTAGAGAAATCTTGTGCCTCACCATTGTGTTGATAACGACCATAACTTGGCATGTGCGCATATGCAGATGGCGACATTGTAGTGTGGATCAACAAGTTAGATGGAGCCTTCACATCAATATAATGTAAAAATGCCAATTCAATATTGCTTTGATCGCGACCTGTTTGTGCATCGTATAGCAGTGACAAGGTAGTCTCATCTGTAGTAGTCAATACATGATCTGCATGCTCTACCACCTTCGCCCACTCACGTTTGTACAAGTAAAAACGCGCTGCGAATGCGTGAGCTGCTTTCACATTGAAGTGATAACGTGGTACGCTATAGTACTCATCCGAAACCAATTTCAAACCAGTCTCAAGATCCTTCTCAATAGCCATATAGGTATCATACAACGAACCACCTATCCAAGCGGTATCACCATACTCATCTACACTTACTTCCAACTCTGGACCACGGCTATATTTTGGAGCCACCTTGGTCTCTGGAGTCAGCATATAAGTAATGCCCAAATCCTTCTTGCTATCTGTCTCATTCTTCCATGCTTGGCAGAATACACCTGCGAGCAAGAAGTGGTGGTACGCACGAGAGAGCAACGCCTCACCCTTCTCAGCATCCATATTGATACCCTCTGCCTCCAATTTCTTAATCGCTTGGAGAGCTTGGTTTGCAGTTGCAATAGCGGTATAGTGACCATCCCAAATAAATTTTGGGGAGTCTTGACTACCACTACTCTTCACTGGCTTCCATGCAAAAATCTCATTGTACATCTCATCCAATGGATTTACCGCATTGGCTTGACCCGTTTTTGGATCAGGTACATTGTTATCAATCACTTGATCAGAAGAGTACTCACAAATAGGCGCGCTATTAGCTTGTGTATAAGCACTCACCAGCAAGAGTTGCACCTTCTCCTTCTTGTCGATGGAAGCACGCATATCTGGCTCGTGATCCAAGAAATCACAACCTGTCAGTGCCACTGCTACCAAAGCAACCATTAAAAATATATTCTTTTTCATATTCATATTCCTTTCTATAAATAACGTTCCACGTGTTGATTAGAAACCTAATTTTACTGTCAATGTGAATTGACGTGGGTTAGGAGAAGACACACCACCTGTGTTGTAGAACTCAGGATCACGTCCGTTCAATTTCTTATCAGCATATGCCAACCACAAGTTGGTTGCACTCAGTTTCACGCCGAAACTTGATACTGCCTTTTGTCCCTCAAATACCTTCTTAGGCAAATCGTATGCCAATGACAACTCTTTCAAGCGGATGAAATCACCCTTAGCTACGCGCTCGGTAGAGTAGTTGTATGCAGAATAAGCATTGTTGAGTGCATTAATCTCACGCATTTGGCGTACTGTGGCAATAGCTGGGATAGAGGTTACATTCTCATCGCCAGGCACCATCCAGCGGTTCTTCATTTCCTTCATACTTGCTGTCAAGTCACTGTAGTCGCTACTATACACTGGGCAGAGAGCATCCAGACGCAACACATTGCCAAAGCTATAGGTAAAGAATACATTGAGCTTCAAGCCCTTCCAAGAGAAGTTGTTACCAAACGAACCAGTAATAGTTGGGTCTATACTACCCTCGTATTTCAGGTAATCTACATTCTCGTACTCTTGGAAATAGATAGCATCGTAGTTACCAGGACCAGCTACCTTAGTGTGCTCTGCATCAATGTAGAAGGTAGGAAGACCTTCCTCTGTCAAACCAGCAAATGGGATACTATAGAGTGCACCTACTGGGCGACCTTGCATACGACCATATCCATTTACCAATTGATATACTTGTGAGCGAGAATCCAACTTGGTAATCTCATTTTGTGCCCAACCGAAGATCCAGTCAGTAGTCCACTTAAAGTCTTTCGCCTTGATATTTACAGTCGAGATAGTGAACTCACAACCAGTAGAACGCATTGTAGCATCGTTCGCAAGTTTGGTAGTTGCACCACCCACACCCATGGTTTGTACATAACCAATCAAATCAAAGTTGTTACGGCGATACCAGTCAAACTCTACGTTGATGCGGTTGTCCACAAAACCGAGAGCAACACCGATATTCAACTCATGTTTCTTCTCGTAGGTCAACTCGGAGTTCTCCAAGTCGTACAACTGAATACCCGTCTCTGACGCTGTTGTACTTGGACGATATGGAGTGAAACTTGAGAATACTGCCAATGAGTTGGTTACACTCGCAGGACCACGGTCTGCTGTCAAAGAGTACGAACCCTTCAAACTTGCATATGTCCATGCCTTGCCAAATGCAGGAGCCCACCAACGCTCTTCATGTGCGTTCCATGCTCCAGACACGTTCCATGTAGGCAACCAACGTGCTTGACGGCTCTTACCCAATTTATTGGTACCCTCATAGCGGATAGTTCCGTTGATAGTATAACGACCTTTGTATGAGTAGGTTGCCATTCCGAAGAACGCCAAGTTACGATAGTAGGTAAAGTCATTCGAATAGTAGGTACCATTCTCCTCTTGTTGTTGCTTAAACAAACGATAATCGGTATAAGGCACACCACCATTGTTGTATTGATAGCCCCAACCACGGAACCATGTATATTGACGGTCAGTAGAGTTCAACTCACCACCACCAAAGAGACTCAAGATATGATCACCCGTCTTACCCAACTCCGCATTGTAGCTGATAGTACCACGGAAGTCAGTAGAGAGCAATGAGTACTCGGTCAAGTTGTAGATACCACCCTTTGGCAACACTGTCTCAGGCAACGCCAATGGATCGTCTGGATCAGAGTAGAGATATGGGTTGGAGTCGCGAATCGTAGCATCTTCTGGATCAATACCTGCACGATATGCGCGAGCTTGGTTACTTTCATCCTTGATATGGTGCTCTTGACGACTCTGTTGGTAGCGAATAGCAGCCAACGCAGCAATCTCCAAACCACGAACAGGCTTCCAGTTAATATCACCTTGGAACTTCAAGTCAGTCACTTTGATATCAATATAGTTGTTTGCCAACTCATCCAAGATATTGAAGTCACAATAGTTACGGCGATAGGTCTCTGATGGATCCATTGCGCGAGAAGTATTCATCGCATAGGAGAATGGGTTGATATCAAACTCACGACTCACTGCACCTGATATAGGGTCAGTAGCTGAAGATATTGTACCAGGAGCTGCTTGCTTACGATAGCTACCCATAGTAGCGATACTAGCTGTCAACTTTTGCTTGCTAGTTGATGGCAACAAATCGTAACTTGCGTTCATATTACCAGTAAAACGACTCACCTCACTAGCCTT
The DNA here is from genome assembly GCA_045658785.1 of Paludibacteraceae bacterium. Lineage (GTDB taxonomy): Bacteria > Bacteroidota > Bacteroidia > Bacteroidales > Paludibacteraceae > Colicola. Next base: position 12,406 of record JAZOVR010000017.1, on the reverse strand, counting down.
GTACCATCCTGGATCTTGCATCGCAGACAACGACGCATATACACGCGCACGTTCGCTACCAGTAGAGAATGATACTGAGTGATTGTGCATCACTGTTTGGTTGAACAATTCAGCAAACCAATCGGTATTGCGGAACTCAGCAGCACGCAAATAAGCATTCTTTGCCTCTGGAGTATTAGGCAAACCAGCATTACCATCCTTTGCTGCATCAATCAAGGCATACATACGACCATACACACCTGAGTTCTTAGCTGCATAGAGTGATGAGTACTCCAACCAACCCTTGCGCTCAAACTCTTGGTAGATACCCATTTGCTCTTGCGAGTTACAGATATTATAGTCTGCATACGATGGCACCATGCGGTATGTAATCTCGCCCGTATAGTTCAATTTAGATTGACCTGCTTTACCTTTCTTGGTGGTTACAACAATCACACCCGCCATCGCGCGCGCACCATAGATAGAGGTAGCAGAACCGTCCTTCAAGATTTGGAAACTCTCAATATCCTCTGAGTTAATACCAGAAATTGCACTAGCAATCAAAGTGGTAGCATCACCAGAAGATAAATCATCTGCACTCAACTCCACAGCATCTTCCAACACAACACCGTCCACAACCCAAAGTGGCTTGCTGGCACCATAGATAGAAGTAGCACCACGCACACGAATCTTAGGAGCTGTACCGAAAGTACCACTCACGTTCTGCACACTTACACCAGCTGCACGTCCTTCCAAGCTTCGACTAACATCAGCCACACCCGAGAGCATGGTCTCTTCTGCTTCCAACTTGGTTGCGGCACCCGTAAACAAGCGCTTATCTTGCTTCACCATACCTGTAACAACCACCTCTTCCAACTGCTCAGTATCACTCTCAAGAGTCACACTAATATTGGATTTCACTGCCACAGTCACGGTCTTGTAACCCATGTAAGAAATTACCAAATTTTTCACTCCTGCAGGCACTGTCAACTCAAAGAAACCATCAAAGTCAGTCACTGTACCGACAGTAGTTCCTTCAGCCACAACGTTAGCACCAATCGCGCCAACACCTGCCTCTTCATAAACTGTACCAGTCACTTTAGTCTGAGCCGAAGCACAAACCACCAGCAACAAGGTAACCATTAAACAGTAAATACGTTTCATTATAATGTTATTTATAATTAATTTTATCCTAATTTACACCATGCATTGCTATCGTTTTCCGCAAAGTGCCTTTATAAAAACGATAAAAATCGCGCAAAGTTACTACTTTTTTTTTATACAACCAAATTTTTTGACAAAAAAAATGCTATAAAACATATTTTATGCCATTTTGGCAGTCAAGACACCTTTGGCAAAGAATTTGTATAACCTCCTTTAGAACATTTAAAACTGTTAGAACTTTTAAAACGACAATATCATTATGAGCAAAACAGGTAACATCGGGGTAACCTCCCAAAACATTTTCCCCATCATCAAGAAATTTCTCTATTCCGACCATGAGATTTTCCTTCGTGAGTTGGTAAGCAACGCAGTTGATGCAACCCAGAAACTAAAGACTCTCGCCAGTGTAGGCGAAGCCAAAGGTGAGTTGGGCGATACACGCGTGCGCGTAATCCTTAATAAAAATAAGAGAACCCTCACCGTACAAGATCATGGTATCGGTATGACAGCTGAGGAGGTCGATAAATACATCAACCAAATTGCCTTCTCAGGTGCTGAGGAATTCGTCAACAAGTACAAAGACAATGCCGCTGCCATTATTGGCCACTTCGGTCTTGGTTTCTACTCTGCCTTCATGGTGGCTGACAAAGTGGAGATCTTCTCCCTCAGCTACAAGGAGGACGCAGCAGCCGTCCACTGGTCTTGCGACGGCTCGCCAGAATACACCATGGAGGAGACTATCAAAGCAGATCGCGGAACCGACATCGTGTTGCATATCAATGAGGAATATGCTCAGTATCTAGAAGATAGCACTGTTGAGGGTTTGCTGACTAAGTACTGCAAATTCCTCCCTGTGAAGATTGCTTTCGGCATGAAAAAAGAATGGAAGGACGGCAAACAAGTGGAGACTAGCGAGGAGAATATCATCAACGATGTCAATCCAGCATGGACACGCAAGCCAGCCGACCTCACCGAGGAGGATTACAAGAAGTTCTACCACCAGCTCTATCCTCATCAGATGGATGAGCCACTATTCCACATCCACCTCAATGTAGATTACCCATTCAACCTCACGGGTATCCTCTATTTCCCTCGCATCAAAAACAATATTGATATTCAGCGCAATAAAATCCAACTTTATTGCAATCAGGTGTTCGTTACCGATGAAGTGGAGAATATCGTGCCACAATATTTGACGCTCCTCCATGGTGTGATCGACTCACCAGATATTCCATTGAATGTCAGCCGTTCGTACCTCCAGAGCGACAACAATGTGAAGAAGATCTCCAGCCATATCACCAAGAAGGTGGCTGACAAATTGGCAGAGATTTTCCGCAGCGACCGCGAGGACTTTGAGAAGAAGTGGGACGACATCAAGCTCTTTATCCAATATGGCATGCTCAGCGATGAGAAGTTCTACGATCGTGCCATCGGTTTTGCTCTCCTGAAGAACCTCGATAGCAAGTACTTCACTTTCGAGGAGTATAAAGCGCAAGTCAAAGAGGCTCAGACGGATAAGAACGGCGACCTCATCATCCTCTACGCACAAGATGCCGACGCTAGCTATGCGTATATCCAACGCGCCAAGGAGAAGGGCTACGATGTACTGCTCATGGATGGCGAACTGGATGTACACGCCATGTCACAATTCGAGCAAAAGAGTTTTGAGGGTACAGATGACAACAAATTGGCTGTTCGTTTCGTGCGTGTGGACTCCGATGTGATTGAAAATATCATCCAAAAAGAAGACAAAGCGGAAGTCACTCTCACTGAGAACGAGGAGAATGCACTTCGCTATAGTTTCGAATCTCAGTTGCCAAAAACCGATAAAACCCGCTATGATGTAAGTTTGGAAGCCGTTTCTGCAGATGCGCTACCAGTCTTCCTCACCCAAAACGAGTTCATGCGTCGTATGAAGGAGATGTCGGCGCATCAACAAGGCATGTCGTTCTACGGCAACATGCCCGACCAATACAACTTGGTGATCAATACTGCCAACGACAAGGTGAAAGCATTATTGGAGGACATCACCGCTGCTTGCGCGGAAGGCGCTACCCCACTCCTTGAGCAACTTGCAACTAAACAAGCCGAAGAAAAGACTTTGCAGGAGGCTCAAAAGGGCAAGAAAGAAGCTGACCTTACCCAAGAGGAGAAGGACGCAGTAACCAATATCACAAAGGAACTCGCTGCACTCAAACAACAACTCAAGGAGCAATATGCCGCCTATGCTACTAGCAGCGACAAACTCCACCAATTGATTGACATTGCCCTACTGGCTGCAGGTCAGCTGAAAGGTGAGGCGCTGGCAAAGTTCGTCAACCGTTCGGTGGAATTGTTGTAATAGTAATAGCAATGCCATATACCAATAAAAAACGCGGATTACTTGTCCGCGTTTTTTTATCGGTACTAGTGGCATGATTATTGTACAAAGATACATAAACAATAAATTTTGAGTTATAAACCCTATAAATAATTGAAACTATGTTACAAATCGGAGACAAGATGCCAGCATTTAGCGTGGCAGATCAAAATGGAAATATCATTACTAACGAACAGTTGATGGGTAAGAAAACTGTCATTTATTTTTATCCAAAGGATAGCACTCCTGGTTGCACTGCGGAGGCATGCAGTTTGCGCGACAACTACCAACGCTTCTTGGCAGAAGGATATCAGGTGTTTGGCGTTAGCAAGGATAGCCAAAAGTCGCACCAGAACTTCATTGCCAAATACGAATTACCTTTTCCTTTGCTTTCAGATCCATCTACAGAGATGATGCAATCTTTCGGAGCGTGGGGAGAGAAGAAGATGTGCGGAAAGACTTGTGTCGGCACATTGCGCAAGACTTTTGTCTTTGACGAACAGGGCATCCTAGTCCAACTTATTGAGAAAGTGGACACTAAGAACCACGCTGCGCAGTTGTTGGGATAAGCTTCGTCCTTATATCCTAAAAGAAATGCACAAGCCCGAGAACTTGTGCATTTTTTATGCATGCTAGTATACACGAAGAGAGCTGCACGAGTCCGAAGTAGCCCTCAGCGATATAAGGCCCCCAACAGATAAGCATAATACGAAAATAATAAAAAATAAAAAGTAACGTATATCTGCCATTATGGCAGTCTTTTCGTGTGTTGGCACGGAGATTGTAAGATTAGTATTACGAAGTAATAAATTTAGACTATGACAAAGAATAAAGATAAAAAACAAGTAGAGCAACCTATTGAAAATCAGGGTGAAAAAGAAACTGTGGAAACAGTAAACAACACTGAGGCGGTGAATGACGGTGAAGCGGCAGGTGCCGAAGAAGTGTCAGAGACCGAGCAATTGCAAGCCAAAGTGGCAGAACTGGAGGCACGCGTGGCAGAGTTGGAAGATTTGAAACTGCGCCAAATGGCAGAGTTTGACAACTTCCGTCGTCGTACCAACAAAGAGAAACTCGAACTCATGACTACCGCAGGCGAGCGTATCTTCAAAGATATGTTGCCATTGGTGGATGACTTTGAGCGAGCTAAAATGGCTATGGCTAAAAGCGATGATATCAATGCCGTACGCGAGGGTATTGATTTGATTTACAATAAGTTTATCAATTTCTTGGCAGCCAATGATGTGAAGGCTATCGACACTACAGATGCAGACTTCAATACCGATTTGCACGAGGCAATCACTACTTTTGCAGCAGGCGAAGACAAGAAAGGCAAGGTAATCGACTGCACACAAAAGGGTTACACCTTGGGAGAGAAAGTGATTCGCTTCTCTAAGGTCGTTGTGGGTGAATAAATTAGACCGTCCTGCGGACTGTTAGAAGTTAGACCGTGCATAGCACTGTTAGAAGTTAGACTCTTGAATCTAGCAACAACGTGGTCTAACAGCAAAGCGGTCAAACAACGGAGTGGTCTAACAATGAAATGATCAAATATAATTATGGCAGAGAAAAGAGATTATTACGAGGTGCTGGGCGTGGGTAAGACCGCGACAGCAGACGAGATAAAAAAGGCGTACCGCAAGAAAGCGGTGCAATATCACCCTGACAAGAATCCAGGCGACAAAGCGGCTGAAGAGAAGTTCAAAGAGGCGGCGGAGGCATACGAAGTGTTGTCTGATCCACAGAAACGTCAACGCTATGACCAGTTTGGTCATGCGGGCATGGGTGGTGCAGGCGGCTTCGGTGGCGGCGGCATGAACATGGAAGATATCTTCTCGCAGTTTGGTGACCTCTTCTCCGAATGGGGCATGGGCGGCGGAGGATTCTCCAGTTTCTTTGGTGGCGGCAGTCGTGGTGGCGGTCAGCGAGTACGTCGCGGTAGTGACTTGCGCGTGCGTGTGCGCGTTACCTTAGAAGAAATAGCCACGGGCGTGGACAAGAAGATCAAGGTAAAGAAGTTGGTGAACTGCTCGCATTGTAACGGTTCGGGTAGTGCGGACGGCCATGTGGAGACATGTCCAACTTGTAAGGGTACGGGTCGCGTAGTAAGTGCGCAACGCAGTATCTTTGGCATGATGCAGGTGCAAAATGAGTGTCCAAACTGCCATGGTGAGGGCAAGATCATCAAGAATAAATGTACTCACTGCCATGGCGAAGGTGTGGTTCGCGAGGAAGAGATCATTGAGATTCATATCCCTGCAGGCGTGGCTGGTGGTATGCAGATACCTGTGCAAGGCAAAGGTAATGCTGCTCCTCACGGCGGCGTGAATGGCGATTTACTGGTGCTCATCGAAGAAGAGGAACACAAGGATTTCTTGCGTGACGGAAGCGACTTGGTGTATAACCTGCTGCTGGATATGCCTACGGCTATCTTAGGCGGACAGGTACAGATACCTACCTTGCAAGGCGAGGCGAAGATCACTATTAGCTCGGGTACACAGCCAGGTAAGGTGCTGAGAATGAGAGGTAAAGGTTTGCCGATGATTGATCAATATGCGCGTCAGTATGGCACAGGCGATATGCTCATCAACGTGGGTGTGTATATTCCAGAGGCGCTGAATAAAGAGGAAAAGAAGATGATTGAGAAGCTCAAGGAGAGCGAGAATGTGCGTCCTGGAGCAAGCGATAAGAAGAACTTCTTTAAAAATCTATTTGGATAGATAGTTAACGACAACATAGACAACTTGCGCTCGAATCAACACCCTCGAGCGCTTCAAGAAGGTATGAAAAGAAATATTATTTTTGCAGTATTGGTGAGCCTCTGTGCGCAATTGCGTGCTGAGGTTTTTCCATCTTTTGGAGTAGATAGCGTAGGTAGCGATTTCTTTCGCGAATGGTATATCAATGGCGACTTAGGTCACTATCTGGATAACTATTCGGACTATGTGGTGTACGAAGCAGAGACAACTGGCGAATGGAACTTGGGTGACCAAAACGTGTTCTCTATTGCAGGTAACTCGTTCCGCCAAAACAAATATTGGCTGAACGGCATGCGTATTGATAGTCGCTACCAAGTAGGTAGTACTATGCTATATACCAATATGTTACGCACAAATTTCGTTCTTGATTATCACGAAGGCGTAATCCGTTTCTCGGATGACACATTGCAACAACAAGCATTGACTCTGAAGGGGAATGTTGGTAATTTGGGTGGTATTTCGCTTGGTACACGTGAGTTGATCAATCTGTTTCACTCTTCTGGTGAGGAACGTACCATGGATAAACGTCCCGTGGAAATGCGTAATCACGTGATCGGTGCTGGTGGAGTAGAGGCAAGTTTTGCGATTCCTGCTTATGGCAAGCAATACTATCAACATGCCTATGCGCATTATGGTTGGCGCACACAAACGGCGTTTGACCATACAGGTATTTCGGATATGTATGCAAGTCCCTATTACACAGCGCAACTGGATGGCGAAATTCCGATGAAGGACAATAATGTGCTGGATAAGTTAAACTATTATTTCGTGACGCAAGGCAGGGGTGATTTGTATTCGGAGTTTCTATACGATCGTAATGAAGTATCTAATTTGCAAGCATATACAGCAGCATTGTATGGCACCAAGAAATTTAGCAATGGTGGAGAATTGGTGGCTGGCTTAAGCTGGGCGTTGAGCGACGTGAAACATGATAGTTTGGAGTTTGCTCGTAACCTATTGGATCAAGACGGCGAGGCTTTTGACCCATGGTATGCAGATGGCAAGACAAATGAAGCAAGTTTTTCGGTGCAATATGACCAACGTTTGTTGCCATGGTTGCGCGTGCATGTAGAGGGATATAATTCGTTGGTATATTTCAATCCAACAACAGATGTCTGGAGCAATGATGTGTATATGCAAAGCATAGCGGATAAAACACGTACGCCATTATACACATATCACTGGCAATCATCTGCTTATGGTGCAGGTTTGTTAGAGAACGAAGCTTTATTGGTAGCAGAATATGAGTTGGCTCGTGGTCTGCGTATGCAAGCACATTTGGGTGTATCTTTGGATGGTGTGTTGCTGAATGGAAAATCGGTGGTTAGTCCTAACTGGTTGGCAAAATTCGCCTTGGATTGGAAGCCTAATTGGTGGTTCCAAATGGGTTTGAACCTCTCACACAACCGCATGAGCTATACCATGAACGAGGTGCAATACTTGAGCAATGACTATTTGAATGGCGAAATTCGCTATGCAGATGGCACCTTATTGGCGACTACTGGTGGTAAATACCATGCTGTAGGCAAAGGGCTTTGGGCACATCAACCATCCTATGCAGTATTGGATATCCCTATTCGTTTTACCTTTGACAAGCAATCGAAACATCAATTTGCGCTTTGGTCAAGCATTCGCAAGTACTATAATATGTGGTTTACTGATTATACGAACGGTTTGCAAGCGAATATGTATGAGCAAGATGGTTTGTACTATTGGCGTGAAGGTGAGAAAAATTACACAGTCGGTGTGCAGCCAATGGACTTGATGAGTGGCACTATAGGTGGACGTACACCATACTACATGTCGAATGTGGCAAAATATTCTTACACGGGAAAGAAATGGTTGGTAAGTGTATCTTGGCAAAGCTACTTGATGGCAGGTCTATCTACTATCGGCAATGGTCCTTTGCATAACAATATCGGCGTACTAGGAGAATCAAGCGCCAATCCGAATGCGTATAAGGTAGCGCGTGAAGGGAATCTTTCATATCAAGGTAATAGCCGCTTGAATCAAGATAAATCGTTTATCTTGCGTTTGCAAGTGACATATAATGCTTGTAGGTATTTCTCTGTAAGTTTGAATGGAAAATTCAAAGATGGTCAGCCCTTTGCTAATTTCATAGCATCGCCTTTGACTATTAATGAGCATACACAAGTGGCTATCTGGAATGATGATGCCAAGGGAATAAATATGGCGAACAAATTCTTTGGTAAGCGTGAAGATGCATTTTTCAACTTTGACTTACGCATGACAGGTCGTTGGTGGATTAAGCAAATTCCATTCCAATTGGATGTAACATGCTACAATATCTATGATTTTGGAACAGCACTCACAGAATACGTGTTTGATAAATACGATCACCCCACTTATCCCTACTGGACAAATGATCGTGGTAAGCAAAGCATGCACGAGAGTCGTACGTCAATGTCATTATGCATTCCCCGTGGTCTGTTGATGACCTTGCGTATCGGATTGGAGGCGGATAAGAACCATCCACACACACCATAAGGCGATACCGTCAAAACGACCAAACATGCAGTCGGTCAACATATTGAGTGCGTAAAGCGTAACTAACATAACCGCGGATTTACGCGCTCTTTTTTGTGTGCAATATGGAAGACTAAACCATGCTAATACAAATAGAATCAAGCCAGGAACTCCAAGTTCAATCAACTCCTCGATATATTGATTATGGGAATTAAATCGTTTATATTGGTCCAGACCATGCTCTTTATATTTGTTTTGTAGATAGTGGAAGCTCTGTCCAGCCCCCAATCCATGTAGAGAATAATCTTTGGGGGAATCTAGAGCAATGCTCCAAATATTTAATCGAATATTATTACTTGGAGCAGTGTTTTGGATGGTCAAAAGTTCTCCATAATCAAAGTTTTTCATGCGTGGATGTTGACTCAATGCAAATAGACCTATACCACATGCCAAAAACAAAAATGCTATTTTATAGCGTACCTGACGGATCGGTAATTTGTATAGTGCCCACACAGAAAGGAGAGCCATTCCAGATACGATAGATGCCCTTGAACCTGTAGTTAAGATGAGGGCTAGCATAATAATAATCGCTAAAATAATAAGTATCCACCCTTTGATTTTACCTAACTTGTTTACAATATCCTTCCGTAAGTATAGTAGCGACATAATCCCCATCATCTCTACACTGCACAGAAATAGACGATGTTTAATGAAAGAAATTTTTCTTGCAAAAAAATCTGAAGTTAGTGGTTGTATACGAACCTGACCAAAAGGAAGGCTCATGAAGTCTGCGTTAGCAACCCAAAATAGTGTGAAAGCATATACACCTGCTGCGAGAACAGCGGAACAAGCTAAGACAATGCAAACATGCTTCCAATTGTAGTATTTGTTTACTCCCCATATACCTACTGGGATGAGCAACCCAAAGGCCATATAGCGTTCTAGTTGCCATGAATAAGCGTTAAGGCTATCTACCCATAATCCTGAGATGATTTTCCAAAGGTACCATCCACCGAACATGAAAAACGGAAGCATCTTACGCCAATCTTGCCAATTCGGTTTGGAGAGCCAACGGCCTTCTAAGAACCATGCAAAAATCCAAGCAACGCAAGTATAGCGTAGAAAAATTTGTGGGAAAGGAAGCAACGCAACAACTACTAAAAATAGAGCATAGTTGAACTGTCCCATAACGGACTGATATTTCTGCAATAGATTATTCATACAAATTCGTGATTCCTTGTTTAACATGTTTTTTCCAACGATGGGTAATAATATGGTTTATCACAAAGTCTTTATCCAAGCCCAGGAGTTGCGCAAAGGTAGCTCCAAGGATAGAGAGTGCATCTTTGTCAATATTGAGTCGTTCGAATAGTTGTAGTCCCTTTTTTATCGGCATTTTTTTATAGAATTTGATGCGATTGAGGTCAATAATCTCAATCTTGCTACCATCTTCATTGAAAAGTATATTTCCTCCCGAATAGTCTTGATGATACACTCCGCGTTTGTACAAATCCGCAGTAAAACGTCCAATGGATTGCAAAATCTGTTCGCGATGAGGTAACGTTTTGTTGTGAATCAAATCGTTGAATGTATATTTGCACTCTGACTCTTGACAAACATACCAACTATGTCGAAGTATGCCACAATAGCGTATCTCGCTATATGCTATTGGTGTAGGTGTAAGACCTGCTAAGCGTTTAGCATATTCGTAGCTACGCTGTGCTTTTGACTTACAAAACCACCCGTAGATAATTCCTCTCCACAATGAGGGGACGGCAAATTGTTTGGAAATAAAACCGTTATATTTGCGTAATACATTTCGCTTGGCATGAATGACTTCCCCAGTTTCCCAATCTGCATAGTTGCCAATAATTGTTTCGCTACGGAAAAAGTTGATGAAACGCGACCATGAGCGATGGTGGTGGAGAGGTCCTCCAAGATATTTTTTTAGATATTCTGGATGACGGCGATTGATAGCCTTAACAATTAGTTTCTTTCTCCCCTTAGCAAGAGTTCGTCGAGACCCCGTCGAAATACGGTAATAGAATAATATTTCATCCAATTTGTGGAAAGTACCTCCTAATTCCATCATACTCAACCAGAAGTCCCAATCTTCGCGGTAGATTTCTTCCTCACAATATCCTCCACATCGTTCCCAATCTGCTTTCCGATAGAGAGCTGTAGCAGGAATCATGTTTTTGCGAGCTAACCGTGCATGACTAAACTGTGGCAATTTCCACTCTTTATCAACAGCTCCAAACATCCAGCAACGACAACCAACTACTCGGATATTGTTATTGTTTTCGATTGTCTCAACCGCCTTCTCAATCAAGGTATCTGCAATCTTGTCATCGGCATCTACAGGCAATATATAGCTGCCTTTAGCGGCCCTAATTGCGGTGTTTCGTGCGGCAGAAACCCCTCTATTTTCTTGTGCAATTACCTGACATTCTGGATGTTGATCACAATAAGACTTTGCAATTGAAAGACTATTATCTTTGCTTCCATCATCTACCATTACCACTTCCACAGGTCGATAAGTGGATGCCAATATACTATCCAGCGTCTCTTGCAAATAAGGCGCTGCATTGTAGATAGGTATTATGACACTAACAAGCGGTTTCATATTTTGTCCAAGCGTTGAGTTATCTTACGCCAATAATAACGCAAAGGATGCGTGTATTTCAATCGTTTCCAAGGACGCGAAGAATGTGGAAGGTGTAAAACTGGATTCCCCAACATGAGCATATTGCGTAAACCCAATGCGATTGACCAATGTGAAATAGTGACATCGTACCAGTTCTTTGTAGGGTCAAGCTGTTGAAAATCAGCATTTTTTAGCAGTTCATTGGTCAACAAAGTACAACAGAAAGAGAAGCGTTTTTTAGTGTTAATAGTTTTATTGCTTAAAAAACGATAGCGCAAACGATGAAGATAATGATAAGGAAAATTGTATATTCCCTCTTCATCAACTGTAACCGCAGCCACCATGCCCACTCCTTCTTGCACTTCCTCCAGCATTCTATCCAGCGTATTTGCCTTAATAATCACATCGCTTTCTACGATAACCAAATGCCGACCTGTATCTAAAGCCTCTTGCCGAGCCAGTTGTAATACTAATCGATAATTTGGTGAAGGATGATCAGTTAGGGTAGAAATATGCACCACTTGAATATTCATTTCCGCAGCCATATCATCCAGACGTTGCGCATTTTCTGGCAGCGAATTATCGTCATATACACAAAGTGCGTATCCACTCTCTACGATTGCCCGAATGGCTCTCTCGGCGATTACGACAGAGTCCTTGACAGGCATAATGATATGTAATTTATTATTTACCATTGTGTGATTATTCCTTGTTTACGAATAGTAAGCATCGCACCAAACTGATTGCCAAACTGTGTTCCAAAATCTCCTGCCAAGCTTAGACCAAAATCTAATCCCCATGCTTTCTCAATACGTTTGGACACCTCTAACAAAGTGGCAGTATTCGTAGAAAGGGTAGCTTTGGAGGCATTGTTATTGCCAAAGTTGCGCGCATATGAACAAAGTAAACGGTATTTGAAACCATAAATATCACCCCTTATTCCTACGTGGTGTAATCGCACACGACTATTCAACGTATAGATCGTACCATCGGTATTATACAAAGGTGAGG
>JAZOVR010000016.1:0-1100 GCA_045658785.1 Paludibacteraceae bacterium | reverse complement strand
GCCTCAACTGTGGGCGTGAGTGATGTAGACGATTGTATGTTGTGGTTAAAAGACCGCATTAAGCATAATATTTCTCCGTCCGCTATGGGTCTGTTTGATATTGCTGAAGAACAAAAGGATGGACGTAGCATTATTAAGGTTACGGTAGCGAGTGGAATAGAGAAACCATATTTCAAAACGAAGTACGGTATGACTCCACGAGGTGCGTATATGCGTGTGGGAACATCTGCCGAGCCTATGCCACAAGAGCAGATTGACCGCCTGTTTGCTATGCGTACCCGTAACTCTATCGGGCGCATTGTGTCTAATCGTCAGGATTTGAGTTTTGAACAGTTGCGTATCTACTATGATGAGCGTGGTAAAAGGCTCAATGATAACTTCAAGCGTACATTGGAGTTGCTTACAGATGATGGCAAGTACAACTATGTAGCATATCTGTTGGCTGATGAGAATGGCAATTCAATCAAGGTTGCGAAGTATTCAAGCCTTGACCGTTGCGATTTGGTAGAGAATAACGAGTATGGATACTGCTCTCTTATCAAGGCGACCAAGAGTGTATTGTCAAAACTGGATATTGAGAACAAGGTAGCTGCAACCATAACCCCAATGGAGCGTATTGAAACTCCTTTGTGGAATAAGGTCGCTTTGCGCGAGGCTGTCATCAATGCCATAGTACATAATGACTATTCGTTTGAGGTACCACCCAAGTTTGAGATATTCCCCGATAGACTTGAGATAACCTCTGCCGGTCGTTTGCCCGAATCTCTAACAAGAGAAGAATTCTTCAATGGAATCTCCATTCCTCGCAATAAGGAGTTAATGCGTATTTATCGTGATGTGGAATTGGTAGAGTCGTTGGACTCTGGTATTCCTCGTATCTTGCGTGCATATGGTGAAGATTGCTTCAAGTTTACAGATAACTTTATTCGTATAACTTTGCCTATAAGTGCTCATGATACTGCTCATGATACTGCTCATGATGTTGGAAGTGTATCTAAAGCTATTAGAACTATTGTTACTTGCATTGAAGGAGAAATTGATAGAGATACTCTACAATCCTTAATTGGCATTAAGCACCGAACATATTTCCGCAGTACATA
>JAZOVR010000015.1:0-3572 GCA_045658785.1 Paludibacteraceae bacterium | reverse complement strand
TTGACCCTTAGCATAGAAAGTACGAGATACTTGCGCACCACCGAAAGAACGGTTGTCGAGCAAGCCGCCGTATTCGCGAGCGAAAGGAACACCTTGAGCCACACATTGGTCGATGATGCTGTTGCTCACCTCAGCAAGACGGTACACGTTTGCCTCACGAGCACGGTAGTCACCACCCTTGATAGTGTCGTAGAAGAGGCGATATACAGAGTCGCCATCGTTTTGGTAGTTCTTAGCCGCGTTGATACCACCTTGTGCTGCGATAGAGTGTGCACGACGTGGAGAGTCTTGGATACAGAAGTTGAGGACATTGAAGCCCATCTCTGCGAGTGAAGCCGCAGCAGATGCACCAGCCAAACCAGTACCAACTACAATCACGTCAAGACGACGCTTGTTGGCTGGGTTGACCAACTTCTGATGGTCTTTGTAATTGGTCCATTTCTTCTCGAGTGGACCAGCAGGGATCTTCGCCATTTCAGGCGTAATAACCTGCGCAGTTTCTTTTTTTGTTGCCATATCTTAATGAAATTTTTATCAAAATTTGTTGAAAAGTTTCAAAGTTTCAGAAGTTTCAATTATGCACAGCATGCATGGTAACTCATAACACCTATTCCATAACCTAAATAGTAGATAACTACCACAGCGAAGAGGCCTACTACGAGGGTAGCTACGATGGTACCAATCACTTTCACACGCTTCATCCATACGAGGTTGTTGAAGCCCATGGTGTGGAGTGCAGACCATACACCGTGACGGAGGTGGAACCACAATGCAACGAGCCATGCGAGGTAGAGTACGCAGTACACTTGACCCCAGATAGGAGTGGTGAAGAGTGCCTTAACGAGGCCAGCGCCATCGGTTGGAGCGAACTCAGATACAGAGAAATCGTGCGCACCCAAAATGTGCATAATCTCGGTGAACTGCATCTTGAACCAGAAGTTAGCCATGTGGAGAACGAGGAAGCCGATTACGATAAAACCGAGCACCAACATGTTCTCTGACTCCCACTCTACGCCTTCGCGTTTAGCGGTAACAGCATAGCGATCTTTACCACGAGCCATACGGTTTTGGATGGGCAGGTAAAGTGCGTAAGCAAAGTGCAACACTACCAAGAAAGCAAGGCCAGCAGTTGCGTTCAATGCATACCAGTTAGCTCCAAGAATAGAGCAGATTACGTTGTAGGCCTCCTCCGAGAATACCAACGCGAGGTTCATCGCGCCGTGGAAAAGCAAGAAGAAAACCAAAGCCAAACCAGTGATACTCATCACAAGTTTACGGCCAATAGATGAATCTTTTAACCACATAAGTTTTTTGATTTTTGTTGTTTTTAATTATGATTATTGTATTTTTTGCCTAGTTTACACAATGAACATGCAAAGGTACAAAAAATATCCGATGTGACCAAATCTTTTGGATAAAATGTGTTGTAGAATATAAAAACGATTAAAATACAAATAATTCTGCATTTTGTTTGTCAATATGCTTTTTTTTTCGTAACTTTGCGGGCTGAATATGAACACAAACGTAGATACATATTATTTTTTGGGGATAGGAGGTATAGGCATGAGTGCTTTGGCTCGTTATTTTGCAGCCAAAGGTAATCGTGTTTTGGGATACGACCGCACACCTTCTCCGATAACCGAAGCATTAACGCAAGAAGGCATAGAGATACAATATGACGATTGTTTAGATAGGGTAAAAAGTTTGGATTCCGCTAAGACTATAGTAGTTAGAACTCCAGCAGTACCATCGGATATGGCCATATACGTATGGCTAAAAGAAAATGGGTTCGTACTTCTCAAAAGAGCAGAGGTCCTAGGATTAGTCACTCGCTCTGAGCGTGCTCTATGCGTAGCAGGCACACATGGAAAAACCACTACCAGTACCCTTTTAGCACATATCCTACACCAATCACACCTGGGAACAAATGCGTTTTTAGGAGGTATAGCAAATAACTACGGAACTAATTTGCTTTTAGACAAAAGCAATCATGTAGTGGTTGAAGCCGATGAGTTTGATCGCTCGTTCCATCATCTCACGCCATATATGTCTGTGATAACCAGCATCGACCCCGATCATTTGGACATATATGGTTCAGAGGAAGCGTATCGTGAGAGTTTCGAAAAGTATGCTACACTAGTAGATCATACTATTATATTAAAACATGGTTTAGAGCTGAAAGTCAGCAATTTGAGAGCAAAAGTATATCGTTATGCTGTTGATGGAATAGCTGATTTTCATGCGGAGAACATACACATTCTCGATGGTGAGATTTGGTTTGATTTTCACACCCCAAAGCATGTTATAGAGAATATTCAATTAGGGGTCCCAGTATGGATTAACATAGAAAATAGCGTAGCAGCAATGGCTGTAGCATGGCTGTTGGGTGCTACAGACGATGAATTACGTGATGGTGTTCGCACATTCTCGGGTGTTTATCGCCGATTTAACACCCATGTATCCACCCCACAAGTAAGCTATATTGATGATTATGCTCATCATCCTATTGAGTTAAAAGCATGCGTTGATTCTGTACGAAAACTATATCCAGATAGGTACATTATAGGTGTATTTCAACCGCATTTATTTAGCCGAACAAAAGATTTTGCAGATGATTTCGCCTCTGTATTGAGTGATCTAGACGAAGTGGCATTGCTCCCTATTTATCCTGCTCGTGAAAAGCCGATTGAAGGTGTAACTAGTGATTGGCTCTTGGAAAAGATTACCATCAAACGCGCTTTAGTATTGCCAGAAATCCTAGCAAAATACCTGCGTGAACGCGTAAAACATTGTATAAAAAAAGGAAAAGCATGTACAGTGATAACTATGGGAGCAGGCGATATAGATCGACGAGTGAATGAGATACAAAAAGCATTAACATTATAAACCTTTATTATGAAAAGTATGGTAAAAAAAATCTTCTTAACTGCCAGCATCATAGTATGTTGCGGGGTAGTATTGATTGGTGGAGCTTGGTGCTCTACATGTAGCGATGATTCACCATGTACAAATGTCTGCATCATGGTGAAAGATAGTTTGGAACGCCAATTTGTTGGTACAACAGAAATTGAAGGATATTTGAAACAAAAAGGATGTTATCCTTTGGCACAAACCATGGAAAGCATAGATTGTCACACCATTGAGCAATGCTTGCTAAAACACGACATGGTTCGCAATGCAGAATGCTACAAATCACCCTTTGGAGCTGTACATATAACTGTAAATCAGCGAATTCCAATATTAAGTGTAATAACTAGTGAAGGCTCTTATTACGTAGATTCGGACCGTCGGGTAATGCCAATACGCAAACATATTCATGTGGATGTACCCACATTCAAAGGATGTGTTGGTCAGCGTGCTGCTACAGAAGAATATTATGATTTCGTTGTATGGCTTAACGCAAATCAGTATTGGAACAAACGTATAAAGAATATACATGTTTCAACGCCAAAACATCTAGTTTTAAGTCAAGAAGGTCAAACCTCGAAGATCATCTTAGGCGAACTTAACGACTATGCTGAGAAATTGGGGAAGCTACACACACTCTACACTCAAGGACTTGATAATATCGG
>JAZOVR010000014.1:0-2700 GCA_045658785.1 Paludibacteraceae bacterium | reverse complement strand
ACCCCTCAATTAGTATATATTCGCTTTGTTGGCACGCATGCCGAATACGACAAAATAACAGATATTTCAAATTTATAACGATATGACAGCTATCAAGACACAAAAAGAATACGAAGCAATGCTTGCTCGTATAGAAGAATTACTTCCGTTGACATGGGGAGATAATATTCCAGAGGATAGCCCAGAAAATATCGAATTGGCGCTTATCTCTAACCTTGTGGCGGATTACGAGGATATACATTATCCGATAGGTAAACCTACATTAGTTGCTACTATCAAACTGCGCATGTTTGAAATGGGATTGACTCAAACCAAAGTGGCAGCAATGCTTGGTATCAGTGCCCCTCGTTTGAGTGAAATCATGCACGGTAAAGTAGAGCCCAGCCTCTCGCTCGCTCGAACAATAAGCCAAAAACTTAACATCTCCCCTTCTATTGTATTGGGAGTGTAAATTCCCTGCGCGTTTCGGGATTACTATAGGACATCTCTAGGACTTCGGTGGGCTTTCTGTGGGAATTCTTTTGCAGAGCGTTCTTGCGAACGCAATATCCTAAATTATTGGACTAAGCGCACGGATACTCCGCCGCATTTACGGTCTTGATAGATATAAACTCCAATAGAATCAAAGCAGAGGTTCCACGCATTGTCTGAATCGTAAGGAGTGGATGACCAGTAGTAACCATTTATACCAATATTGTTTACTATATGGCTTATTTCTATGCCGCAACCACGGTAGCCATCTGCTGGTAATATCATACTATTACCATTAGGACCAACAACCTGATAACTACCATCATCTATCCATTTCCACTCACAGAATTTTTCCAATTCAACGAAATGATGTTTCTCTGGTAATTGATTACCAAATGTAGTTATTGCTTCTTCATAAGTATAAAATTTTGCTTCATTGTGTAGTTTCCACAAAGTACCACTTGGCAATCCCAAATCCACATAGCCAACTGGGACAGCAGCGCGCTGCGCTATCGCTGATATTGCCCAAAAGCAAATCATGCATAAAGATAATACCTGTTTCATTATTATGGTGTTTTGCAATTTTTATAATACGCTCGCAAAGGTAGTGAATTTTTCTGATATGTGCAAAAGAAAGTGCGTTTTTGTGCTATTTAAGTTGAATAGGTCTTGTTCACTCCTACTAATTTTGTCAAATCCCTTTACACTCAATTGTAAAGTTTCTTTACATATGCGTAAAATGCTAAAAATAGCATTGTGTTCACTATCAGCATATTACATATTTTGGCACGCAGTTTGCCAATAAGAATGTAAGAACGCGCTGCGCGATGAAAGGCGAAGTTTAACATCCAACAGCATGGCGGTCTAACAGTAAAACGGTCTAACATCTAAATAAACATCATGGATAAAATCATCGAAAAGAAAAAAGGAATTGCCCGTGCCTTTACCCTCAAAGCATTGCCCTATTGGTTGGGCTCAGCAGTGGCTATACTGCTCATTATTCTCCTTGCGCGTAGCAGCAATGGCGCTATGCGTATCGACCCCGAAACTCTGACCATCGCCACCGTCACCGAAGGCGAGTTCAACGACTACATTCGTCTCAATGGACAAGTGCAACCCATGACCACTATCCAGCTCTCGCCACTCGAAGGCGGTGTCGTGCAAGAGATCATCGTGGAAGAGGGTGCGCATGTCAAGGCAGGCGACCGCATACTGGTGCTCAGCAACGATAACCTCGACCTGCAAATCCTCAACTCCGAAGCCGAACTCGCTGAGAAAGAGAACCTTCTGCGCAACACTCTCATCTCTATGGAGCAGCAGAAACTCAGTCTGGAACAAGAACGGTTGCAACTGGCAATGGAAGTAGAACGCACACGCCGCACCGCCGAGGCGCAGCGTGCACTGTATGCCGACCAACTCATTGCTCGTGAGGAATACCTCCGTGCGGAGGAGGACCACCGTTTGGCACAACAACGCCTACAACTGGTCAATCACCGTGCCGAACAAGATAGTCTCTACCGCAGCGTGCAAGTCAGCCAGATGCAAGAGAGCCTTGCCAACATGCGCCTCAATATGCAGATGATTCGCCGCCGCAAAGACAACCTCACTATCAAAGCGCCTATTGATGGCGAACTCGGACTGCTGGAAGCCACACTCGGACAATCCATTGCCCAAGGCACCAAGATTGGACAAATCAACGACCTTGGCAACTACAAGATTGAGGCGCAACTCGACGAGCATTATATCGACCGTGTGGCGGCAGGCTTAGAGGCGACTTTCGAGCGCCGTGATGAACAGTTCCGTGCGGTAGTGCGCAAGGTCTATCCAGAGGTGCGCAATGGTAAGTTCCGTGCCGACTTGAAGTTCGTGGGCGCACAGCCCGACAATATCCGCAGCGGTCAAACATATTACCTCAATCTGCAATTGGGTGAGTCAGAACAAGCTATGCTTATCCCTCGTGGCGCATTCTTCCAGACCACAGGCGGACGATGGATCTATGTGATGGATGCGGATGGCAAGGGTGCTACTCGCCGAGATATTCGCCTCAGTCGCCAAAATCCGCAGTACTACGAAGTCATCGAAGGCCTCCACCCAGGCGACCGTGTCATTATCTCAGGCTACGAGAAATTTGGCAATAGCGAGAAATTGAAGTTCTAATAGGAGAAAAAACGAGTAAAAAGTATATTTTATTAGACTTTTATTTGCATATATCATAAAAAAGTACTACCT
>JAZOVR010000013.1:0-77611 GCA_045658785.1 Paludibacteraceae bacterium | reverse complement strand
ATCTAATACCATGAAAAACACGGTGCAAAGGTACTGCTTTTTTCTGTATTGGCCAAATTTTACACAAATAAAATATGATTTATAGCATATTTTTGTTGTTTTTGTCAACTAAAAGTAGCAAAAATACGTGAAAATGATTTTTTTTTCTCAAAATATTTGGTCATGTCAAAAAAAAGCAGTACCTTTGCACTCGGTTTCGAAAATGAAGCTAAGACATAAAATTGGTGCGGTAGTTCAGTTGGTTAGAATACATGCCTGTCACGCATGGGGTCGCGGGTTCGAGTCCCGTCCGCACCGCAAGAAGAAGCAGAAATGCTTCTTCTTTTGTTATGAGATAGCTGCTGATTAAAGAAAAAAGCCGTTTCACATCCATGAAACGGCTTTTTTGGTATGTGTCTGATTATAACGCTTTTAGTGTTGCTAATAGATATTCATAGAATTTTGCCACAGAAGCGATGTTTACTTTCTCGTCTGGTGAGTGTGGATACTTGATGGTAGGACCGAACGAGATCATATCCATACCAGGGTAATTACGTCCAATGATACCGCACTCTAAGCCCGCGTGGATGATGATCACACGTGGTTCAACGTCATAATTGGATTGATAGGTTTGCTTCATTACATCCAATATATGGCTCTTGAGGTTAGGTTTCCATCCTGGATACGAACCAGAGAACTCCACTTCGGCACCTGCCATGGCAAATACGGATTGGATGATCTCTTGCAACTCTTCCTTGCGTGATTCTACAGAAGAACGTGTCAAGCACATGACCGTTACGCAGTTATCTTCTGTCTTGAGCATGGCCAAGTTGTTGCTGGTCTCTACCACGTCTGGCATCTCTGGTATCACGCGATATACGCCGTGAGGGCAAGCGGTGATGGCATGGATCAAGAAGTCTTGTACGTCTTCTGGTAGCTCCATAGCTGGGCATTCTACTTGCTCTGCGGTGAGACGGATATTATCTTCTATGCCATCGTATTCAGCCACAAATAGGTCTTCGCATTCTGCCACCAAGTCAATTAGCTCATCCAATCCTTCTGCTGGAATAGTGATGATGGCTGAAGCTTCACGCGGGATTGCATTGCGCAAACTACCACCTTCTACGCTTGCCAAACGTGCCTCGTAGTTAGCTACTGCTTCTTTCAAGAAACGGAATAACAGCTTGTTGGCATTGGCACGTTGCAGATGGATATCACAACCTGAGTGACCACCCTTGCAACCTGTCAAACTAACCTTCACTGCTACATCGCCTTCCTCCACTTCTACTGGTGTGTAAGCGAATTTGGCTGTGGTATCTACGCCGCCTGCGCAACCTACATACAATTCGCCTTCTGCTTCCGAGTCGAGGTTGAGCAACGTCTTGCCTTGTAGCATACCACCTTCTAGAGCAAATGCACCATACATACCAGTCTCTTCATCCACGGTTACAAGCATCTCTAATGGTGGGTGAACCACATTCTTGTCTGCCAAGATAGCCATAGCTGCTGCTACACCAATGCCGTTATCTGCACCGAGTGTAGTGCCATTGGCTGTTACCCATTCGCCATCTATATATGCCTCGATAGGGTCTTTCGCGAAGTCAAATACTGTGTCATTGTTCTTCTGTGGTACCATGTCCATGTGTCCTTGTAGTATCACGCCAGGATGGTTCTCATAGCCAGGACTGGCTGGCTTACGGATGATCACATTTCCGATAGCATCTACTATGGTTTCCAATCCGAGTGAGCGACCGTAGTTAGCAAGGAACGCACTGACTTCCTCCTTTTGACCCGATGGACGAGGAATTTGAGTTAGGTCGTAGAAATTGCTCCAGAGACCTTGAGGTTGTAAGTTCTTCATATTATTTTCTTTTTTGTTACGTTTGTTTGAATCTTTTATGCCTTGGTCATTTCTCCGCAGATGGAGGCAGACAACATCGTTTTGATTTTTGCTATATCATCTCCATATTCGCCCAGCACATGCATCATCTTTGTTAGCAAAGCTTCTGTCGTGATGTCATAACCCGAGATTACGCCTGCTTTTAGCAGGTTAAGACTCACTGCATACTGTCCCATGCTTACTGAACCTGTATTGCATTGGGTTTTGTTGACGATGACCACTCCGCGATCTACGGCACTGCGCAAGCGTTCGTATAGCCACTCGTGCGAAGGTGCATTGCCTGCGCCAAATGTCTCTAGTACTACTCCTCGTAGGGTAGGAATGTTCAAGACAGAGGCCACCACCTCTTCGGTAATTCCTGGAAATAATTTCAGTATGGCGACGCGTGTATCAAAACGGTCAAACACGTGCAACGGACGTGCTGTATTTCCAATTGGTTCAATCAATTGACGGTTGTAGGTGATGTGTACGCCAGCACGCGCGAGCGCAGGATAATTGTAGGAGTTGAACGCGGAGAAATGCTCTGCATTGCGTTTGGTTGCGCGATTGCCTCGATATAGTTCGCCATCCATATACAGCGTTACTTCGGGCACTATCGCATTGCCATTTTCGTCTTTCGCAGCGGCTATCTCTATGGCTGTCAATAAGTTCTCTTTTGCATCCGACCGCAATACTCCCACGGGCAATTGGCTACCTGTAAACACGATTGGCTTGCACAAATTGTCAAACATGAAACTCAATGCCGAGGCAGAATAGGCCATGGTGTCAGTGCCATGAAGGATGACAAAACCGTCATACCTATCGTAGTTCTCTTGCACTACGCGCGCCATTTGTCGCCAGTTGTCTGGATTTAGATCCGAAGAGTCCAAGAGTGGATCAAACGGAATCATATCTACCTGAATATCACTGGCGAATAACTCAGGTACTACGCCCTTGAATGTCTGCATATCCGCAGGATGCAGAGCGCCAGATTGTGGGTCGCGTACCATAGATATAGTGCCGCCAGTAAAAAGAAGCAATACTTTCATTTTCATATGCTATTAATCCGCTGCAAAGATACAATTTTTTTTTGATATACGCAAATAATTGGGATAAAAAAAGAGAGCGCGATATCCCATCGAACTCTCCACACATATTATGAAAAACACTATTTTTTATCAACACGATTGAGTTTAATCGTGTTTGGGTCTTTGTTGTCACTCTAAGATTACTAATTTGTATCCTTTGCCATGAACGCTCATTATTCGAACGGGCGTATCTTCTCCTAGATATTTGCGTAAGTGATTGATATATACGCTCAATGACCTAGCGTTGAAGTATGTATCTGCTCCCCAGATACTCATTAGGATACGGTTACGCTCCACAACGTTATTCATGCTAATGCATAGCATCTTCAACAAATCATTCTCTCTGGAACTCAAATGCTTCTCTCCTAACTGTTGTCGAACAGAGTCATATGTCAGTGCGCCCAACTGCCATTCTGTTTGTTCTGACTCCATGATCATACGGTATCTTCGTAAGACGGCCTCGATTTTGCAGATCAAGATGTCCATAGAAAATGGTTTACTCATGTAGTCATCGCATCCTAATTCATATGCACGTATCACATCATCTCGATCCATTTTTGCACTTAACACGATGATAGGCAAGTCAGATTTCTGGGCGCGAATCATTTTGATTAGATCAAAACCACTGACTTTTGGTAATACTATATCGCTGATAACCAGATCGTAATGCTTGATCATGGCTAGATCCCATGCTTCTTTTCCATCGGCTGCTATTTCTACTGAATAGTTTTTGCTGCGTAGGTAATCTGCCAAGACGGTGCTCAAGTTAGCATCACCATCTACTACTAGTATGTTAGTTTGTACTTTCTTCATTGCATAGTAATGTTCTGATTCTAATTACTACAAATACTGTGCCAAACTAAATTAGTAATTATTTTTTTTGTCAAAATTAAGGTATGGAGCTATCTTTTCAAGGGTTCTTGCATCCATACAATCCAATTCCTCTAAATCTTCTATCGAATGTAGCCGTATCTTCTTTCTTCGTAGTTCATAGATCGCTTTGGCTTGTTCGAAGCGTAGATAAGGGTGCTTGGCTAATCGTTGCGCACTCACTTGATTCACATTCATCTGCTCCACAGCGATGCTATCTATCATCAACCACCTCAGCAGGCTATCAGCTTCCACTTTTTCCATTCCTGGTGCCTCAAGCACTTGCTCTATCTTGACAAATCCACCTAATTGCTC
This sequence comes from Paludibacteraceae bacterium, assembly GCA_045658785.1. GTDB lineage: Bacteria > Bacteroidota > Bacteroidia > Bacteroidales > Paludibacteraceae > Colicola. Next base: position 73,480 of record JAZOVR010000013.1, on the reverse strand, counting down.
GCGATAGCGTATGATTTGTCGTGCTCTGTATGAACCTATTCCGCGAATCATTTTTAGCTCTGTTGTGTCTGCTGTTCGCAAATTGAGTATGGTATCTTTGTTCTCTTTTTTCCATTTTGGCAGACTATCTAATCGTGTGGAGTCTGGTGCTAGACTATCTTCTTCCTCGCGCGCGATATATATATAAGGTGTCAACGCTTGATACATACTATCTGTCATGCCGTACATCCGTTTTAAATCTGCGGCTTTGCGATATTTACCGCCTTTTGAGCGGTATTTCAATATGTTTTTGACTTGCCAGGGTTTGAGTCCTAAGTGCAGTAAAGTAAGGCTATCTGCGTTGTTAGGATCAAATGCTTGCATGCGAATCGCTATGGTGTCACGCTCCTTTTTCCATCTGTCTTTATGGATACTATCTTGTTTCTGTTGATAATCAGCGAATTGTGTTATTGTCGAATCGTTTGCCCAGCTCTTCTCTGTCGTTTTTTGAGGTTGAAGATGACGCACAATAACTAGCGTGCCAATAATCAAGAATATCAATAGCACAAGCCCCAACCATTGCTCAAGGGTCATTAAGAAATATATTTTCCGTTGCTTTTTCATTTCACAACTGAATGAATTGTTCCGTCTTGTAAATAGGTTTCAATCGTATCGCCAGACTCAATATCTCGGCTACTTTTTACTATTTTGCCATTCCGCATAGTTAGGCTATATCCCATGTTGAATATCCTCTCTGGTGAGTGTAACTCTATGGTTTTCATCCATAAAGACAATTTTCCTTGTTCTTTTATTACAGCCCTTCTGATGGCGCTCTCCATTCTTTGAGGGTACATGAGTAGCCTATTTTTTTCTTTATTCACCACGCTTTGAGTGGCATTTCGTAAACGTGCTAATAGGTCTCCCACATGCTCTACTTGCATTGCGATGTGTTCAATCAGATGTTCTGCGGCTGCTGTTGGAGTTTTGACGCTCGTATGTGTTACCATGTCCACCACACTTACGTCTCGCGTATGACCTATACCTGCAATGATGGGCAAGGGAAACTGTGCGCAATGGTTAGCCAAATCATAATCATCAAAGCACCCTAAGTCTGAGCTTGCGCCTCCACCGCGAATAATGACTACCACATCCCATTCGTCTTCCACAGAGGCAATCTCGTTGAGCGCGCCAATGATACTTTTGGGTGCTGTATCTCCTTGCATAACAGCGGGATATAGGTGGGTGTGGAAGGTGAATCCAAAACGGTTATGCTTCAGTTGGTTGCAGAAATCTTCATATCCTGCCGCATCAGCCGATGATACTACAGCCACCCGTCGTGGCAGACTTGGGATTGTCAATGCTTGTTGTAACTCCATCACACCTTCTTCGGTTAATCGGCGGATGGTGGCTTGGCGTTGTTTGGCCAAATCGCCTATGGTGTAAGTGGGGTCTATATTCCAGATGTTTAGGCTCAATCCATACACGGCGTGAAACTCTATGCTCACTTCGATGAGTACTTGCATACCTGCGCGCAATGCTTGTCCTGTTTCTTGGGTGAAATAAGCTGATAATAAGGTATATACATTACTCCAGCAGGTGGCTCTTACTTTGGCTGCAAGGATCCCATTTTCGCCTTTTTCCACCAATTCCATATAGCAATGTCCGCGGGTGCTCATCGAACCAACTTCCGCGCAAACCCAATACCGTTCGGGGAGTTCATGCTCAATGACATCCTGAATGCAATCGCACAATTCTCTTAAACTAAACGTTTTCATCTGATTAATGATTAGTTAGTAGTTAGTTATTCCGCTGTAGATGCGCTGATGATACGCTGTAGATAGACCGTTTTTTTTTCTTTTTATACTGACTGACATCGCTCATCTATTTCATAATTCTTAATTCAAAATTCATTATCCCAACCAAACTAACGACCACTCCGATTAGCCACCACCAATGTACTTTGCCGCCACGTAGCATGAGCAATCCACAAATAAACGCGCAGTAAAGCCCCACTACACTTTCGCTACTTAAATGTATCTGGGTCGTTGAAAAAGGCAAACTCTCTACCCATTCTACGGCTTCCCGCATGACCCACGTACACCATTTGGTGGCCGCTCCTAACCATTCCCCGACTACGCACCACGACATGGATAACGTACTGAAACCCAATACCAAAAGCAATCCTGCCATGGGAATTACTATCAGATTTGTCAGCGCAAAATAGTTGCTCGTTTGCCCGAAATAATGCAACGTCAACGGCATCGTACCTACCTGTGCGGCTACTGAAACCAGCAGCAATCCTCCGATGTACTGCCATATTCTCCCATGCAAAATCACCATTCGCTGCATCTTACTGCCTGCCCACATGATACCTATCACTGCTGCAAAACTCAACTGAAAACTCACACTCCATAATGCTAATGGATTGATTACCAGAATGATAAAAGCTGCTGCTAACACGGGATTCCATCGCGAGGTATATTGCTCAAATAGATTGCTCAAAGCCCAAAAACTCAACATCAATGCGCTTCGCATCACCGATGGACTCAGGCCCGTGATCAACGCGTATGCCCAAATCAGCATGATCGAACTGATATTCAGCAGCCAACGCTTGCCCTTCTCGTCCCACAATGGTTTCTTCCATCCTCCCAAAGTCAAAAGCCAGACGATAGCACCCCACACGATTCCTGTGTGCAAACCACTGACTGCCAATACATGCATCGCGCCCGAAGCTGAAAAAACGCGTTGTACGTCTTTGTCCAATTCTTCACGGTAGCCCAAGGTTAGTGCGGAAAGGATGCCCAACTCTTTGCCCGTTATCCCCATTTTTTGGTATTGTTGGTGCAGATAGTATTGACATCTTCGTGCATATCCTTTGATACTCCTATCTTCCTCATGACCAATCACTTGCCAGTTTCTTCTATATGCCCAACATGTGCCTGCTATCCCTTGCCTCCTAAGATACAATCCATAGTCAAACTCTCCCAATTGATCGCCTCTTTTAACAGTCGTTTGCACCAACAATACATCCCCCCTTTTAGGCATCATGAGGCTATCTTTTTGCAGGTAGAGCAACACTTTACTCCCGTCTTCTACCGTTGCTTCATAGCGTATGGTCTTAGCTTTTTCTTGTCCTTCGCTCTGTAGGCGCATCGCTAGAACCGTATCTTTACCAATATAGCCTACTTCAGTGTCTTTCAATAAGTTAAGCGGCTTACCTGTATAGCCGCTTACCCATATTATCACTACCAACGGCACCAATGCTATCAACCATGTATGTGCCGCCAACCATCTCATATATCTCTCGCCTTTAACCTCTAAACTGTAGCTCGTAGAGCGTCCTCTGAATTGCGGTGGTTAACCCTCTTTCAAGAGGTTAATCATTGTTATTGGATCTTTGGCATTAAACACCGCACTACCAGCCACCAAAATATCTGCTCCAGCTGCCCACAATTCAGGTGCCAACTTGGCATTTACTCCGCCATCTACCTCAATCAGTGTCTTCAATCCGCGCTCATCAATCGCTTGGCGAAGATAGCGCAAACGATCCAATGACTCTGGGATGAAGCCCTGACCTCCATATCCCGCTTGTACCGACATCAAGAGTACCATATCCACCTCGCCTAAATAGGGATCCAGACTATGAATGTCGGTTTTTGGATTGATTGTCAGGCAAGTACGTACACCTTTTTTCCTTATCAGCTCTATCGCAGGCATAGGGTCATCTACTGCTTCAATGTGAAATCCCACACTCCATGCGCCAGCATCGCAAAAGCGTTCTACATATTTTTCGGGGTGGGTAATCATCAAGTGTACGTCCAATGGCTTGGTACAGTGTTTCTTACACGCTTCCATCACGGGAAATCCAAACGAGATGTTAGGCACAAACACGCCGTCCATCACGTCAATATGCAGATATTCTGCACTACTTGCATTGATCATTTCGCATTCGCGTTGCAAATTGCCAAAATCCGCTGCCAAAAGAGAGGGAGATATTGCTCGCATCATTGTATTGTTATTTTTCCATATGTAACAAAATACGGTAGAAAGCTTGCGCCATGATATTCCATCCGTACAATTCTTTTTCCTTTATTAAGTATTCTGTAAACGCTGCCTGTCTATCGTTCGCATAATAATCAATCAGCGCATCGGCTATTGCATCTACTTGCGGATCAACGGCATAGCCCATCTTCCCGTGATGAATAATCTCACCTAATCCACCTACATTGGTCACCAAACAAGGTTTCTCGAAGTGGAACGCCACCTGTGTCACCCCACTTTGCGTGGCTGTCTTGTATGGCTGAACGATTAAATCGGCTGCTCCAAAATATTTTCTCAAATCAGCATCTGCAACAAACTCGTTCTTGATAATCACTCTATCTATCAAGCCGTTATCCGCAATCTGCTTGCGATATTTATCCTCATCCTCATAAAACTCTCCCGCTACAATCAACTGCAAATCCGTCAATTCATCTTTCACTTTTGCAAACGCTTCCAACAACCAGTCCAGTCCCTTGTATGCTCTAACCAAACCGAAAAATAGCATGTAATTTTTGTGAGGATTCAATCCTAACGCTTCGCATGCTGCATTTTTGTCCATTTTTTCGCCATAATGATCATATACAGGGTGAGGAGAGAACGTTTTGGGTTTGTTGTATTTATCCAACGAAGCAATATCCTTCACTACGCTATCTGACAACGCTACAAAACCATCGTTCTGCTTTACGTAAAATGGCGCCAATAATTTGTCCAATATACTTGGCTCATGTGGTATCATGTTGTGTACCAGTGCGATACATTTTGTCTTACCATTGCGTTTGACGATGTTTTGAATCACTCCGTAGCATGGCGCAAAGAATGCCATCCAATAGCAACTGATTAACAAATCGGGTGCTTCCTTTTTCAATCTTTTGCCTACTTTAATCCAACTCAATGGGTTGCACGAATTTATTTCGCGGGTGATTTTCAATCCTTCAGGAGCAACTTCATGGCTATACTGCGTCTTTCCTGGGAAAAGAAAACCAGGGTATTGCAAACGAAATGTCACCACTTCCACTTGGTGTCCTTCTATTACAAATTGTCTAGCAAGTCGTTCGTTAAACGCTGCCAATCCGCCTCTGTAGGGCCAAGCTGTACCTAAAATTACAATTCGCATGGATCATACTATTTTACCCGCAAAGGTACATTTTTTTTTTAACATACACAAATATTTTCAGCTTAATTTGCATATTAACGAAAAAAGTTGTACCTTTGTCCCCATAAATAGGAAAGAAATGAAAAATATCAAACTTTTTCTCACCGACGTGGACGGTTGCATGACCGACGGCGGCATGTACTACACCGAGAGCGGTGATGAGTTCAAACGCTTTTGCGTATATGACGGCATGGGCATTGTTCTTCTGCGCAAAGCGGGAATCCCTTGCGGTATCCTCACCAGCGAGAATACAGCCATTGGCATGAAACGTGGACAGAAACTAGGATTAGAATATATCTACACGGGTGTCGGCCGCGTAGTGGATGGCGTGAAGATGACCAAACTCGATGCTGCTAACCAAATTTGCGCTGAGTTAGGTATCACATTGGAGAATGTCTGCTTTGTAGGCGATGATGTGAACGACCTTGATCTCTTGCAACACGCAGGCGTAGCCGCTTGCCCAGCCAATGCCATTCCCGAGGTAAAAGCCGTTCCTGGCATTATTCAACTTACTAAAAAAGGTGGCGATGGCGCCATCCGCGAAATCTGCGAAATGATCCTCGCAGCAAAAAACAATTCATAATTCTTAATTCATAATTCAAAATTGACTAACATCGCAGTCATATTAGCAGGAGGCATAGGTGCCCGAGTAGGAGGTAATACTCCTAAGCAATTGTTGCCATTGCAAGATGGCAAGAGTGTCTTGGAACACGCAGTAGATGCCTTCGAGCAATCGCCTCATATTCAGGAGATTTGCATTGTTATGCACCCCGACTATATCATGCATGCCGAGCAAATGCTTCTCGCCAACGCATGGCAAAAAGTTAGCCACATCATCCCTGGCGGCAAAGAACGTTGGGAGTCTAGTGTACAGGCAATAAAGCTATTAGGCGATGAGGCGAAAGGCGAACAGGCAAACTTACTCTTGCACGATGCGGCAAGACCATTTGTCAGTCAAGACATCATTGCTCGTGTGTGCGAGGCGCTAGAGGAGCATGAGGCCGTGACGGTGGCTATCCCAAGTACAGACACTGTTTATGAAATGGTAGATGGCAAAGTCGCGCGTATTCCTAACCGTGCTACCGTCATGCGTGCCCAAACACCACAGGCATTCCGCTTAGAGTTGATAGCCGAAGCATACGCCAAAGCTCTCGGAGCAGATATTTGCGATGTACCAGCATGCTCTGCATGTCATTTGCCAGCAACAGACGATTGTGGGATTGTGCATGAACACATGCCTCAGGTGCCAATCTATATTGTTGAGGGCGAAGAACAAAACAAGAAAATAACATTCAAAGAAGATATATAAAATGAACAACAAGAATTTCTGCATGAGTTCCTATTTAGCTTTCCGTTACATCGAGCGCGAAGGCATGGATTTCTATCCTGAACTTCATCACGAAAATATACCACTATCTAATCCAGAGTATTTTACTTATGTGCATACCGCACAGGATATTGACAACGCTATCCAAAAAGTCTTTGACTCGCTCCAAGGCGAGAAACTAGGTATCTGCCTTTCGGGCGGTATGGACTCCGCTATTTTGGCAGCCTACATGCCTGGTTGCGATGCCTACACCTTCCGTTTCCTTGGTGGTGAATACCAAAAAGAGGAATTGGCTCGTGCAGAATACTACGCAAAGTACTACGGACTAAACCTCCACTATGTGGATATAGATTGGAATACAGTACAAAACTGTCTTGAGCCAGTAATGCGTTCAAAGAACGCTCCTGTTCACTCCATCGAGCCACAACTCTATCAAGCAGCCCTACAAGCCAAAGCAGATGGCGTGACTCGCTTGATTGTGGGCGAGAGTAGCGACCTGATCTTTGGCGGTATGGATCAACTGCTCTCCAGAGATTGGACGGTAGAAGACTTTGCGAAACGCTATACCTTCCTTGATCCTGCTCGCGTATTGAGAGAGTCCGAGGATATGTCCTATCTTTATGAGCGCTATCGCCAAGGAGAGAAGATTGATTTCTTACACTTTATGGATGATGTGTTTAGTCGCGAGTCATCCAGTTCCTACTACAATGCCTTTAAGACAGCGGGTATGCCTTATACCGATCCATACGCTCTACTCCGCATGGCAGACCCATTGGACTTGATTCGTGTACGCAATGGCGAATCAAAGTATCTTATCCGTGAACTCATGCAGATAAAATACCCTGAGATTCCTGTGCCAAATAAAGTGCCAATGCCTCGTCCTGTGGATGCGTATTTCAAAGATTGGCAAGGTCCAACACGCCCAGAGTTTCGCCGTGATATTGACATGACCCAACTCACGGGCAATCAAAAATGGCAACTATACTGCTTGGAGCAGTTCCTCAATATGTATGAGCCTATCACAATTGGCTATACCACTGGCGTGTATGACTTATTCCATATCGGTCACCTCAATCTATTACGCAAAGCCAAAGCGCAATGTGACTACCTTATTGTAGGTGTATCGACAGACGAGTTAGTGAGTTACAAACACAAACATGCGGTCATTCCTTTTGAGGAACGCAAGGAGATTGTGGGCGCAATTCAGTATGTAGATGAAGTGGTCACCCAAGAGAATATGAACAAGATGGAGGCATGGGAGAAATACCACTTCCATGTTATGTTCGTGGGTGATGATTGGAAGGGCACCGACAAGTGGAACAAGATCGAGGCCGACCTCAATGCTGTAGGAGCAAAGGTAGTGTATTTCCCTTATACCAAAGGCACTTCATCTACCCTGATTAACGAAACATTGCACAAACTACGTGGAGAATGAAACAGTTCGCCAAATTCATAGCATACCTCCTGTGCTACATGGTTTACCCTTTGTCTTACCTCGTTCCACGAACGAGTAAGATATTGGTCTTTGGTTCCTATAGAGGTGGATTCAATGATAATTCCAAATACCAGTTCATTTACGCCAATGAGCATATTAAGAATCGCAAGCTCGTATGGATTTCTACCAAAAAATCCACAGTAGCGCATATTCGTAGTTTGGGTTATGAAGCTTATTTTGTGGCTTCATTTAAAGGACTATGGTATGCGTTGAGAGCAAAATACTGGTTTGTCAATTCCTATTCGTCGGATATAGCTTTCTGCCTCGCAGGTAGTGCTAAGATCGTCAATCTTTGGCATGGTGTACCAATGAAAGCTATTGAGTTTGGTATCACCAAGGGAGATTTAGCCAAACGCTATGTACAACGCGATATCCGAGATACTTTCTTCCATCCTGCACCATTCCGCCGTCCAGACTATATGGTATCTACTACAGATTTCTTTGATGGTGTGTTTTCTCAATCCTTCCGTATAAGCAAGGCGCAATGTATTCAGACTGGATGCCCTCGTAATATGCTTTTGAACAAGCCATTGGCAGAGGTGGGAGCGTTTATCCAGCAATATGAATCAGAGGTCACTAAGCAGTTGGTAGCACATATCCAGCAATATGATACTGTATTAGTGTATATGCCTACTTGGCGTGATTCGCAGCGTGAATGCTTCGCCAATGGATTTGACCTCAATGCTCTCAACGCTTGCGCTGCGGCGCAAAATGCATGCGTGCTGATGAAGCCCCATGCCAATACTATTATTGATAAGTCAGTCGAATATAGCAACCTAATATTCTTAGACGGCAATGTGGATATGTATTGTATTCTGCCATACACCCATGTGCTAATTACGGACTATTCGTCTATCCTGTACGACTATATCCTTATGCCTAATAAGCATGTCATTCTCTTCCATTATGACTACGAGGAGTATGTGAATAGTCGTGAGTTTATCTTTGATATTCAGGAGAATATTGTCGGAAGAAAAGTCTATACTTTTGATGAACTTATCCGAGTGATTTCTACCAACGACTATACGATGGACACAACCGCTCGCCAGAAGATACTAGGTAAGTTCTGGGGCGAGACGAGTGGTAAGAATAGTTGTGAATTAGTTTTCGAGAAACTTCAATTGCTCTCCTAGCCGCCCAACAATCCCTTCGTTACATTCTTGCGGAAAAGTACTAGTTTCCATCCTTTCATAGGGTGGAGTTGAAATGTGTAGATACATAGCAGTGCCAATGTACCACCCCATTTCACTGCCTCCGAAACCAATCGAGAGAGGTATTTACCTTTAGATATAGCGCGCGTGCGCATGCGCTCGCTACGACCGATTTGTAGTGTCAAACGATTGAAATAGTCTTCTTCTAATTTCGCCTGAGGAATGCAGTGGTGGAGAACTGGAGTTGGTAGATAGAGCACCTTCATACCCAGTGCCTTCATCTTATCAAAGATATCTTTCTCTTCTGACGCCAAAAGCAAATTGCCTTTTCTTCCCAATTCCGTATTGAATAGCCCTATCTTATCAAACACCTCTTTCCGATAGGCTGCGTTACCGCCTCCTGGGTAACGACCTTGGGGATACTCGCGCACCTTATCGCCATAGTTCATCCATGCGGTCAATAGGGCTTTGGTGTAAGGCGACATCCATAAAGGCTCTTGAGTTTCATACAGCGGTTCAATCGGACCACCTGCTGCCATAGTACCTGAATGAGTGGCGAAATGTTCGGCATAAATTCGAATATAATCACTATCCACCAGCGCGTCATCATCTACATAGATGATAATATCACCCTTTGCTTCTTTGATACCCTTATTGCGTGCCGCAGACAAACCTTGCTCTGGCTCTACTACATAGCGAAGCGCTACTTCTGGATGTGCTGTGGCAAATTGCTCACAAGCACTACGAGTGTTATCGGTGCAATTATTATCCACCAAGACAATTTCATAATCCGTTGTAGGATAATCATTTTTAGCAATGCTTTCCAATAAAGGACGGATATATTTCTCGCGATTATATGTGCAGATGATAAGTGTAATCATATGAAATCTGGTCATCTCAAAAATATATTGTCAGGGTATTCAATCCGTGTTAGATATAATCCTCGTGCAGGTGCAGAGTCACCAGCGCTGCAGCGATTGCGTTGGGTAATCACTTCTGCAAATTGCTCTTTGGTCATCTTGCCTTGTCCCACTAGAAAAAGTGTTCCTACTACTGCACGCACCATATTACGCAAAAATCGGTCCGCACGAATGGTGAATACGGCATGCCCATTCCCCAACTCTTTCCACTCCGCTTGTGTGAGGTCACAGATAGTGGTTTTGACATCTGTATGTGTACGGCAGAATGAAGCAAAATCTTGACGCCCTATGAGATATTGTGCGGCCTCGTTCATGGCTGCATAGTTCAATGGGGTGCGAAGGCGTGTCGCATAAGGTAGCAGGAACGGATCTTTGTGGTCAATGACATGATACTCATAGGTACGGCGCAAAGCTGAGAAGCGAGCATGTGCCTCATCTACCACTGGTTGGATATCAAAAATAGCGATGGAATCGGGCAAAATACCATTAAGACGAAAAGCAAGCCTTTCGCATTCTCGCTTCATCGCCTCAACGGGAGGAACTGCGGAAATCGTAGTTTCGTGGGGTATATTTTCGCCTATGTCCATATGTGCATACATCTCGCGAGCATGAACACCTGCATCGGTCCGACCTGCGAAAGTCACGGGGACCTCTTCTCGGTAGATCATTTGGAGTGCCTGTTCCATGGTCTCTTGCACCGTAATGCCATTGGGCTGACGTTGCGAGCCGTGGAAGGCTGTACCATCGTATGCAAAGCGGATAAAATAACGCATAATTCTTGCCTTTAACCTTTTGCCTTTAATTTTTCGCCTAAAGAACGTACCTGTTGTTTGATTTCGGGAGAGAGGTTCTTAAACCACGCTATAGCACACCCGCTCCCAATCAGCACAACTGTTCGCACAATACTACTAATCCATATATTATTGATTGGCATATGTTTGAGCCAAAGGAAATTCAGGTTGATAATCAATATGATGAGAAAAATAATCTTCAGATGTTGGCATGTAAAGGTAGGTGTGTGTAAGGTATAACGTACGGTTAGTACAATTAGCAAGAAGTAGATGCTATATGCCAATAAGTTGCTCAGTGCAGCTCCATTCATACCAAAATGCGGGATGAGGAGATTATTGAGTAATATAGATAACGCGGTTAGAATAAATGAAAACAATAGCGAAAATGCATAAAAACGTGAATAGTTAAGTGCTGAAGATGTGAATGAACACACAGCAATCAATAGTTGACTGGTACCCAAAATCAAGACCACTTGGCGTGCTGTGGCATACGTTTCACCATTGGGGAGAATATGGAAGATAAGGTCAATATTGAGCCATATCATGCAGAGAATCATTCCGCCAATCAGTAGCAGGGTACTACTGACTTGCTGCATGAGGTGTGCAGTTTCTTGTTGGTGCTCCTCCTTAATTGCACGCGCCAATTGTGGTGCAGCAATCGCTGTCATGGAGCGATAGGGAATGCTGACCATCACAGCAATATAGGTCGCAATTGCGAATATACCAGTATAGTTGAGTCCCATCTCTGCAGTGATGAAAAATGAAGATAGGGTAGGGGCTAACACGCTGGCAACGGCGGAAACCAATAGAAAACCAGTATAAAGGATGTACTGACGAACCAGAGAATGATTCTGCCGCAGAAAATCCAAATCTGGGCGCCACGAAATATCGCCCAGGGAGAATAGATACCCCATGTTGCAGAACATTGCTACGGCATATACGCAGCAAAGGGCGATTACAAAGCCATTGATGTTCAGCCAATCCATGGCGTATAGCAGATATACTACCAATAGTCCTATACGCGTGATAAGTTCGCGCACTGCACGAGGCACAACAATATGCATACGTACATTGGCGTTGGTCTCAAAGATGGTCTGATAGAGCATGAAGAATGCCATCGGTAGTACCATGTAGTAGTACTCTACAAACAATGGTGATTTCTCTCCAAACCAGCGGCTAAGTGGTGTATAACATGCGCAATAAATAGCGGTGAATAGAGCGAAACCTACAAGTGGCACAACAAGGGTCCAAAAGAAAAATCCATGCTCATCTTGGCTCTTGGTTCTTTGCTCATTGCTCTTAAAGTGCGGATAAAACCGAATAATTGAGGACGAAGTACCCAACTGTGCTAGTCCAATAAACAATGTAGCAGCATCTACCAATACGCGAGCCAAACCAATCTCCTCCGCGGTGAGAAAACGAGTCAGAACGAAAAAAGTAGTAACAAAGCCCACCGCCACCCCAAGATAGGTGACGATGGTACCTTGTATACTCTGTTTGGCGATAATGCCCATAATACTTCGCGTTATTGGTTCGCTGCGTTTCACGAAAGTGATTCGCTGCCGCATGTACGCTTTAGCCACTTTCGTCGAAGACCATTTTCGCAGCTATGCTGCCAGTATCGCAAACTAAGTTTGCTTACTTATTCAATGCCAAGCAACTCAACTTCGAAAATCAAGGTTGAGTATGGAGGAATAGAACCTGCTTGTTGGCTACCATAACCGAGGTGTTGTGGAATGTAGAATTTGTATTTGCTACCCACAGTCATAAGTTGCAGACCTTCTGTCCAGCCTGGAATCACTTGGGTCAGACCGAAACTGATAGGTTCATTGCCCACACTACTATCAAATACTGTACCATCAATGAGAGTTCCATGGTAGTGTACTTTTACCACATCAGTAGCGGTAGGAGTCTTTGTGCCACGACCCTTCTTGATAATCTCGTATTGCAAACCACTTGGGGTTGTAACTACGCCTTCGCGCAATGCGTTCTCTGCCAAGAACTTATCGCCTTCTTCTTTAGCAGCACCATATTTGATAGTTGCCAGAGTTGATTGGATATACTCACCTGCAAGTTCACTATCCCATTGCTCTGTAGCACCCAAAAGACCATTCACAAATCCTTGCTTAATCAGTTCGAAGTCTGTAGACAAACTTGGCTCGTTAACCAGACCTTGAGCTTCTTGCTCCTTGATGTTTCGGCCGATTTGCTCACCCATATTTGCCAATTGTGGATTCTTGATCTTGCTCTTCAAGCCCTTGTTAATATATGCGATAAACTCTTTCTTTTGCTCGCCTGTGCTATCCATCGCCAATACATACATAGATACTTCTGAACCATTCAGGTAGCCAAATGCGTAGTTTACGCTATCATTTTGATTGGCCAAGGTCACAACTTTCACGCTGCTAGGACAACTACTCTTGATTGTTTTACCAGCTTTCACGCTGTCATTAGACATCGCAGAAGCTTGATACTGAGCTTGGAAATAGTTACGTGCAGCATCTGCGTTCATAACCACGGTGTCGTTGTACAATGCATTGACCAAACCTTGGAAGAACAATTTTTCGTTCAATGTCCATGCTGGGTTGTCTGCCAAACCAACTGCCTCAGAGGCTTTGATGGCTTGACCAATGTTTTTACCTATCGCTGCAACTTCGCCCAATTGCTCTATCTTGCCGTCGTAACCGCGTTGAAGAGCGTCCATAAATTCAGCAACAGTTTCAATAGAAGAGTCGTTGCGCAATTGATACATCTTGATACCAGCACCATTCATCAAACCAAGTGCATAGTTCATACTGTCGTTCTGATTGTTAAGAACAACTGTTTGGGCGGTGTATTTATTACCGCAAGCTACCATTGCCATTGCAGCGATAGCGAGAATACAGATTTTTTTCATTTCTTTTTTCAATTATAAAGTGTTTATTTTTATTCAATTCCGAGCAACTCTACGGTGAAAATCAATGCTGCGTATGGAGGTATGTTTGCACCTGCACCACGCTCGCCATATGCCAATTGGTATGGCAAGTAGAGTTTGTATTTACTACCGATAGACATGAGTTGAAGACCCTCTGTCCAACCTTTGATCACTTGATTCAAACCAAAAGTGATGCTCTCGCCACGCTTGTAGCTGCTATCGAATACAGTGCCGTCGATTAATGTACCCTCATAGTGTACGCGCACTTTGTCGGTTGCTTTTGGCTTTTGACCGATAGTTGCCTCCAATACTTCGTATTGCAAGCCGCTCTCAGTTACTTTCACGCCTTCGCGCTTAGCGTTCTCTGCGAGGAATGCCTCGCCTGCTGCTTTTGCTTCGCCTGCGATTTTCTCTTCCAATTCGCTGAAGAACTTACCCAACACTTGTTGTGCCTCTTGGTAAGAGATCTGTGGTTGGTTTTTCTCTAGTACATCTTTGATACCTGCTGCCAAATCAGCATATTCCAGGGAAGTGACACCACTTCCCATCAAGTTCTGACCCATGCTTAGGCCAATTGCATAACTAATTTTGTCCATTTCTTGTTATTTTTTTCTTTAAACTTTCAACATTAAACCATCAACTGATTCATTCTCGTAATATATTTCCCGATAATATCGAACTCCAAGTTCACTTGTGTGCCCACTTCGATATACTTGAAATTCGTATTGTCATGGGTGTATGGGATGATGCATACGCTCACATATCCCTTGCCGTCCACCACATCGGGTTCACATACGGTCAAACTCACACCGTTGATACTCACCGACCCTTTATCCACGCAGAAATAGCCACGCATAGCCATCTCCTTTGTGCTCTCATATTCAAAGCGGTAGTACCAGCTGCCCTCTGTCTCTTTCACTTCCACGCAACGCGCCGTCTGATCCACATGCCCTTGCACGATATGTCCGTCCAAACGCTCGCCCAGCAGCATACTGCGCTCCAAGTTCACCCAATCGCCCTCTTTCGCTTCGCCGAGGTTGGTGCGGTTGAGTGTCTCTTGCATCGCGGTCACGGTGTAGAGGTCGCCCTCCATTTTCACCACGGTCAAGCACACACCATTGTGTGCGATGGATTGGTCGATCTTCAGCGGCTCGCCATAGGGATTGCGCAATGTGAAATGCTTGTTGGTTTGTTCTTGCTCAATCTTCACGATTTGAGCCATTGTTTCTACTATTCCTGAAAACATAATTACTTTTTCTTTATCAGTGTGCGTCCATCCAAACGATAGAACAATACACAATATATAATAAGGAGTATAGTGCCTATACCCATCTTCATCCATTCATTGAGTGGCAAGAAGTGTGCCAAAGCGTAATATCCTGCCAAAACTGCCACTACGAGCAGGGTGTATATGCCAATTCGGCGCAAATCATAGGGTATCTCCAGGTGTTTGCGTCCTACAAAATACGACAATAGCATGATCACCAAATAGCAAACCGTGCTGCTGGCTGCGGATGCCATATAGCCAATGCGTGGCACAAAGATGGCTTGCAGCGCAAAGGTAATCACCACCCCGAGGATAGAGAAATACGCTCCCCATTGGGTCTTGTCAGTCAGTTTGTACCAGAAACTGAGGTTGAAATACACGCCTTGGAAGATGTAGGTCCAAAGTACTACAGGTACTACTTTCAGTCCTTCCCAATAGGAAGGAGCGATAATAAATTTCAGCAAGTCAAGGTAGAATATCATCCCCAGTAGTATCATATACGAGAAGATGATATAGTATTTCATCGCATCGGCATAGGCGGCTACGGACTCCCTGTCTTTGTGCTTAGCAAAAACAAACGGCTCATACGCATAGCGGAACGCCTGCGTGAACATCATCATCACCATCGCCACCTTGAAGCACGCACCATAGATGCCCAATTGCGCTTGCGCATCCGCTCCGTCATAGAAGAACGGAAACAATATCCTATCCAATGTCTGGTTCATGATGCCGCACACACCCAACACCAACAATGGCAACGAGTACCGAAGCATCTGCTTGAGCAACCCCCAAGAAAATACTCCTGAACTTCTGAACTCCTGAACTCCTAAACTCCTAAACCCTTCCCCAACCGCTGGCAATAGGCAGACTGTTTGAATGGCAGTCGCCAAGATATTCGCCACAAACACATATCCCACGCCGTAGTCAGCATTGTACCACGCCGAGATAATCCCCCAGTCTTGTATCTTCGGACAAAGCACGAGGAAGAATAGATTGAGAGCGATATTCAAAAATACGAACAGCAGTTTCAATGCAGCAAACTGCAACGGACGTTTCTTGTAGCGCAAATACGCAAACGGTATGCTCGCAAAGGCGTCTATTGCTACGGTCACACCCAGCAATGCCACAAACTCCGAATGGCTAGGATAGCCCAAGGCATTCGCCAACGGTGCTTGCCACACCACGCACGCCAAACCAAAGAGCAACGAACTGGTAAACAGCGCAATAAGCGAAGTGGTATATACCGTCTGCGCATTCTCCCCCTCTTTGTTGGCAAAGCGGAAGAAGCCTGTCTCCATGCCGTATGTCAGTACAACTAATAGCAATGCCGTCCATGCATACAAGTTGGTCACGATGCCATAGTCCGACTGCTGTTGCAAGACATAGGTATATAGTGGCACCAGCATCCAGTTGAGGAACTTGCCCACAATGGACGATACGCCATAAATAGCGGTTTCCTTGGCCAATATTTTCATTTGTAGGTTACTACTCATAGCCCTGCTTTTTTCTCTCACAGAGAGAAGCACACAAATCAGCCCGCAAAGTTACGAAAAATTTTACAAATATGCAAGCAATTTCTCATAAACTTGATTTTTTTGGGATTTATATACCCGTTGACACGTATTGCTTTCCATGTCACACTTGTCGATTGTTTAGTTTAGATAGTTTAGATTTCTGCCGCAGGCAATGAGCTTCCCCCGCCAAATGTACTTTTTTTATGAAAAACATCTCACCTATTTATATTCGCGTATGTACGCGCGTAAAAATTTGCATATTCCGTAGAAATATATTAATTTTGCACCGATTTTTGGCTTAAACGAATGCATTTGTATAGTTATAATCTTAATAAATGACACTTTTTGATTAATAACTTTAAGCCTAAAAGCAACAAGCTAAAAGTGTATAATCCTTTGGTTTGCCCATGATTTGCCCTTTGGTTACCACCTGTCGTCATCGTGACCTCATAGGAACTTCATAGGAACTTCATCGGAACCTCATAGGAACTTCGCCGAATGATTAGCGGAAGATAAGCGGGGGATAAGTAGAAGATAAGTATAGCAAAGATATACGAAAAATATACAATAACAACGAATTGTACAACTCTCGGAGCATAAGGATGTACCGAATCCTCCGTTTGAGAAAATAGTATTAACGCGCTTTGCGCATAACCGCGGCTCTGCCGCTACTAAAAAAGGTATGAAAAAGAATTTACGACATATTTCCCTCCTCCTTGCCCTCTTCATGGCAACTGCTAATGCTTGGGCACAACAACCTGTATATTATAATAATGAGTGGTGTTCCTTTTATGATGGTTCAGAGAAAAGTAAAGGAACTGATAGTGGTGGCAAAATATGTAGTTATAGTAGTTTCTACCCTCCTACTTCTGGAAAGGTTATTTTTAATACAAAAATGTCAGAAACATCTTTCGGGCAGGATCCGCGAGAATACTCACTGGATGTCGGCGGAAAAACGGTTTCTGTAGGTGGAAACCAACAATCATATACAACAAAATATGCAGAAGGGTTTAGTGAGAGTTTTAACTCTATTGAGTTTAAATATAACTATACAGCTGCTAAAAACTTAGCTCGCAAGGTATATGTTGATGATGTGTATATACCTTTGAAAAAGCACATTTTTTTAGAGGGCGGAACATACGGAACTACTTCTAAATCAATCCCTTTTGGAGAGGTAACCATCGACGGTACTTCCAATGCACAAGAGGTCAAGTTGCGTTCTTTCTTAACTACAGGCAATATAACTATCAAAAGTAATGACAATGCTTTCCGCATCAAGACCTCAACCAACACCAATGGTGATGTGTATGCCGTAGGCGCAAATGCCTGTGCAGCTGGTGGCGGTTCAGGCAATGCTGGCGGTAGCAATTTGGGTAATATTGATAATTATACCGTCACAATCTACTTCTGTCCATCCGAAGCAAAAAATTATAGTGGTACAATCACCCTAACCGACGGAACATCTACTGCCACAATCTCTGTCTCGGGTACAGGTTTGAAGAAAAATCAATCTATTGTTTGGTCTGAAAAATTTGCCGCAGACAAACCATCCATCCCTGTAGGCAAAGAAGTGTCTGACGCTGCCACTGCAACCAGTGGATTACCTGTTACATATTCTTCAAGTAATACAAGTATAATTGCCATTACCAACGATGGTGCAAGCTTCAAAGCATTGGCATCAGGAACAGCCACTATCACAGCTTCGCAAGCAGGTGACGAAAAATGGGATAGTATTAGCAGTACAAAAACTATCACAGTAACTGAGAAGAAAATCCAATACATCAAATGGACGGACAACCTCACTCGTTTCAAGACGGGCGATGCGCCATTTACCATGACTGCTACAGCCCATATCCTTGTTAACGTAGAGACAGAGGAAACGCAAGAAGTACCCGAACGAACAGCACTTATCAAATATACCAGTGCTAATTCTAATGTAGTATCAGTCAATGGTAAAGTACTAACCATTGTTGGAGCAGGTGAAACATATGTGACAGCTACTTTGGACGGCGATGATACATACGAAAGAGCAGAAATCACCATGCCCGTCCGTGTACGAAATGTAACCGATGGTTGCGAGAGATTTGTCTTAGATGCACCTGATGACGTTAAATATAGTGCTCCAGGTGGTAACTCGTATACACCATCGTCATGGAATGCCCCTGCTGGTCAACTCTCATTTGAGGCACGAATTGGTAATGCTACTGCTGTGGGTAATATAGAAGTGGAGCAGAAGATTAATGGTTCATGGCATAAGATAGATGATTTTATGCCTGGGACGAGTTGGGAGGGGCATCGTTATACATTAGACCGTAATGCTACCCAAGTAAGATTCTATAGTAATGGTTCATTTAATCGTTTTATAAAGAATGTCCTCGTGACACAAGCCACATACGTCGAACCATTTGTTAATGGTCAACAGTTGGCAATAAATGAAGTGTTTGTTCTTCCTGAAACTGCTGTAGGTGTTCCATCGGAAAATACTTTCGAACTTAATTGGAGTACTTGTGATGACGAGGGAATTTTCCTCGAAGTGGACGACCCTACCAAGTTCAAGGTACAACCTACCTTCATACCTGCTCCGTCGGCTTATTATGGCAAAACTCCTATCACAGTCACTTGTGTTGATCCGTCAGTTGCTAACACCGATGTGATAGCTAACATCGTCATTACATACGACGGTAACAAGACGTATACCCAACCTGTCAAATGTCATGTGAAAGATAAATTAGAGACGTGGTTGGAGTATCATGGTAAAGACACTTATTCAGAGTCAGATGGTTTAGTTCCTAATCTTTTTACCCTACATGATAACGACGGAGTAGTTGCTGGTGCAAAAATCAAATTGACTTCCTCTAATCCTGAGATTCTTTCAATAGTAGAAGAAAATGGAGAGAGTTATCTGCAAGCTCATTGTGGTGGCTCTGTAGTTATAACCGCTGAATTCGAAGGGTCTAACAAACATAAACCCTGCTCAACAACTGTCACAATTAACGTCCCTTACTGCCAAAGAGAGATTGATTGGAATACATCCTATCTAGATTTCGCAGTCGATGCAAATGACTTCATCGATGAAAAACGAGTATTGGATGCTACGATTAATCCCGAAAGTGAAATAACCTACCAACTACATGCAGTTACTTCTACTCCTTTTGCGGAGATTGTTGAAGAAGGAGGTATATATTTCGTGCGTGTCTTCGGAGAAGGACATGGATATATTGTTGCTACTGCAAAAGAATGCTCGTTTGAAGGACGAATGTATGATGTTACCTACAAGATTAAAGAAATACGTGTGAGTGGCGCAGATGCATGTGATCCTAATTCGTTGCTCATTTGGGAAAGAATTGAGAATGAACCTTATGTATATCGGTATTCTACAAATAGTAACGAAAGAACTAGGATATATCATCTTACCGGATTGCCTGCTGAGACAATGACATTTGGTGCGCATGCAGCGTCTAGTTCTTACGAAAATCGACTTGTAATCTCTTTTAGCACAGAGTCGGAGGGAGATAATTGGATTGGAGAATACAAGCAAGAAGTGGTTTCAGGTAGTCAATATAATTGGAATTATTCATGTCCTGTACCAGAAGGAGCAAAGAGAGTTCGCTTCCAATCTGAGGCAACATTAACTATCTATTTCAATGGTGTCACTATTCCTCAACAAACCTATATCCGTCCTTCTGTAGAATCTATTGAGATAAGTGATGCAATAGTAAATGTTCCTTTTGAGCGTACATTCTCTGTTGATTATTCAAATGTGCGTTTGTTGCAATGGAAAGTTAGTAACAACCATGATTTGGGACTCAAAGTTGTTGCTAATCAAGAGGTGAATAATGACTGTAATATGCATGGTTCTTACACCTTCACCCTTACAGGCGAAAGCCCATATCCACAAACAAACGTTACAGAGACCATCACTTTCTACACCAGCGCAGGGGATGTTGTCAATATCCCAGTTACCATTACCGCTACTCTGTCTGAACCATTCTATTTTAATATAAAGGATGGTGAGTGGAATGATCCTAACAACTGGACATATCAAGGAGCTACTGGTAAGCTTCCTGATAAACAATTCCCTATTGTTATCTCCAAAAACATGACTGTAAATAATGGAAAACTAGTAGCGTATGGCGTAACCATCGCTGAGGGTGGTAGCGTGAATATCCAGCCCAAAGGCGGATTAACACTCCATGCTGGAGGATTTACTGATGGAGTTACGAGAGATAACTTCACCATTCTCAATAACCAAGATGGTGTTGGCTTTGTACGTGTTTCTCCTTACTTTACTCGAGAGGTGGAAGGGACAATGCCAAATATTAATGTTCAATACACCACACGTGCGAAAGCTGGTGGTGCAAAAGATCAAGTTTGGCAGTATGTGGGAGCACCTGGCAGTAATATGCAAATGTCAAACGACGGCGTGATGGTATACCTATGGAGCGAAAAAGAAGGTTGGGTTTACTCCAGTACCAATATGACTCCTTTTGCAGGATATGCCCTAACTCGCACGGCTTCTGGTAGTGAGACATACAAGATTTCGGCACAACCAATCAATGGCGATCATACGATTGACTTGACATATACACAAGGTGCAATGGAAGGTGGTAACTTGTTTGTCAATAGCTACTTAGCACCTATTGATGTGACGAAGTTTACAGATGATACCAACGATTTTGAGGGTGATATAGAAAAGACTTTCTATCTCTTCAATTCAGGATCTTGGGAACAATGGCAAGGTCAAGGCGGAAGCACTAATACCATGGTAAATGGTAGTTCTGCTGGACAGTATTATGCCATTGCACCATTCAGTGCTGAATTCACAGCAAGTGAAGAACAAAAGGTTATTCCACCTATGCAAGGTGTCTATGTGGTAGTAGGCGAGAACGGTGGAAAGATCAAACTGCAATACAACAAGCATGTCTTCCGTGCCAATACCGAAGATATGAATCGCCCAATGCGTGCGCCACAAGAGGATCTTGAGAACTTTATGCGTCTGCGCCTGCAAGTAAATAGCCAAAATAGTGGTGCAGATCGTATGTATGTCATCCAGCACGAGAATACTACTCGCGGTTACGACAATGGCTATGATGCCAAAAATATCCTCGCGGAGGGTCAAGCGAATATCTATACAAATGAGGTAGATGGACAAATGGAAATCTCTGTAGCTGACCAAATTGATAGCACTTTCATTGGCTTTGCTGCTGGCGAGGATACCGAATATACACTCACCTTTAATTCGCTTGTTGGACAAGATATGTATCTCCATGATATAGAGGCAGATTCACTTTTCTTGCTCACAGAGGATGGACAATATACCTTCTCTGCACAGCCTAATTCGATGAATGATATGCGTTTCCAACTGCTCTTGTATCCAGATTTCTCTGATGACGAACCAGGAAGTGGTGTTACAACCAGTGTAGATAATTTGCTATCCTCTGCTCAAGTGTGGATGAATAATAAGCGAGTGTATATAGCCTCTGCGCCACAAAATAGCACTTTGTCTGTTTATACAGTTAGTGGTATGGCTATCACATCGCCACTCGCCATACATCATGCGCCATGCACAATTGATTTGTCACACTTGCCAAATGGTGTATATGTACTACGCTTGAATAACCAAGCATATAAGTTTGTTTGTAAATAAGGTATCATTTAAGGTATAAAAATTTGAAACGTCTGTTTGTTATCATACTTATCCTATGCACATGGGTAGCCTATCCTATGTTGCATGCACAAGTATATACTACTTCTTCGGCTACTTATCGCTCGGTATTTGGTGGCGGAATAGCAGTACAACCCACCACTCCTACTTTCCGCAGTACGAGTAGTTATGCAGATCGTAGTTCTGTCACTCAGGTAGCACCTCCCATATCCTATTCTACTGCCCCTATGCGTATGGCTAATGGCAAGATTACTACAGTTGCTTCTCAACTGAAAGGTGAGATACTTCCTGATATACCATCTTCTTCTAATGGTTTCTCACCTAAGCAAAGAGCTGTGATTCCTGGAGTACCATTGCCTCTCGGCGACGGCTGGGACGTCGCGCTGCTACTCTCGTTCTTGTGCTTGGGATATGCGGTGTATCTAAAGCGCAAAACAATCAAAGACAAAGTGAATGGATAACAAAAAAGTTCGGCACAATGCCGAACTTTTTTATTATCCAATTCCAATGATCGTGCTTATTGGATTGCTGCACCCATTGCATTATATGTCTTGCCATTGCGCATAATCATCAACTGACCATTGACAATCTTCTTTTGGCTATCTATCTTTTTAGTGGACAGGTTTCCCACACCAGTTGTATTTGTCGCCTCATACACGATATGTACGGGTACATCGTAGGAGTTCAAAGCATCTATCTCAAACGACAGTTTACCATTCTTCTTGCTGATCTTCACAGTTCCACTAGTCAAGAAATAGAAAGAAGTGAAGTATTCACCATCATGCGTTGCGTAGAAGGTCTTGCCCAAACTACCATCTGCGGCCACTACCGACCAATAGTCTTCGGAATTATCAATTGAATACTCTCCTTCAGGGATAATGATCTCATCATCAATTTGCTCAACATAAAACCACATTGCCAGCAAATCGCGATCTGTCATTATTTCCAAACGAACCTCATCCTCTGCCAACTTCTTCACGGTCAACTCATCCTCATTGACAAATATGCGGTCCACAGCTCCTTCGGTAGCATCATCGATGATGCGTGGCTTATCCACTTTAGTGGAAAGAGTTACCTTGTATTCCACACCATCTGCACCTATGAAACGACCTTGCAGACTTACGTTCTGCTCCTCATCCATCTCTACCGTCGTTTCTCCCTTCTCTATGGAGATGATGTCATAATCCTTTTTCTCCGCATTCCACTTCGCAACATAGGTGGTGTATTGTCCGCCAATAAAGTGGAGGAAATCATATCCCTTTCCGCTAAATCCGCCAAACAGTCCATCATTCACATAGGTGCCAGGTATATCCTCCTCCGTATCTCCAAGTAGCGAGATTGCGAACTCATATTCGTGATCGGTCGTAGTACCTACGAGGGCATAATAGCCATCGCTTTCTAGTTCGTTGTAGAAGGTAGCATTGGAGATATTCAACTCTACCGTCTTCGTTACTTCTGGAACAGCATACCATAAGTCAATATCGTACATCACAGAGTCAAATCCTGTCACCATCGCACTGAGGTAGGTGGTGTCATTCGACTGCCATACGCGTCCCTCTGCGGCAGCTATCTTGATAGTGTCCTTCGTCTGCTTGTTGGCAATGCAGCAATAGCCGATGTTTAAGTTCTTTTCGGTAAAACTCTCACCCATAGGCACTTGCACAATGTCTAGAGCAATATCATAATTCTCATCTTCGTTCGACAACATAAAGTCATGTCCCAAGTCAGGATAGTACGCCACCCACGCAGAGTTGTCAAAGGCAATAGCCACCGTATCTTTGGTTGAAGGTGTCTGCCAAGACAAGTCTAGATTGTACAAGATATTGTCTTCGCCCAACATCTGACCTACAATGGCGCAATTGCGGTTTTTATCCACCGATAAGTCGAGGGTTACACTTGCTGCTGGAATCTGCTTGCCCGTGGCTATATGCACGAGGTCCATCATACAATCGGTATAGGTGCCAGGTGGAATAGAGTCGGCTAGAATCGCTCCTGTTAATTTATAGTCGCTATTGTTAGCAAAGATATACGCCATACCAAACAGGCCGATAAAATCGGTGTTGAGTTGCAAGTCGTAGCATACGACATCTATGGTGTCTGTTGGAGTGGCTTGTGGTTTGGCATAGGTAGTCATAGCTACTACGGCCATGCAAAATAAAACTATCTTTTTCATTTGTCTAGATACTCAATACTTGCAATGCACTCCACTTGTCATCTTTAATATCTTTCTTTTGCTTGATAGCCTTACTCAGTGGCACATAGTCTATCTCGCCGTTCTTCACGCCTACCATGATATTGCGTTGGTCTTCCAATAGCGCTTGTACAGCAGCAATACCCATGCGCGAAGCCAAGATACGGTCATTGGCTGTAGGAGAACCACCACGTTGCAAGTGACCTAAAATAGTCACGCGCGAACTGAACTCTGGGTGTACTTCTTCTATCATCTTGGCTACTGCTTGCGCACCACCTGCCACAGCATGCTCTTGTACCAATACGATACTTGAGTTCTTGCTTTTGCGTTTACCTTGACCAATGGCTGCCTCTATCTGCTCAATGATAGTTGCGCGCTCTGGAATAATCGCAGCTTCGGCTCCTGCAGCAATTGCAGCATTGAGGGTCAAGAAACCGGCATCACGTCCCATCACTTCTACTAGGAAAACACGCTCGTGGCTAGTTGCTGTATCGCGAAGGATATCCACACAATTCATAATCGTATTCAAAGCAGTGTCATAGCCTATAGTGGCATCTGTTCCCCATAGGTCATTGTCTATCGTACCTGGAATACCAATCACAGGAATATTGTACTCCTGTGCAAATACACGTGCGCCAGTAAAGGTGCCGTCTCCACCAATGACAATCAAGGCATCAATTTCCTCGCGTTTGATGGTTTCGTAGGCCTGTTGACGTCCTTCTTTAGTTGGGAACTCTGCGCAGCGAGCTGATTTTAATATAGTACCGCCACGAGAGATAATACCACTTACGTCTTGTGTGGAAAATTCCTTAACTTCGCCATCAATCAAACCTTTGTAGCCACGATAGATGGCTTTAACTTGGATGTCGTTAGATATAGCAGCGCGTGTCACTGCACGCAAGGCTGCATTCATACCCGGTGCATCGCCTCCCGAGGTGAGAACACCGATTCTTTTAGGTTTGTATTCCATATATCTTTTCCTTTAAACTCTAAACTATAGGCGCTCTGCGCCGTTCTCTAAACTGCTGCGAAGCTGCTCCATCAACCATTTTGGGGTGGATGTCGCCCCGCATATACCCACCTTGTCTGCCTTGCGGCATAGGGCAAGTATTTCTGGTGTGAGGTCTTCTGGGCTACTCACAAAAACTGTGCTAGAGTTTACTTCCAAACAATTATTGTAGAGTACTTTGGCGTTAGAAGACTTTTTTCCGCCTACAAAGACTACCACATCGTTGTTTTTAGCAAACTCTTGCAACTTCTTCACGCGATTAGCCACATTCCGACAAATCGTATCATGATACTCAAAGACGATTTTCTCACTTTCTACCTCGTTCCTTAGTTGCCTCATCGCCTTAATCTTATTTACAATCTGCTGAAACTCCTCTACGGATTTAGTGGTTTGTGAGAAGAGATATATTGGGCGAGAGAAATCTAATCGATCTAAATCGTGGATACTCTCAATGACGATGGCGGTGTTATTGGTTTGTCCTTCTAATCCAATCACTTCTGCATGACCTTTCTTCCCAAAAATAACAATTTGCACGCCAGTACCATGATGTTGTAGGTAGGTTTCTCGGATGCGCTTTTGTAGTTTGAGAACCACTGGACAGGACGCATCTATCACTTCAATACCATTTTGTCGAGCAATCATGTAGGTAGAGGGAGGTTCGCCATGAGCACGAAAGAGTACACGCACATTGTGCAATGTTCTTAGATCATCATAGTCAATGGTTTCCAATCCTAACTGGTTCAGACGTTCTACCTCTTGACCATTATGCACAATATCCCCTAGGCAAAATAATTGTCCATTCTTTAGCTCTCTCTCAGCTGACTCTATGGCAGTAGTCACACCAAAGCAAAATCCCGAATTATCATCAATCGTTACCTTCATCTCTAAACCCTAAACGGTAGCGCAGCGTTCACTAAACACATGAATAATATACTCCATCTGCTCTTCACGAGTCATATAGCTATTATCTACCACCACCGCATCATCTGCCTGACGCAAAGGACTTTCTGCACGATGTGTATCGCGATAATCGCGATCATTAACATCGGCTAATACATCTTCCCACACAGGGGACTCGCCTTTGGACTGAAGTTCCTTGAAGCGACGCTCGGCACGTACTTCGGGCGATGCAGTTAAAAACAACTTCAATTCTGCCTTCGGAAACACTACTGTACCTATATCTCGACCATCCATCACAATCCCTTTCTTCTCACCCATTGCTTGTTGCTGTGCAACCAAGAATGCACGTACCTCTTTGATGGTTGATATCTGTGAAGCTAAATTGCCAATCTCCAATGTGCGAATATGCGCTTCTACATCCTCTCCATTGAGGGTCACGTGCTGCCCTTCTGGGGTGAGAATAAAACCAATTTGGATTTGATCCAACAGATGCACTACTTGCTCCAACTTATCTGTTAGTCCCGCACGCTGTGCATAGAGTGCCGTCGCACGGTACATCGCACCAGTATCTACATAGGTATAACCCGCATACTTTGCCAATGCTTTGGCAATGGTGGACTTTCCACAAGATGAATAGCCGTCAATGGCTACAATGATTGGTTGCATGTTATTATTGCTTAATAAAATGGTAATCAGTCTTTATCTCTTGCTCCTTACCTCTCGTTGTTAACTATTTCAGAAAACTATTTATATCGGTTGAAAGAGAAACTTGATAGGTAAAATTGCTCTTGGTGTATTGACTCATAGCAAAACCAACGTGAAATTTATACACTTTTACCCCTGCACCGAAGGCAAACCCTGCGATACTACGCACATCTGCTATATTCATTTCGGCTTGACGACGGTGGTTGTAACTTACTGTAAGATAGAATTTTTCGCTCTTTGGAACGATGTCGATAGCCCAAATGGTATGGCGGAAAAGCATGTCATACCACTTCACATCTGTTCCTGCAGGTGCTATATTCCAACGCTGCAGATTGTGTGCCGTCATGGAGAAGCGCAATGGGGCATGTGCCAAACGATAACTCAAACCAAATTCCAAGTTCAGAGGCAGCATTTCGGTATGTTGACCGTAGTCTTCCTCGTAGAACGACTTTAATTGCCAACCTATATTGCGCAATGTTAATCCCATCTGAAAAGTACTATCTTGGGTCTGAAAATGACCTCCAACATCGGCACCTAACGCAAAGCTAGTATATTTCTCATATACACTGAAAATAGGCTTTAAGGTCGCTCCTACGCGAAACATGGGGCCTAATTGCCTAGCGTACATTAGGTTAACACAAATGTCTTTGGCTGTGAAAGTAGTGCCGAGCAAGTTACCCATCTCATCAGCATATTTCATCTGTCCATAATCCAAGTAATGCACGGCTGCGGCAAAATAGTTGTCTTGATAGTTATGTCCATACATCACGCTTCCGAACATGGTACCTGCGAGGTAGTATGCGTAGTTGAGTTGCAATACTTTGTCGGTCTTTGCCGTGAGTAAGGCAGGATTGACAAATGCCATACTGATGTCGTCGTCAGCAATCGCTACATTCTCTCCTCCTAATGCATTTAATCGAGATGAAGCTGGTAGGTTTAAGAAATGAAATACACTACTACCTGCACCGTTGATTTGGGCGGGTAGGGACTGTATAACGCTGATAAACAGCAGTATGATGTATATTACTTTGGGTTGTTTCATTTTGAGAAAAATTCTCCAAATTATTCAACCTGCAAAGGTACGATTTTTTTTTGAATTATGCAAATTGTATGTGTGTTTTGAGGAAAAAACTCTACTTTTCTGATTTATATTCGCTTGAGCGTTTGGGGTTCTTGGGAAACCAACCACGCTCTACGCGCTTCTTTTGCTCGAAGAGCTCAAGTATAGACCAAAAGCTAGAGAAAGATATAACACCCAGAATAACAGAGAAATATATATTGTCAATCAGCAGCGAACCTACCAACATCAATACACCTACCAACGCAAATACCCACCAACATTTGGTGCCAAAATAATACTCGCCCTTAATCACCAACGGATGAAACAATCCGATGCACAAAAAGGCAACCAATCCTAATATTATACCCGAGAAATTCATATTGATGTTTGCTTTTTTAATTTGGATAGTTTAGATTTCGCGAGCAAAGCGAGCAGGTTTGTTGATTAGTGACAGAACATAAAGCCGAAGAAGAATCGTGGACCGGTAGGAAAAATCAGTTGCTTGTCAGCAAAAGCCAACATCCAGTCCATACGCAGGGTCAGGTGCACGCGTTTCGTCATACACCAATCCATACCCACATAGGGGTTCACATAACCAAAACCTTGTTTGGTGAGCATAGCAAACTCCTCAGGTTGCCAATCTTCTTCTGTCCCCTCCACCACGGAAAGTGTGCGCATGGCACCACCGCCTACTGCGGTACCAATATATGGCCATACTTTTTCCATACGCCAGCAGGCATCTGCAATCAATCCACCCGAACCAGTACGAACATAACTGCCTGATTGTAAAACATCTCTCATATCGGTGGCACCCGATTTCATAGTGGAAACATACCCCTCGCAACCCACGCGCAAATATTTCCAGAGATTAATACGCAGCGAGCCACCAATACCCATAGTCATACCTTGCGGACTAATACTTTCGCCAGAGGGCAAGACCGCAGATGGATTCTTGCCGAAGAGATACCCGGCATGCAACATCATGCCACCGCTATATCCCTGAAAAATAGGAGCCTTTTCTTTTGCCACAATAGTAGAATCACTTGCTGCATCCTTTTGTGCATAAGTAGTTGTGGCAATAAGCAATAATATCCATACTATTTTTGTTTTCATAAAAAAATGCTATTTATTTGCAGAATTTCGGCACAAAGGTACTGCAAATATACTGAAGAATCCTTAAATCTAACTTAAATTTCAATCACCTTAATGGAATGCGGAGTTCATTGATCGTGCCATTGACATCAAGGGAGAGGGAGAAATAATGACAACTAAGTTGCGACTTGATACGGATAATGCCTGGCTGAGAAACAGGCAAAAGGACTTTCAGTATTCCATCCAACATCGTGCGCAAGTCATCCGGGGAAATCGTGATTTCACTCACAAAAGGATCAAGGTGCAAACGAGGGGTGAGTTGCTTGGCAGAAAAGTCAGCCTCATGTTCTCGAATCCATTGAATAGCAAAGTCTTGGATATTGAGAGTATGTGATCGCTTTTTGGGGGCAGTGTGCAAAATGATTCCCACACCACGGATCGACTCAATAGGAGCATTGCGTGTAAACCCCAACTTACGACGCAGCGAATAAAGATGCACATCAATCGTGCCCGTGTCGTATTGGAAGCGTTGTCCCCACACGGCTTGCATTACATCATCTCGCTTGCAGATTGTGTCTGCATGCTGAAAAAGATATGCTAGCATGCCATATTCCAACTGCGTTAGATGTACCACATCTCCACCGCGCGTTACGCAATGGAGATGTGTATCTAAGTGTATATTACCCAGTTGGTATTTCATAAAGAAACTTCTGACAGAAGACTAGAATAAATACCCCATCTTAATATAGAAGTTTGCCCATTTGGCATTGTCTTGCTTATCCAAAGCCATTGCCCAGTCTACCGACAGCACAAAGTTCTCGTTCATAGCCGCCTTCAAACCCAATCCTGCTGCCATGTGAGGGATATAGACTTTGTCTTTGTTTAAGGTTGAGTGTTGAGTGTTTAGAGCATCATCCTCAACCGTTTTCATCAAGAAATAATTGTCTAATGGCAATTTCAACGGGTCGGTATCTGCATTGTAAGCAGCTTTTATTCCTTCTTCATCCAACTCATATGGCTGAGTAATTACACCCAAATCAAAGAACGGTGCCAAACCGATATAGAAGTGCTGGCGACCGATATCAAACTTAGCCACCTTGCAGCGGAACTCTATGTTCGCGTACGCGAAGCCGTTAGCCAAGATACGGTTACGCATGATACCACGCAATGAGTTCGCTCCCCCCAATCCCTCGTACATCACGCGTTGGATAAACAAGGTGTTCAGATAAGTGTTCATATAGAATGGCGACTTGCCTGCGATATTGTTCTGTGTACCAATACGATACGCAAATGTCACACGATCACGATAGACCGGCACATAATGGCGGAAGTTGAAGTTGAACTGCAAGTGATTGTACCCCGCAGCGGCTTGCTGACCATACTTGGCATTGAACGCAGCAGTATAGGTAAAGAACGCATCCGCATAAATACCTTTGGTTGGACAAGTGCGTTGGTCACGACTATCATATGTCAAACCAGCCCGCAGATAAGGGTGCCAACCGCCTTTGGCTTCGGCTTGATCGATGAGTCCCCATTTCACGTATTTCTCATACATGCCCTCGATGTTCTTATCCATCGCTTTTTGGGCATAGCGCTCCGTATTGGGGTCATAGACATTCTTCTTGCCATTGAGCATATTGATATCGCACTCGTCAATCATATAGCCGAGCACGCCAACGCCTGCATTCCACTTGATATTCTTCCAAATCGTACCCTCAATATCCGCAGCAAAACGGAAAAGGTCACGTTTATACTTATAAAACGCGCGCGATTGATACTCCGCGGGATTATCCATCTTCGATTGATCTTTCTTCCACTTGTGGAAATCTTGATTATACACGGACTGATAGCCATTATAACCATAGAAGTCGCACATCGCATCAGGCTGATAAGTAGCATCCAAGGTCAATCTATGCTTGGGAATCAAGTACTTGCTATCATAGTTCACACGGAAGATTCCATAATTCTTCGTGGTATAAGCAGCTTCTGCATAGAGCGAGTGGATATACTCAGGATATTGCGAACCATCACCATAGTAGTATATATTGGCAAGAGCGCCACCTTGGAAACCAAGGTCAGCATCAAACGCTACGGATGGCAACGCTCCGAAGTTCCAACCCGTTTTGATCTTGCGACCCAACGAGTCCACTTGTTGCACTTTCTCCTTCTTCGCCGCAAAAGTTGGCAATACAAACAGTATGCTGATTGCACAAATAAAAATACGCTTCATAGAGATTTATTCTTTGAGCGCTCGAGGGAGTTGATTCGAGCGCAAGTTGTCTATATTGTCGTTAATAATTTTTTCTAATAATTATTCGTATACTATTATCCCAACACCCAAGCCAGCAGTGCACCTAGGTAAGTGCCGATGGCATAACCTACCAAGCCCACTACAATACCTGAGATCAAAACTTTCTTATTCTTCATCGCGCCTGCGATAGGTGGCACGAATGGGGGCGAACAAAGCAGACCTACTTGGCAAACGCAGAACAAATCGCCACTCACTTTTGCAATACGGCAAAGCAGCAAGTGTAAACCCACTGAGATACCAATAATCCAAAGTACAAAGCCACCGATATAGAGCGAGCCACCATTCACGCTATTGATATCGAACATGGATGCTACTATCACGCTGAAAATCAGGATAAAGAACATACCCAACTCAAAGGTCTTTGGCAATTCGCGCACCTTCTTAAAGAACGACGCAATGATAGACAAAGTGGTAATAGCCAAGATGACAACAAGCTCGTTGAGTGTACCAGTGATGAGCAGTGCCAATCCTGCACCTACAGCCAAGAAGCAGACACTCAATCCCAGTCCTTTCATCATGCCGATGAAGTTCTGCTTCTCGAACATGCCGCGATAGTTCTCCACATCGTTGGTCTCAACCTCGTCTTCGTCCATACGACCTTTATGGGTGATGTCTTTGTATGGCAACAGCTTACGGAAAATCTTATATCCGCCACCTAATAGGAAGAATATATATGGTGTAGTGATCACCATTTGGAACGCCAGCACAATCGCCATTACCGAGCGATCCACATTCAATGCTGCGCCCAGAGCATTGAAGTTCATCGTCCCACCGGTGTAGATACCTGCCATCATACCAGTTACTTTGGCTATCTCAGGCACCGTGTTGCGGAAGATAAAATAGCCTGAAACCGATGCTACGATGACCGCAGCAATACCTGTCACCAATGCCCAAGCCGTTTTCGGTAGCGACTTCGTCCATAGCTTAAAGTCGCAGTTGAAGAGCATCAGTGGAATAGCCAATGGCACTGCCACACTCATGATGGTAGATTGCAACTTACTAAAGGAGGCTCCAATAGTAGGATCGGCAAAGTGGAATACTCCGCAGAGCGAAGCAATGATTCCTACTGCATACGCGAGTACCACAGTACCTATCTTTTGAACAATGGTCCAACGCTTGAACGCCTCAATAATCAATATTGGGAAACTGATGTAACAAGCGAGAATAATGTAAACTTTTATCATAACTATTTCGTTTTATGCGAAGCAATCTAACAGGGCTTATGCCTGATCTAACAGCAACGCGGTCTTTATTTTGTTTCTTCAGGTTTGTTGAGTTTGCGAGCAAGGTACATATACTCTTGCAAGAACATCCAAAATGGCATCGTGATAAATCCAGTCAAAGGAATGATAATCAATTGCCAAACAAACTGCACCGAGTTGTGGAAAGCAGGGTCTTTTATAGCCCAACGGATAATCAGCCATGCCAACCACAATGGCAATGTCACTACACCTGCCACCAATGCGAGAGGCGACATCAAAACTAACATCAAGAGCAATAGCCATTTCGGCATTCGGTGTTTTGGAAACCAGTTCTTATTAGCTGGGCGATTGTGGCTGAGTTTGTCCCAGTTCTTCTCATAATTCTCATCATCTGGCACCCAAAGGATTTGCTCACGCATGCGGTTGGTGAGTTCTTCACGCATAGCAAGAATCAACTTAGGTTGCTCTAAATCTGCATGCTCAGCGATGAATTGAGTCATGTTGATAGGTTTGCCAATATTGATAATGAGAGTATCCCAGAGGTGGAACCAGTCGCTATACTCCAGCCCCACAGGCACGATGTAGATTGGTTTCTCTTGTCCGAATTTCTCGTTGGCACGCAAAGTGATACGAAAGATTCCCTTACCTAATGGCAATAGCGAGTGTTTAGTGCGATGAGTCCCCTCTGGCAGAATGCAGAAAGGTACACCCTCACCAAGGGTGTCAATAGCGCGTTCGACTGTTTCATCGTTCTTGAGCACCTCGCTCGCACCATCGCGCATGCGACGGATAGGCATAATCTTCATAAACCCTAATATCTTAGCAAACAACGGTTTACGGAAAATGTCCGCACGAGCAACAAATACTTTTCTCTCGGAATTGATTGACAACACCGCCAGCGCATCTTGCAGCGCGTTGGTGTGATTAGGTGCAAAGATTACAGCACCGTCTTGTGGTATATTCTCCTCGCCTACGTACTTGATATGTCGGTACGAATGTCGGAACATCCAGTTTACCAGCGGGAGAAGTATCCGATAGCCACGATTCTCATCATGTATCTGCTTCATGGTCACTTCTATAAATTGATTTATAATGATTTTGAGGTTTTTATTGAGTAGATTGCTGTGCGAAAAGAGGGAGCAATGCGGGCATTGTGACTGATTGACAAACAGCAAGATACCTATAAAAAGCCAAAAGTATATAAAAATGTCCAACTATAACTATTAATGGTCAATCTTCTTAAATTTCTTAAATGGTGAATTTATAGAAGTGACCTAATATCTTCTCAGATTTTGATTCAGTGCCGCAAAGGTACGGCTTTTTTCTGGAATGAGCAAATTTTTATAAAAAAAAATGCCACTTATGCGGTAAACATAAATGGCAATATATATTTTTTTGTACGAATAAACTATTCCTTTTTTCCTTCTATAATCAGCACAATCTCACCTTTAGGAGGTGTTTGTTTGTAGTGTGCAGCTAACTCCAAAAGCGTGCCTCGTTGAGTTTCTTCGTGTAGTTTGCTAATCTCGCGACTAACGCTTGCTTTGCGCTCGCCACCCATCACCTCCGCCAGTTGTTCTAAGGTCTTCACCAGTCGGAAGGGCGACTCGTAGATAATCATCGTATGCGTCTGTTCTGCAAGGATTTTCATGCGTGTCTGACGACCTTTCTTCTGAGGTAGAAAGCCCTCGAAATAGAAGCGGTCATTAGGCAAACCAGAATCCACTAACGCAGGTACAAATGCGGTGGCACCAGGCAGACATTGCACCTCTACACCACGCTCTACACACGCACGCACCAACATAAATCCAGGGTCGGAGATACATGGTGTACCAGCGTCGGAAATCAGCGCCACAGTCATGCCCGCAGCAATACGAGTAGCCATATCATCACTAGTATCATGTTCATTGAACTTATGATGACTCTTCAGTGGTGTATGGATGTCGTAATGCTTTAGTAGCACGGACGAGGTGCGGGTGTCTTCAGCCAAAATCAAATCCACCTCTTTCAGTACGCGCAGCGCACGAAAAGTGATGTCCTCCAAATTACCGACAGGTGTAGGAACTACGTATAGCATATTCTTGTCTCTAAACTCTAAACTGTAGCCCGAAGGGCGTTCTCTAAACTTTAAGCGAAGCGTCTCTTGAGTACGTTCTCAAAGAGTTGTACGGCGGTAGAGTCGCTGTCCCACTCGAAGT
This sequence comes from Paludibacteraceae bacterium, assembly GCA_045658785.1. Taxonomy (GTDB): domain Bacteria; phylum Bacteroidota; class Bacteroidia; order Bacteroidales; family Paludibacteraceae; genus Colicola. Next base: position 38,595 of record JAZOVR010000013.1, on the reverse strand, counting down.
TATCTGCTACATAATCCATGGCCTCTTCCAATGAGCCCAACGCATTGAGTTCGTCCAAAGTCTTTTGCATCAATTCGCCATTGCCTGCAAAGAGTTCGCGTTGGAAGAGGAAACGGTCGCCCAAGGATATGGCTTGGCGGATATCTTCTACGGCAGCGCCAAACAACGATGTTTGTTGTGGCACAGGACGTGGAGCAGGTTGTGGAGCTGCTACTGGCTCAGCCTTTACTTCTGGTTGTGGCGCAGGTTCTACAATTAGTTCTGCCACTGGTTCTACCACTGGCTCTTCTTCCGCTACTATCTCTAGTGATTCTAGTGGTTCTAGTGGCATCTCCTGTGCAGGCTCCTCTTGTGGCTCTTCTGCAGATTCTTCTTGTGGTTTTTCTACCAACTCTTCTGGAGTTTCTTGCTCTTGTGGATCTTCTACGATGAGTTCGATTTCCACTTCTGGTTCTTCAACTGGTGTGACTGCTACGCCAGTCGCCGCCAATGCAGCCACTTCCGCTTGCAGCGTGGCAATCAAGGCTTTCGCCTCATCGCCTTCTCGCCTCATCGCCTCGTTGGCTTCTTCGAGTTGCGCCACACGCGCCTCCAGAGCAGAGAGTTTCTGCTCCAAAGTTGTCGTGTAGTCGGTTATTGCTTGAATAAGATTATTCATAGTTTTTTTATTTCAGTAGCGCCCATAGGCGCGTTCACTAAACAGTAGGCACTTTGTGCCGTCCTCTAAACAAATTACTTCGTTGCGTCTTCGAGTTTCTTCATCATTGCGAACATAAAGATAGCTGCGATAGCGCAAACAGCTACGAATACGCTCCATACGCCCCACAATGGCATGTCGCCCCAAAGGTTACCACCGATAGAAACGAGGTAGTTACCGATAGCGGTAGCCACGAACCAGCCACCCATCATCATACCTTTGAACTTAGGAGGAGCTACTTTACTTACGAAAGAGATACCCATTGGGCTGAGAAGGAGCTCAGCGAAGGTGAGAATCAAGTATGTATAGATCAATACATTAGCATTTACGAAAGTGGGATCACCCGTTACGCGAGCCAACTCTTGTGCGTTAGGAGTAAGGAGTCCGATACATGCTACAGCCATCACGATATACGCGATAGTTGCTACCACCATACCGAGTGCTATCTTGCGTGGAGCAGATGGCTCTTTGCCTTTCTTAGCGAGTGCACCGAAGAGTGCCATGCTGAATGGGGTGAGTGCTACTACATAGAATGGGTTGAATTGTTGGAAAATAGGAGCGCTCAAAGTGATACCCTCAGCAGAAATATTCAAATACTTGTATGCCAACACGCCCAAAGCTGCTGCGATTACGACGCCAGAGATAACTTTGGTCTTTTTCTCTTTGCTTTGTACGAGGGAGAAACCAGCATAAACGATAGCCACGATCATCACGAGGTTGATGATATCAAACCACATGGTCTGAACGCCTGTACAGAGTGGTTGTACGAACTCGTTAGCGAAGTAGGTGAGTGTCAAACCGTTTTGGTGGAAAGCCATCCAGAAGAAGATTACCACAGCGAATACGAGGCAGAGTGCCACGATGCGCTTCTTGGTTTGCTCTGGAGTCAGCTCCTCTACCTTTGCGCCACCGGTAGCAGCCACTTGTTTAGCAGAGTTTTCCACGTGTTTGAACCAAGGACGGCATGCGTAGTAGATAGCAATACTCAATACGAGTGATGCGCAAGCTACCATGAAAGCGAAGTGATAGCTGTCGTTCACGCTTACGCCAAGGCTGGTTTGTGCCCAATCCATGATCTTCACCGCTGCGGTAGGAGCAAACATCGCACCAATGTTAATAGCCATGTAGAAGAGTGAGAAGGCAGCATCACGTTTGTCAGCGTACTTAGGATCGTCGTAGAGGTTACCTACCATCACTTGCAAGTTACCTTTGAATAGACCAGTACCGAAACTGATGAGTACCAATGCAGCAATCATTGCACCCATAGCAAGTTTATCTGCGCCCAATGGTACTGCGAGCAGAACGTAGCCTGCAAACATAACCATAATACCGATGGTTACGCACTTTCCGTAGCCAATCTTGTCAGCCAAGATACCGCCTACGAGTGGCAAAAAATATACCAACGCGAGGAAGGTAGAATAGATTTGTCCTGCGGTTGCAGCTTCCAATCCGAAGTTCGCACGGAGGAAGAGTGCAAATACGGCTAACATGGTGTAGTAGCCAAATCGTTCGCCTGTGTTGGCAAGCGCCAATGCAAACAGACCTTTTGGTTGATTTTCAAACATAAGTAAGTTCGTTTTTTATGGTTAATACTATTAATTTCTTCACAAAAATGCAAAAATTACCGTGCAAAGGTACGAAAAATATTTTACTCTGCCAAAAAATGTGCATAAATTTTTCTATGTGTTGTGCGAAATATGAGTTAGATAAAGTAGAAAATGAAAAAAAATGGGCTGTTATTTGTCTAATTGGTAAAAAAATAGTATCTTTGCGCCCGAATTATGAAAAGGCGTGTGGAATAGGTGAAAGTTTAGATGACTTTGTCGCCGTTGTTGATATTGACTTTGGTTATAGGCATGATATGGTTTGTTCCCTTGTTGTGTCGTTATATTCATGTGCCAAGTATTGTGGGATTTATCTTGGCAGGTATAGTGATAGGTCCTTCAGTATTGAATCTGGTAGGTGAGAGTTCAACGATAAAGATTTTGGGTTCTTTAGGTATGTTGTATATCATGTTTCAATCAGGTAGTGAGATTGATATCAATGATTTCAAGCAATACAAGTATCGTTCTTTATTTTTTGGGTTGTGTACATTTTTTATTCCTTTCAGTTTGGGGCTGATTACAAGCAGATTTTTGCTTCCCTTTGGTTGGCTGCCTAGTCTATTGCTAGGTGCAATGTATGGTAGTCACACGCTGATGACCTATCCTATAGTTAGTCGATACGGTGTGCAGAAGAATGTGGCAGTCAATATTACGGTAGGAGCTACCATGGTAGCTATCATCTTGTCACTCATCGTATTGGCGATAGTAGAGGGGTGGAGTCGTTCAGCGCAGAGTATCATGGACTATGCGATCCAGTTGTCTTTGGTTGTAGTTTTCCTGCTAAGCGTATTATGGCTTTTCCCGCGCTTTGCTCGTATGTTCTTTAAGCGTTATCGCGATCCTATTTCCGAGTTTATGGTTGTGATGCTGATGCTGGTTGGTAGTGCGTTGTTAGCGGACTTAGCAGGCTTGGAAGGTATATTAGGCGCCTTTTTATGTGGTGTCTCACTCAATCGCTTGTTGCCTAATCGTTCCCCACTGATGGGACGCATCAACTTTGTTGGCAATAGCATCTTTGTTCCATTGTTTTTGATTAGTGTTGGTTTGATGATAGATATTCATGCTTTCTGGAGTGGTTGGACTACCTTGACGATTGCGTCGGTGATGATTATCACGAAGTTGATAGGCAAGAGTTTATCTGCTTGGATTGCTCAGTTCGTATTCCGTTTCTCTAAACACGAGCGTCAATTGGTTTTTGGTCTCTCTCATGCCACAGCGGCAGGTACATTGGCAATTGTTACTATTGCATACCAGATGGGAATCTTGTCTTCGGATGTGCTGAATGCTTCTGTCTTGATGATTTTGATACTGTGTACTACTGCTAGTTTTATATCCGAACATGCAGCCAAGGAGTTAGCGTTGCAGGAGAACGCTAAGTTGGAGGCCGATCACGAAGACGATTATTGGTTGCTCACTTCGGTGGGTAAAGACTTGCGTCCTACGTTGCGAGAGGTCGCTGAGATGGCTTCGCTGGACAATATAGAGATTAAGCAGTCGGCGGACTGGCAAGATGTGTCAAATATGGTAGAACATACCAGTAAGTCGGTGATAGTATATAATGAGGTGCAACCCATTAATACCATCAATCGTCTTGTCGTTGCAGTGCCTCGTTATGCAGAGAAGGAGCGCGACTTTATTACCTGTTTTGGTTTGGTTCGTAGATTGGCTGGTGAGTTAGGAGCGAAAGTTGTATTTTATGCGCACCCAGATACGCAGGTGGCTTTGCAGACCATGTGTCGCCGCCCAGGCAAATATCTGCGTGCTTCGTTCCGCAATATGGATGGTTGGGAAGAGGTGGGCATCATCTCTCAGACGATTGTTGAAAATGATATGTTGGTGCTGTTGTCGTCGCGTAAGTCCACAGCCAGTTATCATCCTCTTTTCGAGGCTATTCCAACGATGTTGACACAGCATTTTACGCTATTTAGCTCGATGGTTGTTTATCCTGAACAGTTGACTGGAGATCCCGATGTGGATACGCTGTTGATGGAGATACCTCCTGCTAGCAAAACCTGGTCCATGATTTCGAGTGTGAAGCGGTGTGTAAAAAAAATCTTTTGGCGCAATGCAGAGTAAACTACAATCTATAGCAAGGACTTTTTTTGGGGAGTTAGGTGCTGATTTGCAGCATTATACGTTTGTCTTTCCCAATCATCGTGCGGGACTCTTCTTCCGCAAGTATCTGTCTGAGTGTGTAGATAAGCCACTATTCTCCCCTCGTATTATGACAATCAATGAGTGTTTTGCTGAGTTGACGGATTTGCAGGTAGCTGATTCGCTGACGTTGTTGCTCCGCTTGTACGAGGAATATACTCAATTGCGTCCTGATGCAGAGCCGCTGGAGCGTTTTATCTATTGGGGCAAAATGATGTTGGCGGATTTTTCAGAGATAGACAATCATCTGGTAGAGCACGTAGAGGCTTTGTTTTCATCGGTACGTGATTGGCATAGGATAGATGAACATTTTACTTATTTGACAGAAAATCAGCGCAATGCGTTGGCACGTTTTTGGAAGGAGTTTCATGTATCGGATGAGCGCCATGCGCATGGTACATTGCATACTCGTTTTTTGCATACATGGGATATTCTTTATCCGTTGTATAGGGCATTGCGGGATAGTTTGTTGCGTGATGGGATAGCCTATGAGGGTATGCTGCATCGTGAGGTGATAGAGCATTGGGATACGATTGCTCCTGCGCGCTTCAGCGGTCAGTATGTGTTTATTGGGTTCAACGCTTTGACAGCATCTGAGCGCGAACTGATGCTGCGCTTGCAGGCGATGGGCAGAGCTGATTTTTATTTTGATTACGATGGTCCTTTTCTTTCTGATCCGCAAAATAGAGCTTCTCTCTTTTTGGAGGAGAATCGCCGTCTGTTTCACGCTAGGTATTTGCTCCCTCCCTGCGAATATGTAGCACCAGAGATAAATTGTATTTCCGTCCCCTCTACTGTGGGTGAAGTGCATGAGGTGCATCGTATTCTGTCGGAGAATATTCCAAAGGATTCGGTAGATTTGACCCACACTGCGGTGGTGCTGCCAGATGAGCAACTGTTGATACCTCTTTTGAGTGCGTTTCCTGAAAATGTCAGCAAGATCAATGTGACGATGGGATATCCGCTTCGAGCGATGTCGCTTTATATGCCAGTAGCATATCCAGAAACGGTACTGCACCCCATGCCTGAAAGTGCTGCTGCGTTCTTGTCTCAGATGCGTCAATATTTAGTTACCCTGCACACTCCTGAAAATTCGGAAGGAATCTATCAATTGACCAAGGTAATCGACCGCTTGCATGCTGCGTTAGAAGCATATGCGCGGATAACTTTCTCTGTGGCGGATATGCAGCAACTGCTCAAGATGTTGACTTTAGAAAGTACTGTTGCTTACGCAGGCGAACCGCTGGATGGCTTGCAGGTGATGGGTGTGCTGGAGACACGTGCTTTGGCTTTTGATAATGTGATTATTACTGGCTTCAATGACGAATTGTATCCTGGACGCGCTACAGGTAATAGTTTTATCCCTTATACACTTCGTAGAGGTTTTGATATGCCTACATCTGAACGCCAGGATGCTATTTTTGCCTATAACTTCTATCGCATGCTTACCTATGCCAAACGTGTATGGTTGATTACCAATTCCTCAGTCGATGGGCAACACTCGGGCGAAGTGTCGCGCTATATGCAGCAGCTGACATTGCAGTATGGAATAGAGGTGAAAAAGATTGTGGTGACAAACCAACTGGTCTTGTCTCAAAATGCTGACATTCAACCCATAGCGAAGGATGAGCGTCTTCAGAATCTGCATAAACTATCTGCAACTGCGTTGACGACTTATTTGACCTGTCAAAAGCGGTTCTATTATCAATATGTGCTGGGCTTGCAAGAGCCTCAAGCGGATGAGAGGGTGCTGGTGAGCGATCGAACATTGGGCATTGTACTGCATGCCACGATGCAACATTTGTACCAGCCTTTCGTTGGAAAGAATCTAACGCAACAGGATATACAAACCCTCTTGCATCAAGTGCAGGATGATGTTTTTTGGTACGCTTTACCATCGCTCCATGACCTTCAAGGCGACCAACTTGCTGAGCGAGTGGTTCGTACATATGTCATTCAGACGTTGAATTATGATTACACCCAAACGCCATTTCAATACCTCGCTTCGGAGTTGTATCTCAAACGCACGTTGCATTTGGAAGGCAGAGAACTACTCTTCCATGGCGTAGTAGATAGGGTGGATAGCAAAGCGGGACAAACAAGAATAGTGGACTATAAGGCGGGTGCTACCGACCTGCTTTTTACCTCTATGCCAGAGGTGTTTGGGGTGGTCGATTCGGCGGAAGATGCGCTGATGATACGCAGTAAATGCAGTAAGCAGATTTTGCAAACGCTCATGTATTGTTGGCTTTCGGAAGAACGCTACCAGAATCTGGTGCCTCACCTATATCCTGTGCGCAAGTTGGGCGACCTCACCACACCTACTGCCGCTTGCTACAAGGGAACGGGCATGCCACTATCGTGGAACGAGGAACTCAAACAGGATTTCGAAACAGAATTACACAGCCTGCTCAAGGAGATTTATGATATGAATATACCGTTTTATCCCGCTCCGAAACAGAAAACGTGTGAGAATTGTGCTTTTGCACAACTCTGTCAAGCATGAAATATAATGAAAGTTTAACACTATAAATGATTAGAAAAATGAAAAAAAATCTATCTCATGGTATTTGTAAGGCATGGTCATTGGTCATCGTGATGTTGCTGGCTGTCGAAGCTGTTGCGGCAGAACTGCCAGCATGGGTAACTACTACTCCCAAAGCAGAGAATGGCACCTATCGATTTGAAGTAACCACTCATACTGCCGCTACCGAGGAGGCTGCTTTCAATGGCGCTGAGATTGCCGCTTGGCAGAATGCCCTGCATGCGTTGGGCGTAGGTATGAATACAGCAGACTTGGAAGAGGCACGGAAGGGGGGAGAACTCAAACTAAAAGATGTGAACTTCAAGATACCTCTGCGCGTAGTATGCAAGCATTTTGAGGCATTGCCTAATGGGGCTGTCAGAGCCTATTTGCTCTGCCAAGTGGCTTTCAATGGACTTGTCAAACCCGAATACACCGAGTTTACCGAGTGCGGCGATATGCGCAGTGGCGAGGTGGATTGGGCACAGGTGCGACCTGTGGAATGGGCTGAATATGAGACGGATAAGTATATCGCCAAACTAGTCAAGCGCTCTATGACGAGAGGTGAGAACAAGACTTTTCAAGATAATCTGCACAACGAGGTGAGAAGCGCACTCGAAAAAGCACTCATGACCAATGATACGCTACTGACCAAGGACATTGAGGTCAAGGTACAAATCAATGATAAGACCGTTGGACATGCTGTGGCGTATGTCGAAAAGCGAATAGCCGTAAGATACTACAAAAAACGCTTGGGCGAGGAACTTGAGCATTGTCGCAATTTCCTTGACAATGCCGATGGACATATCCGCTCCAACGAACTGGCTGATGCCGATGCGTCCTATCAGCGAATACTCAAGAAACTAAGAGATATGGATGCCATCTTCCTATTCCTTGGCGCACATACCGACGAGGATTCGTATATCGACGAAAAGGAAGAGTATGACGACATCAAACAGCAGACATTGAATAATAGAAACTTGCTTGGGCAGATACCACAACAATTGAAGATAGACAAAATCCACGAATACGTGAAGCGTGCTGAGAACGGATTAGATAAGAGCAAAAATGCAATTGGAGATGTGTTGCGACATCTCTATGCTGCGCAACTGTTGTTGGCAGATCTTGATTTTAAGACGCAAAGTGAAGTCAAGCTCCAGTTAGCCGACGGTAGCGAGGAATATGCCAAAGACTATCTGCCTGCTAAGATCCAATCGGTACTGACGGATGTCGTGGTGACATGCGATGGTACCATGAACGATTCGGAAGATGAACTCAAACTCAGCTTCTACTACCACGGAGAGCCTATTAGCAATATCGGATATAAGTATAACGCCAACGATGGGTGGAGCGCAAATACGAAACTCATCAACGGCTGGGGACAAGCCTTCTTGCCTGAAAATAACACACCTAAGCAAATACACGTGTTGCTGGACTATCAGTGCGAAGATGAGATGCAGTTTGACCCCGAACTGCCTTTGCTATTTGACAAATACCAAGCATCCTATCGCTATGACCAATATGCCGACAAGACTGTACCTGTGGTCAAGAAACCTATTTCGGATAATACGAACATCATGGCTCATACACATACTTCTACCGATATCCACCGAAATATCGTGGCGAAGTTGGTGTGTGAAGATAGTCACAGAGTTTCGGCTGCTGATTCGATGCAGATGGCGAAAACTATCGCTGCGGTATGCGCTGCCATCAGCAAGCAACAATATACATACGATGCCAAAATCTTTACACCTGTAGGATACAAACAGTTCGAACGCTTGATCAAATATGGCAAAGCACGTATAATCACTGCCGAAGGCTATCGATTTATACGAATGGGAGACGAAGTGCAGTGTCGAAGTATCCCGATGGCGTTCTCTTTTTCTCACGGAACAACGCAATACGAGAATGTGGCATTTACCTTCAAAGATAATCTCATTGATGGTGTGCAGTTCACCCTTGAGGAACGCGCTGCGCGAAGCTTCATGGGCTTTAAAAACATCGACGAGACAGCACGACTTACGTTGATAAACTTTATGGAGAACTACAAGACTGCTTTTGCTATGCAAAACTGGAATTACATCGCATCCATCTTCTCCGATGATGCGATCATCATCACTGGACGTGTAGTGAAGAAAGCAGAAAATGTGGTGACGGACCATGCGCAAGCACAATTCCTCAATCGGGAAGAGGTAGTCTATGAGAGAACATCGAAAAAGGAGTATATTGCACGACTCAAGCGAACGAGAAAAGAGTGGATCAATATCAAGTTTGGAGACACCAAATTAGAGCAGAGTCGCAACGATGATTTGTATGGTATCAGTCTGGCACAAGACTATTTCTCTAACAACTATGGCGACCAGGGTTATCTATTCTTGCTCATTGATACCAGCGATAGCGAGCATCCTATGATTCGTGTGCGTGCATGGCAACCTGACAAGCACTTTACAATGAATGACTATGATAAGTTGGTGTATTAATCGTTAGAGAAAACGGGTGCATATGAAGCGATTATTCTTGCTGTTGTCTGTGGCTGCGATAGCAACATGGGCCTTCGCACAAGAGGTGCAAATCAAGCAGAACTTTCAGATAGAGGAGTACACGAGCGTACTTTCAAAATACAAAAACGAGTTTGGCGACTTTGAGATGCCTGATTATGACGACCCCTTCCCATATGCGGTGGTTCGTATTATACTTGAGGGAACTGGCAGAGACGTCATTGATGCCATCGACAACCTTTCGCTGGACTTGCGTAGTCGTGGTATAGAGGCCAAGAATACGGATACCGATAACGAGATTTTGTTTCTGGTGCCTTCCTCAGTAAGCAAGGTCTATTTGCTTTGTGGACATGGTTGCGAGAAGAAATTGATCTTGGACGAACCTACTCTGCGTTCCAATAGGATATATACTGGCAGGGTGCATTATATCCCCATGCAAGATCCCGAAGTAGCGACGACTCGAGCTCCTAAACGTCAGTACTTCAAGTTCCGTATTACGCCTGCGGATGCAATCGTAGAGGTGGCAAAAGAGGGCAATGTGTTCAAACCATGGCAGGTCGAAGAGGGTATCGCAAGCGAACACTTAGACTGGGGAACCTACCGCTATCGGATATCTGCCAATAGATACCATGCCGAGGAAGGAACTATCACGGTATCGGACACACAGACAGAAAAGACTGTGACGCTCCAACCTAAATTTGGTTGGCTAAGTGTTATTGGTAGTCAAAACGAACAAGGGGCTATGGTGTATGCCACTTCGGAAGCGACCCACGAGAAGATACAACTGGGAATGATTCCTGTAGATGGCAAGGAACTGATGGCTGGCAACTACACCATCGAGGTCATCCGCGATCAATATCATCCATTTACTACCTCTGTAGTGGTGGCAGAGGGCAAGAAATCTGCTACCACAGTCCAACTGAAGCCTACCTTTGGCTGGCTAAGTATCAATGGCAATGCCACCTCCAAAGGGGCTTTCGTGTACGTCACCAATCAAAAGACGAAAGAGAGAACGCAATGGGGTACGATACCTATCAGCCAAAAGAGTTTGACGGCGGGTGAATACCTAATTGATATATATAAGGATAAGTACAAGGACTATTCCACCACCATCACCATTGCGGAGAACAAATCGCACACGCTGACGCCTTCTCTGATATCTAACTACTCGCAAATCGCCCTGCAAACGAAAGCGGAAGCGGAGATATGGTTGGATAATAAGCGCCTGGGAACAGGTCGCTGGACTGGTACACTGGAGATAGGTAAGTACGTGATAGAGACCCGCTTGGCAAGCCATAAGTCTGCCTACACCAATGTGGAGGTAACTACATCATCTGCAGGTAAGACCTTTACGCTCAATGCTCCTATACCGATGTATTCCACCCTGATTGTCAATGGCTCACCAGCGGATGCTACGGTGTATGTGGATGGCAATCGCGTGGGAGTATCGCCCTTGGTGGTAAACGATATGTTGGTGGGTGAACACACCGTGCGAGTAACGAAGTCGGGCTATCAGAAGCAAGAACTGAAAGTCAATTTGCAAGAGAATAAGGAGAAGACGGTCAAGTATAGCTTGAAAAAAGGCGTTGTCCGACCAGCCAAACCATTCCCCGCTGATCCAGTAACGATTGGAGACTTGAAATTCAGTCGATATTATGGGGGCGACGAGTCTATGGTAGAAGTAGATGATGTGGTTGATGAATATCGAGTGACAAACATCGTGATACCTGAAACTATTACTTGGGAGGAATGCGAATATAGTGTGGTTGCGATAGATAATCATGCTTTTCTGTCATGTTCAGCTTTAGAATCAATTAAGCTACCTGAAAGTATTATAAGGATAGGTTCAAATGCCTTTTGTTATTGTAGTAAGCTTAAAAGCATTGTGATACCCAATGGCGTTAAAATAATCGATTATAAAACCTTTGAAGGATGTTCTGCTCTTGAATCTGTTATGCTGCCAGATAGTTTGGCAAGCATTGATTCGCGGGTATTCGAGGGATGTTCTTCATTGAAATCCATTACCATTCCTCAAAATGTTAATGATATTGATGGTTGGGCTTTTGAAGGTTCTTCTCTCAAATCTGTGGTTTGGAATCCGACGAGTGATTCTTGGCAATCAAAGGATGCTTTTTCTCCGTTTAGATGGAATAAAACAATAACATCAATTACCTTTGGAGAGGGAGTGGAATATATTGGAGAGGAATTTTGTCGTGGTATGAAATCATTAGAATCAGTGACCCTAACAGCAAGCATAAAAACTATTGGAGCTAGTGCGTATGAGACTTGTTACAAATTGGAGCGAGTGAACTATATGGGCGATATTACTAGTTGGTGTACTATTGAATTTCGGTACCTATCCTCTAATCCATTGAGTAGGTGGACGCATTTGTATATTGACAACAAGGAGGTGACTGACCTGGTGATTCCTGAGGGGGTAAAGGAAATTAAGGATTATGCGTTCAGCTATGGCAAATATATCACATCTGTTACTTTGCCTCAATCATTGACGCATATCGGTAGCTATGCTTTCTATGACTGCGGAATGACTTCGGTTGTTATTCCTGAGAATGTATGTACTATTGCAGATAACGCGTTTGGTGGGTGGTCCTCCACTAAGCTCCAGTCTGTAACTTTAGGACGCGGTGTGATGAGCATTGGGAGAGAGGCTTTTGGAGATCCAAAGTACAACAAGAAGCTTCGAATATATGTGCCTGCTGGTATGAAAAAGGAATACTGCGCGAGAAAAGGATTCGAAATATACAAAAGCAAGATAAAGGAAATAAAGGAGTAGTTCCATTTGCATATTCCGTAAATTTTTCGTACCTTTGCGGCGGAATTAGAAATCACTTAAGACAGTTAAAACTATTAAAACTTTTTTAAATTTATAAATCGTATGACAATGACAAAGAGTCCTTTGCAAATTGCTCGTGCTGCGTATCAACCTAAGATGCCAGTAGCTTTGCAAGGAAATGTAAGCCTCAAAGAAGGCGCAAAAACGCAATCCGTAGCGGATCAAGAAGAGATTCAAAAGCTCTTCCCTAACACCTACGGAATGCCTGTAATCGAGTTTGAACCTGCTGCCGAGGCAGTTGAAGTGGCACCATTCAACGTGGGTGTAATCCTCTCTGGTGGTCAAGCTCCTGGTGGTCACAACGTAATCTGCGGTCTTTTCGACGCTCTCAAACGCATCAACCCAGAGAACAAACTCTATGGCTTCCTTGGTGGTCCTAGCGGTTTGGTAGATGGCAAGTATGCTGAGTTGGACGCTGCTATCATCGACGAGTATCGCAATACAGGTGGTTTTGATATCATCGGTTCGGGTCGTACCAAACTCGAAGAAACATGGCAGTTTGACAACGGTATCAAGGTTTGCAACGAGCTTGGTATCAAGGCTATCGTGATTATTGGTGGTGACGACTCTAACACCAATGCTTGCGTACTCGCTGAGTACTATCTCCAAAAGAACTGCGGTATCCAAGTCATCGGTTGCCCTAAGACCATCGATGGCGACCTCAAGAATGAGATGATTGAGACCTCTTTCGGTTTCGATACCGCTTGTAAGACCTTCGCTGAACTCATCGGTAATATCCAACGCGATGCTAACTCCGCTAAGAAGTATTGGCACTTCATCCGCCTCATGGGTCGTTCTGCCAGCCATATCGCACTCGAGTGCGCTCTCCAAGCTCAACCTAACGTGTGCCTCATTTCTGAGGAAGTAGAGGCTAAGAACATGACCCTCAACGAAGTGGTAGAGCAAATCGTAGAGGTAATCGTAGCTCGTGCTGCTGCAGGTCTCAACTTCGGTACAATCCTCATTCCAGAGGGTCTTATCGAGTTTATCCCTGCTATGCGTGTGCTCATCCAAGAGCTCAACGACATGCTCGCTGAGAACGAGGAGTTTGCAGCTCTTGAGGGCGATGATGCTAAGCGTGAGTACGTGAAGAGCAAACTCACACTAGCTTCTTGCGAACTCTATCGCAGCTTGCCAAAGGGTATTGCTAAGCAACTCACCCTCGACCGCGACCCTCACGGCAACGTGATGGTTAGCCAAATCGAGACCGAGAAACTGCTCATCGAAATGGTACAAAAACGTCTTGCTCAGCTCAAGGCAACCAAGGAGTACGCTGGCAAGTTCGCTGCCCTCAACCACTTCTTCGGCTACGAAGGTCGTTGTGCTATGCCATCTAACTTCGATGCAGACTACTGCTACAGCCTCGGTAATACTGCTGCTCACCTCATCGCAGCGGGCAAGACTGGCTACATGGCACTCGTCAAGAACCTCACCAAACCTGCTTGCGAGTGGGTAGCAGGTGGTGTACCTGTGACCATGATGATGAATATGGAGCGTCGCCACGGTAAGATGAAACCAGTTATCCAAAAGGCATTGGTGGACCTCAACGGCGAGCCATTCAAGTACTTGGCTGCTCACCGCGCAGATTGGGCTGACCCACAACTCAGCTACATCTATCCAGGTCCAATCCAATACTACGGTCCATCTGAGGTGTGCGACCAACCTACTCGCACTTTGATGCTTGAGCAAGAGGGCAAGTGATCCGATTGCTAATGCCCATATTACTGATGGTTTCGAGTCTGTGCTGTGCACAGTACTCGAACCAGCAGTTGTATGAGGCATACACCACACGCGACATGAGCGTGTGGGAACATTATATTGATTCAGCAGATTGGAGCAGTTTGGATACGGAGCAGAGGAAGCAGCTGCTGAATTATGAATACGGTTTTTCAGCGTATATGTTGGGAGTCGATGTGGAGAAAGGTAAAAAGTTGATTCAGCGTTTGGCTACCCATCTTGAGGCGATGAAAGGCGAATTGCCAGAGGAGAGATATTGCGCCTATTTGGCGAGTGTTTACACCTATCAATTGGCATTGAACAAAAGTCAATTGATGAAATACGCCAAAGGGATATTCAGCAATATCCAGCGTGCGATGGAGTTGAATGCCAATGATCCGTTTGTGCTGTCCATGCAAGGAAATGTAGAGTTCTACAGCCCATTTGGCAGTAAGAAAGCGGCTTTGGAATATTTTCAAAAGGCGGATAGTTTGTATGGCGTGGCAGGTGCTGACTACGAGCGCTGGAATAGGCGTGCAGTCCAGATGACCTATATCCAATGCCTAAGCAAACAGCGTAGGAAAGAGGAGGCAATAGCGCTATGTGCGGAGTTGCTGGCGGAAGAACCGAATAATGTGAATTTTCAACAACTATTGGAGGAGTTACATGCGAGAGATTAAAAACCCATGGATAGGTACAGAGGGCTACAACTGTTTTGGTTGCTGCCCAACCAACCCGTATGGCGTAAAGATGCGCTTCTATGAGGATGGACAAGATGTTGTTAGTTTCTGGAAGCCAAAGGACTGCTATCAATCGTGGATTAACACGTTGCACGGAGGTGTGCAGTCTGTGTTGCTCGATGAGATATGCGGTTGGGTTGTATTTCATAAGTTGCAATCTTCGGGGGTAACTGCCAAAATGGAAACACGGTTTCGCAAACCTGTGGCAATAGAACAAGAGTATGTGGAGTTGCGTGCGCGATTGCGCGAGATGCGACGCAATATTGCCGTTGTGGATGGCGAAATCAGAAGTGCAGAGGGGGAGATTCTTGTGGAGTGTACGTGCACTTATTTTACTTTTGATGCGGCGCACGCACCAGCCGAGGTGCCTTGTCGCCCAACAGAGGTAGGAGAGGATTTTACACGGGAGGAAATATTAACCACTTTAGGAGTTTAGAGGTTCAGAAGTGTAAGAGGCTAAACTAACTCTAAATTCTTAATTCAAAATTCAAAATTAAATTATGAAACATCATTTTTTACATTATATGGATCAGGTGATCCATAATCGTTGGCGAGATGTCGCCTTTGTAGATTACGGAGAAAAAACACAGTACACCCATGGAGAAGTAGCACAACAAGTGCGTCGCTTTCACAAACTGTTCCGCCTACTGGGTATTCAACCAGGCGATAAGATTGCCATCGCTAGCCGCAACTGCTCCAACTGGGTAGTAAGCTATATGGCGATTATGTCATACAAAGCAGTAGCTGTAACACTCTTGCAAGACTTCAAGGCAGAAGACTTAGCACGCCTCATTGAGCATTCCGACTCGAAGATGCTCATCGTAGGACCTTATGTGTGGCGCGAGTTGCAACACCAACAGTTGCCTGAATTGCAAGCCATCATGTCCATGGACGATTTCTCTTTTATCCATTTGGCAGAGCCTTACAAGGGTAATGTAGAGCATATCATGAGCGAGGAGAGTACGCTCACCGAGAATACCTTCTTCTCTCTCGTGCAAGATGGCGAGATCGATTTGGATTCGTTGGCACTGATTAATTACACATCGGGTTCTACAGGTTCGCCCAAGGGCGTGATGATCAGCCATCGTTCACTCAGCAACAACACCGAGAACGGTCAGCATATCCTACCAGTTGAACCTGGACAACGTGTAGTGTCAATGCTCCCATTAGCACATATGTTCGGTCAGTTGGCAGACTTCTTATATCCTTTCAGCGCAGGTGCAACTATCTACTATCTCACCAAAGCACCTACTCCTAGTCTATTGCTCAAAGCCATGGCAGATGTCAATCCATACTTGGTAGCTACGGTGCCATTGGTCATCGAGAAGATCCACAAGAAGAAACTCGATCCACTACTCAGCAAGGCAGTACTCAAATTCTGTTGGTACACACCAGGTATCATGAACCTCATTCGTGCCTATGTCAAGAAATCCCTAGTCAAGGCCTTCGGCGGACAAGTGCGCTATTTCCTCTGCGGTGGCGCTGCCATGAACCCAGTCGTTGAGAAGTGCCTCATGGATGTCAACTTCCCACTTTCAATCGGTTTCGGTATGACCGAATGTGGACCACTGGTCAGCGGTCTGCCACCTAAGTATTTCAAACGTCGTAGCTGTGGTGCACCTGTCCCTGGCATGGAGGCGAAGATTGATAACCCGAACGAGAAAGGCGAAGGCGAGATTCTTGTACGTGGAGAGAACGTGATGATGGGTTACTACAAGAACGAAGAGGCTACTCGTGCCGCTTTCACCGAAGATGGGTGGCTCCGCACAGGCGACCTAGGTTATATGGACAAGAAGCAAAATATCTTCATCCGCGGTCGTATCAAATCCATGTTCCTCGGCGCTAGCGGACAGAATATCTATCCTGAGGAGATTGAGGATAAACTCAATAACCAGCAAGGTGTAGCCGAGTCCGTAGTCGTAGAGCGTGAGGGCAAACTCATCGGTCTTGTTTTCCCAGATGAGGAGGCTACCAAGGGATTCTCACTTGCTGAGGTGGAGCGAATGATGAAAGAGAACCTAAAAAAACTCAACGACTTGCTCCCTTCATACTCTCGTGTTCACGATATTGAGGTGAAACAAGAACCATTTGAGAAAACACCAAAGAAAAGTATCAAACGTTTCTTGTATAAGTGATTCCATAAAAAACAAAACAGGGATTTCCCCTGTTTTGTTTTTTTTATGTAGCCACTTATGGCTTATTTCCCGCCAACTAATTTCTTAATTTCGCTCAGTTTGTTGAGTGCCTCTAATGGGGTCAGGTTGTTGATGTCCAAAGTCTTCACCTCATCGCGTATTTGCTCCAACACAGGGTCGTCCAATTGGAAGAAACTCAGTTGCATACCTCCAGGAGCACTCACCGAAGCTTTGCCACTACCTATAGTCTCCTTGGCTCCTTGTTCCTGGTTCCTTGCTCCTTGCTCCAAATCTTTCAAAATCTGATTCGCACGCTGAATAATCGACGACGGCATACCTGCCAGTTTTGCCACATGAATACCAAAACTATGCTCCGAGCCACCGCGCACCAACTTACGCATGAAAATTACCTTTCCGTTGGCCTCGCGCACCGACACATTGTAGTTGCGTATGCGTTGGAAACTCTCTTCCATCTCGTTGAGCTCGTGGTAGTGGGTAGCAAACAATGTTTTCGCATGCCCCTTTTGTTCGTGGATATACTCTACAATTGCCCAAGCAATGGAGATACCATCATAAGTGCTGGTACCGCGACCCAACTCGTCAAAGAGTACTAGACTGCGTTCGCTGAGATTGTTCAAGATACTTGCTGCCTCGTTCATCTCCACCATAAAGGTACTCTCACCTAATGATATATTATCGCTTGCGCCTACGCGCGTGAAGATCTTATCTACCACACCAATGCTGGCGCTTTCTGCAGGTACGAAGCTACCCATCTGCGCCATCAGCACGATGAGTGCTGTCTGACGGAGTAGGGCAGATTTACCTGCCATATTCGGACCCGTGATGATGATAATCTGTTGCCCGTTGTTGTCCAATAGCACATCGTTTGGCACATACTCCTCATCCATTGGCAATTGCTTTTCAATCACAGGGTGACGACCTTGGCGAATATCAATCACCAGACTATCGTTGATAGCAGGACACACATACTTATTCTCCACCGCCACACGCGCAAAGCCCATCAAGCAGTCCATCTGCGCTATCACGTTGGCATCCATCTGCATTTGTGGTACATACTCGGTCAATGCCAACATCAGTTCGGTATAAAGACGTGTCTCAATAATCTGAATCTGTCCTTCCGCATTGAGAATCTTATCTTCGTATTCTTTGAGCTCTTGTGTGATATAGCGCTCGGCATTCACCAAAGTCTGTTTGCGAATCCATGTCTCTGGCACTTGATCCTTGTAGGTGTTGCGTACCTCTAAATAATAGCCAAACACATTGTTGTATCCTATCTTAAGCGACTGAATACCAGTAGCGTCTATCTCTCTTTGCTGTATTTGCAGGAGGCGTTCCTTGCCATGGGCTTGTATGTCGCGCAGTTCGTCTAGTTCGGCGTTGACGCCACGTGCAATGGTATTTGGACGACCTTGTACGGCAGGTGGATCAGGAGTAATCTCGCGTTGAATTCTCTCGCACATCTCGCTGCACAGACTGAGTTGCTCGCCGAGCAAACGCAAGTACGAATTATCGGTTGCGCTCTCACAGATCTGCTTGATAGGCGCAATGCAATTGAGTGCCACACTGAGTTGCACCATCTCGCGAGGGGATATCCTGCCTGTAGAAATCTTGCCCACGATGCGCTCCATATCCATGATACGCTCTAAGTTCTCACGAATAATCTCGCGCTCCTCTGGATGGCGGAATAAGTATTCTACCACTGTCTGACGGTTGCGAATCGCACGTACATCCTTCAGCGGGAATGCCAACCAACGGTGCAGCAGTCGTCCGCCCATTGGGGTCGTCGTGCGGTCGATGATATCATAAAGCGTAGTGCTATTCTCGCGCTGTCCGCTCAATAGCTCCAAGTTACGAATCGTGAAGCGATCCATCCATACGAACTTATCCTCCTCAATGCGGCTAAGATGCTGAATATGACCATTTTGCAAGTGTTGTGTGGCATCAAGATAGTGTAGGATAGCACCTGCTGCTATCACGCCTTCAGGCAATTGCTCCACGCCAAAGCCCTTTAAGTTTTGCACCTGAAACTGCTTGGTCAGTCTATCCATTGCCGCATCGTGGGTCATCATCCAGTCGTCCAACTCAAAGGTGAAGTATTTACTTCCAAAAGCCGCTTCAAACATTTGCTTCTTGCCGCGCAAATATAGTACCTCCTTAGGCGCAAAGTTTACCAATAGTTTATCAATATAATCGCTTGTGCCTTGTGCAACGAGGAACTCGCCCGTAGATATGTCCAAGAACGAAACACCCACCTCGCGCTTGCCAAAGTTTACACATGCCAGCCAGGTGTTTTCTTTCTGCTGCAAAGTAGTATCCGAATAACTCACACCAGGCGTAACCAACTCAGTCACACCGCGTTTCACGAGCTTCTTAGTCAGTTTAGGGTCTTCTAATTGGTCACAAATAGCCACACGCAATCCTGCTCGTACTAGTTTAGGCAAATAGGTGTCTAACGCATGGAAGGGGAAGCCAGCCATCTCCAATGCTTTGGCTTCTTTGCTTGCGCCGTTGCTGCGATGAGTGAGCGTGATATTCAGAATCTTACTTGCTCGTACAGCATCTTCGGCATAGGTCTCATAGAAGTCGCCACAGCGAAACAGCAATACCGCATCAGGGTATTGGTTCTTTATCTCGCGAAACTGTCGCATCATCGGGGTTTCTTGTGCATCTATCTTTGCCATAACTATTTGATTTTCACATCTATTTTCAGATTAAACATTCGTCCGGTTAGATAGTTCGGACTTGCCCATTGCATGCCGTCAGCGGCGGTGACCCAGTAGTAGCTATTCACGTTCTTCCAACCAATCAGGTTGAATACATCAAACTGCACCGTCCAACTATCTACATGCTTCGACTTCTTCATCCACTTATCGTGACTAGCAGCGAAGGTGCGGCTGGCACCGATGTCGATACGTTTGTAGTCGCTCATGTGTCCCAAATAGCGCATGTCCTCTTTGCGGGGATAACCAAAAGGTAAACCTTCGCTCCAGATGAACTTGAGGTGCAACTTGTATTGAGGCAATTGGGGTAGGTAGTCTTGGAAATAAACCGTAAGGTTATAACGTTGCTCCTGTGGGGTAGGAATCCATCCCAGATTGTGTTTGTCGTCTGTGAAACGCATACGGCTGCGCATGGTGGAGAAACTAACCCAAGAATCGGCACCTGGTGCCAACTCGCCAAAGAGCTTCAAGTCTAACCCCACGGTATAGCCCTCGCTATCGTTTTTACCCGAATAACGCACGCGCACGTTATCCACGGTGTAGCTCTCCATGCGGTCCATATATTTGCCATACGCTTCGGCGGTGAACTTAAACGGACGTCCCCACGCGCGGAAGTAATAGTCGGTACCGAGTACCAATTGATACGAGCGTTGCGCTTTGAGTTGGTCGTTCAGGTGAATGCGATACACGCCATTCTCGTCTTGGTAGGTTTGGCGCAACTCCTTGTAGAAGGGCGCTTGGTAATACAGACCCGTTGCCACACGGAACGTGAAATCGCGCTTCCAGCCTGGCATCCATACCACGCTCACGCGAGGGGAAGGAAGCACCTCATTGGTGAAAGTCCAGTAGTTGAGGCGCATACCTGCGGTTAAGAATACTTTGCCTTGCTCCGTGCTCCAGCGATAGGTATTTTGCGCATAGGCTTGCAGGCGACCGTTCTGCATGCGTGTGGTACCTTTCATGGCGTAGTAGAGTGCCATCTCTTGCTCCAGATTAGGCAAACTATAACCCATAGAATCGCGCCACTCCCACTCGCTGATGCGGTCGTTGATCATCTCCAATTGTCCACTCACACCCCATTTCAAGGTGTTCTCACCGCGTTTCCATTCGCCCGTATGCGCAAGGGTTATCATGCTGGCTTGCAGGGTGTTGCGTGCATGCTCGTGGAACTCACCCTTGCCGAGTAGGTTTTGGTTGCCTTCAGGGGTGGTGATTTCGTTGTTGGCATTGCCACCGTGGTTACTCTCTTCGCCACTCATATCTTGTTGGCGAAGCATGTATTCGCTACGGATGTCGTATGTCTCTTGTTCGTGGGTGTAGAATCCACTCAAATCTACGCCTACTTTCACCTCTGGATGTACTTTGCCGTATGCGCTCAGTGCAGCAAAGGCGGTGCGGAACATATCTTTCTCCTTGCCCTCGTAATAAATAGTGTTCTTCACGGCGTTTTGCATACCACCAAAGCTTGTAACTGATGAGTCAGGAGTAAACTCGTAGCTATTCTGCGAGAAGTTACCCAAGAACCTTATCTCCCAGAACTTTTGACTTTCGACTTTAGACTTTCCACCTACCTTCCACGTCATTTGCGTTTGATAGTCCACGAAGTTGGGCTTGTAGTTGCCTTTGGTATCCAAAGCACCGAGCATATATTTGGATGTCTTGTAGCGAATGCCGTGCATTTGACTCTGCAAACTATCTCCCCAACCTAGGTAGGCGCTTGCACCTAAGATACTGATGTTCAGGTGAGATTCCAATTGAGTAGGACGTTTATAACGGATGTCTAATACGGACGACATCTTGTCGCCATACATGGCATCAAAGCCACCTGCGGAAAAGTCCACGCTCTCTACCATGTCAGCATTCACAAAACTCAATCCCTCTTGCTGTCCGCTGCGGATAAGCAATGGACGGTGTACCTCTAAACCATTGACATACACCGAGTTTTCGTCGAAGGTTCCGCCACGTACATTGTACTGGCTACTCATCTCGTTGTTTTGTCTTACGCCTGCAAAGGTGATGAGCAGACTCTCAATGCCGCCACCTGTGGCATCGGGCATCAATCGTGCCACGCTCACATCGGTGCGCTCCATCGTACCTGTTTGTCGTTGGATACCACGTACCGTGATCTCGCTGAGCATCTCCTCGTTGGTAGGGAGGACTACATTCACACCAAGTACTTGATTCTGAGTGTATAACTGCTGACGTATGCTCTCATAACCAATCATAGAATATACCATGATGATGGTGTCTGACATTTCTACGGTGATATCGTAATAACCATTCTTATTGGTGGTTGTACCATGTGTAGTGCCTTCTACATACACGTTCGCCAACTCTATACCGCGGTTGTCGGAGTCCAATACGTAGCCAAACAACCGCACTTCTTGCACTTTAGCATTGATTGATATACTGAAAATAATACATACCAATAGGCAGATATACCTGCGTACTGCAGCTATGTAGTTGCGCGCACGATATGTATAAGGGGTGTGAAGCATCGCTATTTTTTAATTTGAAAAATTAACCTGCAAAGGTACAATTTTTTTTGCATATATGCAAATATACAAAGAAAAAAGCCGTCATTTTGACGCCTCTCATATGGTATTTCTTCACTTCGTTACGTAATACTATATAAAGAAAAAAGCCGTCTCACGACGGCTTTTTTTCCACGGTATTAGTCTGTTTGATTTTTTAAGGTACAAAAAAGATTGTGTCGATTTTTAAATCCGCTGCAAAGGTACTGCTTTTTTACCATTCCCGCAAGAGTTCTTTATATGTTGTGCAACACGTTTTTGGCTAAAATGGCTCAAACATGTTGTAGAACATACGTTTTCGGAGCGTTTGGCTAGTGTCTTTCTAACTCAATCACCTCTAAATCTCGAATTTCAGCCCCATCTATCACAAATCTCAATAGTGTCTGTACCGTCTGCCAACCTTGTTTGCCTGCCGCTCCAGGATTCATAGTCAGCATCTGCCAGGTAGGATCATATTGTACCTTCAATATATGGCTATGTCCACAGACGAATAATTGTGGTGTCTCTTTCTTGAACATGGGTAACAACCATGGATTATATTTCCCTGGGTAGCCCCCAATATGCGTCATCAGCACATTTACGTCCTCCACACGGAAGCGATAGAACTCACTTAGCGAATACCGTACATCGCCGCTGTCCATATTACCATACACTGCTCGCGTGGGCTTGAACTCACGCAAGTGTTGCAGCACCATGGCGCTACCAATATCGCCCGCATGCCATATCTCGTCCACCTCAGCAAAATGCTCCAATACGCGTGGATCTAGATAACTATGTGTATCGCTCAATAAACCGATTCGTGTCATAAATTATTTTTGTTGTTTTGCCCACCAATGCAATTAATTGCATTCATATGGGCAAAAACAAAATCATATTTCGAGAATTGACAATAATTGACATCTTAATTGACATAAATTGTCGTTTAATATTTCTAAATAAATGTGGTTTTACTTTTTTTCAGCTTTTTCCAGCACCAAGATGCTCACTATCATCGCTGCTATAGCCACGCTCAGGAAGAATACCACATCGCGCAAATCTACCACACCGCGTGAGATACTGCTGTAGTGGTCTTGCAGTGTTACCCAATACAATACAAAGCAGCTCACTCCGCCCAAGATAAATGATACTAACTGGCTCTTAGTCAATGTGCTACATAGTAGTCCAATACCCGTAAACGATGCACTCAAGAACACCAATCCCATCATTGACCCCACGAATTGTCCGCCATCGATATTGCCTATCGGCTCTGCCATATAGAAGACAATAAAGTAGTGCACAATGCAAGGCAACAGCGCCAACACGGTCAGCACAAACGCTGCCATGTATTTGCCTACAACTATTTTCCATAGCGCAATGGGCTGCGCACGCAAGAGTATCCATGTGCCGCTTTGTCGCTCTTCTGCAAACAAACGCATAGTCAGCGCAGGGCATACAAGCATGAGCAACCATGGACTGATTTGAAACAGTCCATCCACTTGAGCGTAGCCCGACTCGATGACATTCCATTGTCCCGGTATCACCCAAAGGAACAGACTGACTGCCAACAAAAACAATCCAATCACGATATACGCAATCGGCGTCGAGAAGTAGTATGAGAGTTCTTTTCTGAACATGTGAATGTGCTTTTTAATACTAATGTTCTAATTTTCTCTGCAAAAGTAGTGATTTATTTTGAGTTATGCAAATATTTTGGTGCAAAATGTATGAAATGTGCAGATTGGTGTATGAAATGCGGAAAATAAACTGTTTAAATCGCACAAACAAAATCGCCATCTATGCGTAGGCATAAATGGCGATTATTTGTATAAGTGTATTAAGATCTTTTGACTGCCGTCGATTAGTCTTTCTTCACTGGGGTTTTAGGGAAGATTACCCAGAATGCCAGAGCTACAACCAAGGCAAAGCCAGCGAAGATATACCAACTGGTTTGCCAACCTTGCCAAATAGCCATAGGACCTTCTGCAATCACTGACTCGGCATTCACGAAATGATTAACAATTGCTTGTGCAGCCAAGGTACCGATAGTGGCACCAAAACCGTTGGTCATCATCACAAACAAACCTTGTGCGCTAGAGCGTTGGCTTGGGTCGGTTTCTTGATCCACATAGAGTGAACCAGAGATATTGAAAAAGTCAAAAGCAAAGCCATAGACAATGCAGCTCAATACGAATAAGATCACACCTGGCATACCTGGGTCACCCGCGCCAAATAGGCCGAAGCGCAATACCCAAGCAAACATGGCCATCAGCATTACCGATTTGATACCGAACTTCTTGAGGAAGAATGGGATAAACAAGATACATAATGCCTCGCAGATTTGTGAGATAGAGATCAAGATATTGGCATGTTGTACGCCGAAGGTGTCGGCAAACTCCTCAATAGCTCCGAAGCTGGTAATGAATGGGTTAGCGTAGCCGTTGGTGATTTGCAAGCACATACCGAGCAACATAGAGAAGATGAAGAACACTGCCATCTTCTTTTGTTTGAACAGAGCGAATGACTCCAATCCGAGTGCCTCCACGAGCGATTTATTCTCCACATGACCCTTCACTGGACACTTAGGCAAAGTGAGGGAGTAGATGGCGAGAATAATACTGAGCGCACCGCTGACGATAAATTGTTTTGGAGTAGCTTGGAAACCGCATAAGTCCACGATCCACATGGTAACGATGAAGCCCACGGTACCGAGTACACGGATAGGTGGGAAAGCCTTCACGGTGTCGAGGTTGGCTTGTGTCAATGCGGTATAAGCCACGGAGTTGCTGAGCGCAAGGGTAGGCATGAAGAATGCTACCGAAGCGGTGTAGAGCGAGAAGAGGGTAGAGAAAACTACGCCGTCGCCTGCCATGAGACCGTAGGCGCCTGTGGCAATCATAAAGGTACCTGCAAGTGCGTGGCAAAGACTCAATGCTTTCTCTGCTGGAATCCAGCGGTCAGCCACGATACCCATGAGTGCAGGCATAAAGAGGCTCACGATACCTTGGATGGAATAGAACCAGCCGATATTGGTAGCCATACCGTGCGTAGCAAGGTAGGTACCCATAGATGTTAAATACGCTCCCCAAACGGCAAATTCGAGGAAGTTCATTACGGTTAGTCGAAGTTTGATGTTCTTCATATGATATAGATTATTTAAATGTTCTTGGTCAAAGAAATAATCTTGTTATTATTTCGCGACTGCAAAGGTAATGCATTTTTTTGATATATGCAAATTTTACCTCACTTTTCGTTGGTTGAGTGCGCGTTGATATTCTCGTGCTACAGCACTATGTTTAGCATATGTGGAGGAGAATATATGTGTTCCAGAGAAATCTGGGTTTGCGCACATGTATAGATAATCCGTTTTTGGAGCGTTGAGTACAGCATCAATCACGTCTGGGCGTGCTAAACGAATTGGACCAGGAGGTAAACCACGATGCTTATATGTGTTGTAGGGAGAGTCTATAGCCAAATGGCGTTTGAGTACGCGGCGCAAACTAAAGTCACCTACCGCGAAGATGACGGTAGGACATGCCTGCAAGGCAATCCCCTTTTTCAAACGGTTGATATAAATAGAGGCGATTGTAGGGTATTCGTCTTTTTTGTTAGTCTCTGAGGCGATGATGGATGCTATAGTGGCTACTTCTGTTGGAGTTAAACCTATCTTAGAAGCCTTCCCTCGGCGTTCTTCATTCCAGAATCGCTGATACTCCTTATACATACGCGCGAATAGCTGGTCCGCTGACATGGTCCAATATACCTCGTAGGTGTTTGGGATAAATAGGCAAACAGCAGTCTCGGGAGTTAGACCAAAATGGGACATGTATTCTTTGTCATTCAGACGTTGAATCACTTCTGTTGAATCCAATAGTAGCTTCTTGCCCATCTGACCAGCTAGTTGCTCGCGTGTGCGAATAGATTGTGTAAAGGACAATCTAATAGGACTTTCTTCGCCTATTTGCAAGCGGCGTATCAAGTCCCGGTTGCTAATCTCGGCAGCGAAACGATAATGTCCTGGTTTTGGGCGGGTATATTGGAAATGTTTGCAATGCAAGCTCCATGCTAGGTCAGAAAGCATCTCATATTCACCCAACATCTCTGTCAAAATCGAATCTGCACTTGTCTCTGGATATACGTGGTAGCTATGCTCCTTATTGTCGTAGCTCTTGAAGTTGACAAAGGCAAAGTGATAGTACTGTTTGATGCAGAACCCCAAAGCAACCAACAGAAGAGCAGTTGCTAGGGCTAAAATGACGATAGTTGTTCTTTTCATAATCAAGTATTTTTACATAAAAAGAGGACGCTATCACATTCATGGTTGCATCCTCTTTCTTGGCGGAAGGAGGGGGATTCGAACCCCCGGTACGGTTACCCGTACGACAGTTTAGCAAACTGTTGGTTTCAGCCACTCACCCATCCTTCCGGATATTTAGCTGAATATCTATTTTGGTAGGTCAATTACCAAAATCGGCTGCAAAAGTACTGCTTTTTTTTGAATTGACCAAATATTTTGTAAAAAAAAGTGTTTTTATTGTCATTTTTTGATGCTTATGCTAGCAACTGATTGATAGTTTGCTGAGCTCTTGTACCCACGACCACAAGGCGATATACCAATAAATCACGCAATTGTTTCGCCGTTTCGAATGGCTTGCTTTTTGCGAAAGGAGATAGCCTAAAATAGCGATACAGTTGTTGGACATACCCATTGGTTACGATGGATTTTCCATGCATATCCATTCCTACTTCTTGAAGTGTGTCAATGGATAATTGGCTTTGAATCACTCGCTTAAACGATTTATACATGTGGCAAAGTGCGTATTTGTCACTATCGCACAAAGGCCACAACTGCATGAGAGATTCTACCTCATGGCGGTTGGCTTCTTCTAGATTAAGCAGCGCTTCGTCTGTCCATGGTAATAGCCAATTAGATGCGTTTTCATGAAAAAAAGGAATGTTGTAAAACTCGCGGAAAATTAGAAAATTCTGGTCAAGTTGCATCTTAGCTATATGCTCCATTTCGCTTTGGCGACTGCGGATAATATCGTAAAATTCGTTTGTCTCGCGATGGTTAATGAGAGGTAGTAACTCTTTGGTTAATTGCATGTTAAATTGCTCCATGCGCTGCATTTGCGTTGTGCGTGCGATATTGCTTAATGCGGTAAAACTAAGTTCTGGAGCGTAAGTGAGTACTTCTTGTATTTCACCTAATAATGTGCGGTCACGTCGAATGTAGGTGTCGTGATGAATCATCACTAATAGTAGTCCTACAATTACGCGCTCAAATCCCTCTGGCGAGATTCCGTCGCAGCAGGTGATAAGAAGCATGAGATTGTCTTTGTTCCACTGGTTCTCAATGAGATTGACTGTCAGACCAGCAATAGCCATCAATCCGTCTTTGGGTTGACCTGTATCTTGGGTATAGACGTAGAAATCCGCTATATCATCTTCTGAGAATGTAGTAGCGGTACGGTAGTAATCAAATATCTCGCTCTTCTTCACTTTGGAACTGGTGAATACTGTTGGTACTTTTAGAACTTATCTTTAACTAGATAGTTGTTGCGTTCGGACGAGTTGCGGATAATGAGTTCGCCTAAAAAGCCAGCCAGGAAGAGCATGCATCCTAGTATCATCATCAATATACTGAGGTGAAAATATGGGTTTACTCCTACAAGCATAGCGTGTATTCCGTTGGCCAATGCGTGTAGCTTCATTCCTCCTACCACGATGATAGCGATAAAACCTAAAATGAACATTACACTACCTACCAGACCAAAGAAGTGCATAGGTTGTTTGCCGAATTTATTTAAGAACCAAAGAGTTAGCAAATCAAGATAACCATTGACAAAACGGTTTAGTCCGAATTTGCTAACACCAAATTCGCGTTTGCGATGTTGTACTACTTTTTCTCCAATATTAGTAAATCCTGCATTTTTGGCTAAATATGGGATATAACGGTGCATCTCGGAGAATACCTCTATATTCTTCACTACTTCTTGGCGGTAGGCTTTTAACCCACAGTTCATGTCGTGCAACTTGATTCCTGTTACCCAGCGAGCGGTAGCATTAAACAACTTGCTCGGAAGATTTTTAGTGAGCTTGTTATCGTATCGTTTTTGCTTCCAGCCACTTACGAGATCATATCCACCTTGTGCAATCATTTGATACAATTCTGGAATTTCATCGGGAGAATCCTGTAAGTCGGCATCCATGGTAATTACTACATCACCTTTAACTGCCTCAAAACCGCAGTACAATGCAGCCGACTTGCCATAGTTGCGACGGAAACAAATACCATGAACACAATTGTTCTTCTCTTGCAATTGCTTAATTACTTGCCAAGATGAATCGGTTGAACCATCATTAACAAACAATATCTCATAACTAAATTGGTGCGCTTCCATAACACGCACGATCCAGTCGTGAAGCACAGGTAGACTCTCGGCTTCGTTGTACAAGGGTACTATTACTGAAATGTCCATATTATCCAAAATTAGACTGCAAAGTTACTACAAAAATTGCATATACGCAAGGAATGGTGTAGTTTTTTTATTTTTTTCACTATTAAATACCTTTGTGTTGGAGATAAATTTGATCTTTTTTCAAAATTTCACTTGCTAAACTTGTGTATTTGCTTTTTTTTTACTACCTTTGTCGCCAAATTTAGGTTAGTCTGTTCTAAAACTGCAAACGTATGCGTAAGGTTCAAGAAGATTATGGAAAACTTTGGGAACTCAATCCTGTCTGGGA
Source organism: Paludibacteraceae bacterium (assembly GCA_045658785.1). GTDB lineage: Bacteria > Bacteroidota > Bacteroidia > Bacteroidales > Paludibacteraceae > Colicola. The sequence continues at coordinate 9,672 of JAZOVR010000013.1, read as the reverse complement.
TTATCTGACCCCAGAGGAGAAGGAATTTATTGATCAACATACTCAATTAAAGCATTTTCGCAAGAATGAAGTCATCTATAATGAGGGTGATTTGACGGGACATGTGGTCATGTTAGTACGAGGAACGGTCCGTTTGTCTAAGGAAGGAGTTGGGCAACGTCTGCAGATTATTCGAATGCTCAAACCCAAAGATACTTTTAGCTATCGTAGCGCAATGGCCGGAGATGCACATTCTACATCTGCTACTGCTTTAGAGCCATCAGTTCTCTACTACGTAGAGCGCGATGCTTTTTTAGAAGTGATTCAGAAAAATAATAAATTCTGTTATGCAGTTTTGGTTGCTATGTCCAAAGATTTGGGTATATCTGAGTCACAGACAGTAAGTCTTACACAAAAGCATATTCGTGGACGTTTGGCTGAGACTTTACTAGGGTTGAAAGATACCTATGGTATTGAAGGAGACGGAGTTACGATTGCAATGTATATGGCGCGTGAAGATTTGGCGAATATGTCTAATATGACAACCTCTAATGCTATTCGTACTTTGTCGCAGTTCGCTTCTGAAGGTTTGATTGGCTTGGATGGACGAAAGATTAAGTTGCTAGACGAGAGTGAATTAACTCGAATAAGCCGCTTAGGATGATATTATCTCTATTCTTTTTTATACAATCTATCTCGGCCTCTTTTCTTGGGGGTGGAGTAATGCCTGATGGCAAGGTAGATAAAGTCGTGAATGATGGAGTGGCGACCCACGCATGGCATGCACCAGTCTATGGCGCGGAGCTCAATATCGCTTTCGCTCCTGAATGGAGGGCGCTACGGCAATGGAATGGTGCGTGTGTAGGGGCTGCGCTAGGATATTGGCATATGGGACATGAGAAATTGGGACATGCTATCACACCTTATATATATATGGATATCCCTTTAGTGCGTATTCCACATTTTGAGTTAGGTCTGCGCCCTGGTGTAGGTGTCGCGTTTATGACCAAAACTTATCGTAATACGGTGCCTGAGGGGCATATGTTTATGGATGTGACGAGTGCGAATGAGTGTATAGGTAGTGCAACTAATCTATATTTCCCAGAGGCATTGTATATGAATTTTTTGATTGCTAAGGGCTGGGGAATTTCATTGGCAGGTGGTTGGTATCATATAAGCAATGGTAGTATACGTCAGCCGAATTCGGGGTATAATATCTTCGCAGGAGAAGTGGCAGTCAAGTATGATTGGTCGGATGTATCTGAGAATGAAGATGTGAGAGATGAGGCAGATAAGATGACCAAAAGATGGTCGGTGGCCGTTTCGGGTACAGCTGGTGGAAGGCAGGTTTATTACAAAGATAATCAGACATTTGCTGTTGCTTCCATGCATGCATCTGCCTATTGGCAGGCGCATCCAATATTTCGTTTAGGAGGCGGTGTGGATGTCTTTTATGATGGCGCATATGTGCAACGTGAAACGAAGTTTGGTAAGACAAATCTGGCTGCAGCACAGCTAGGTGACTGCTGGCGCGTGGGAGTGAGTGTTCAGCCAGAATTTATAGTAGGGAAGTTTACGGCAGGTTTGCATGTAGGTGCATATGTGCATGATCCAGTAAGGCAGCTTGAACCCAAAGACGAGGCGGAGAAAACGACTACAGGGCGAATTGATAAACCCATCTTCTACTCCTATGATTTGCTCAATGCTGGTAGCGCGGGATATCCTGATGGTTGGTTATATACTTCAGTTGTCATGCGTTACCATTTGCCTTGGCGCATTTTCGTGCAAGCAATGATGAAAAGCCACCTAACGAAAGTAGAATTTGTATCTTTAGGTCTGGGATTCTATTATTAAATTCAATAAAAAACGCTGAAGTGTTGCAAGATTGAAAAAAAAGTTGTACCTTAGCGCGATTTTACCAAAAGAACAGTAGAAATTTATTAAAAACTAAGAATATGGCAAAGAAAAAACAAACTGTAGAGGATCAAAATCTTGAAAACGTACAAGAAGCCCTCAACACCACCAGCGCGTGGATCGAGAAAAATCAAAACAAACTGACTTGGGCAACTACTATTGTCGCATTGGTAGTAATTGGGGTATTGGCATTGAATACCTATGTAATTAAACCAAAAGCAGTAGAGGTAAGCAATGAGAATGCAAAAGCTGTAACCTATTTCATGCAGGGTGATTGGGAGAAAGCTCTCAATGGCGACGATGCGGAGTGTCTTGGTTTTCAGGCTATTGCTGATGAGTATAAATGCTACCAAGGTGGCAAGTTAGCTGCTTTGTACGCAGGTGTTTGCTACTACCAACTCGGTCAATATGAGGATGCTACAGCATACTTGAGCAAGTTCTCTGCGGATGATCTTACGATAGAGCCTGCGGCGTTGCAACTTCTTGGTGACGCTTATGTGCAAATGGATGATTATGCAAAAGCAGTTAAGGCTTTCGAAAGTGCTGCTAAATCTGGCAATGACATCATTGCTCCTATGAGCTTGAAGAAAGCTGGTTTGGTTTACCTTGAGCTTGGCAATAAGGCAGCTGCAAAGAAAGCGTTTGAGACTATCAAATCGGACTACCCTGCTTCTACTGAGGCTCAAGATATTGAGAAATATATCGCAATTGCAGAATAATTACATCAACTGTTAACTATCAATTGTTAACTGTTAACTCTTATGACAACTGATTTGTCGCAATATAATGCGAATGAATTGCCTAGCGCTGACGTGCTTTCACGTCAGCGCTATGCTATTGTAGTAGCTGATTGGAATAGCGAAATTACCCATGCCTTGGCACAGGGTGCGATTGATACCTTGCTCAAGCATGGTGTGAGAGAAGAAAATATTGATGTAATGCATGTGCCTGGTACCGTAGAACTGACCTATGGCGCTGCATTGTATGTGAGTGGTCAGAAGAAATTTGGAATGCTCAAGAGAGCTGATGCTGTGATTGTTATAGGCTGCGTAATTCAGGGGGATACACCTCACTTTGATTATGTGTGTCAGTCTGTGACACAAGGTGTTTCTTTGTTGAATGCACTGGGTAGCGGAGCGTCTACTGGTGGTTTTAAAAATCCTAACGCATGTCCTGTTATCTTCTCTGTCCTCACTACATTGGATAAGCAACAAGCACTCGACCGTGCAGGTGGCCGCCTAGGTAACAAAGGCGTAGAAGGTGCAGTGACAGCTATTAAGATGGCTAACCTTGTTTAGGTTTTAGAGTTTAGGGATGAAAGTATATAAGTTTGGTGGTGCTTCGGTGAAAGACGCTAGTGGCGTTCGTAACCTCAAGGAGATTGTTGCCTGTGCAGGTGATGACCTGATGGTCGTTATCTCTGCCATGGGTAAGACTACCAATGCTTTGGAGCGAGTAGTGGCAGCGCTTGCGCAAAAAGATGAGGCGACAGCGGATAATGAGTGGTTGGCGGTATTAGACTACCATGTGCATTTGGCTATGGAGCTAGGCCTCAAACCCAATGAGGATATCCGCTTTCCTATGATGCCAGAGTACGACCACACTTGCTCGTATGACCAAAACTATGACCAGATAGTGAGTCAGGGCGAGATACTATCCACTCAGATTGTGGCTGTCTATCTCCTCAAGAGTGGTATCCGCACCGAGTGGTGGAACATGCCTAAACTCCTGCGCACGGATAATACATTCCGCGAGGCGCAAGTGGACATGCAGACCTCTGCTCAGATCATTCGAACTGGCTGGGATCGCTCTAATCGCCCAAGCGTAGTAGTGACGCAGGGTTTTATAGGCGGAACAGCTGATGGGTTGCGCACGACCTTGGGTCGTGAAGGATCTGACTATACGGCAGCCTTGATGGGTAACTTCTTGGATGCTGAGTCAGTGACCATATGGAAAGATGTGCCAGGTATCTTGAATGCCGATCCACGATTGGTGGCAGATACGATCAAGATTGATAGACTGACCTATTACGATGCAGTCGAACTTGCATATAGTGGCGCACAGGTCATCCATCCTAAGACAATCCGCCCGCTTGAAAACAAGAAAATACCATTATATGTCAAGCCCTTTGGCGATCATACAGCACCAGGATCTGTGATTGCGGCAGAAGCAGAACCAATCCATGTGCCGGTGTATATATGGCGTACCAACCAAGTGTTGATCACCTTGCGAGCCAAAGACTTCTCGTTTGTATTGGAAGAGAGTTTAAGTCACATATTTGATATTATCCATCGCAATCGTCTAAAAGTGTCATTGATCCAATCCAGTGCGGTGACTATATCTGTATGCGTGGATAACACTCGTTTTGTTAAACCAGCCATTGAGCAACTCCAAGAGGCCTACCGAGTGGTATGGAACGAGGGATTGAGTCTATTGACTATTCGTGGTACATCCCCTGAAATACTCAAAAAAGAACAAGATGGACGAGACATTCTACTCAGTCAATTGACTCGTAGAACAGCTAAACTAGTAATTAAAGACTAATATTATGGATAATGCAGTTAAACAATACTTTACAATAGCGTATTGGAAAGAGTTGTTGTTGGAATTTTGGCAAGCTCTAGGCACCAAGAAATTTTGGAAAGAGTTCGTCATCATGAACCTAGGTATTGCTATCGGCGCAGTAGCTGTGTACTATTTCTTGATGCCTAGCAAATTGATTATTGGTACCATCTCAGGTTTGAGTATCGTGCTCAATACTCTGTTTGGCGGAACAGCCGATACTTTCTCCTATTGGGTGATGGGTATCAATGCCGTGCTGCTGATTATGGCCTTCTTGCTCATTGGCAATGAGTTCGGTGCCAAGACTGTCTATACGGCGATGATTCTTGGCCCGTTGACTCAGTTATGTGACCGTATTTATCCTTACACTTCTTTCACACACAAAGTGGTCGAAAATCCCGAGATTTTGACTCGATTACAAGCGGGAGAAACTGTTTTGGATGCAAATAATAATCCTTATATATTGAGTCGTGCAGGTGAGGTACTCGAACAGGTGAGAGATTCTGTCATGTCTGCTGGATTGGGCATGGGGGATGTGTGGTTTGATTTGGTATGTTTTGTGTTCTTGCTTTCAGCATGTCAAGCTATCTTGTTCCGTATCAACGCATCGTCTGGTGGATTGGATATTTTGGCGAAAATCATCAATAAATACTTGCATTTCGATATTGGTATGTCAGTCTCTATTGGTGGTGCATTAATCTGTTGTACAGCGTTCTTGATCAATGACTTCCGTATGGTGGTGATTGGTTTGATCGGTACATGGATCAATGGTATAGTAGTCAATTATTTTACTGCTACCATGGACTTACGCAAGCGCGTGTGTATTATCACTACGGAGTACGAGAAAGTGCGCAGTTATATTGTCAAAGACTTGTTGCGTGGCTGTTCGCTATACCGTGTTGAGGGTGGATATAGCCGTGAGGAATATATTGAGATTCAGGCATTGCTTACCCAAGAGGAGTTTGCCAATGTACTTGCATTCATGCGTGACAATCAAATCAAAGCCTTTACCACTGCAGGTAACTGCTCTGAGGTGTATGGCCTGTGGGCAAAGCACCGTAAGAGACGTGGAAAACTAGAAATAGAAATGGAATAATATTTAACATTAAATTATACAACAATGAAACCAACTCTTTTTATTCTCGCAGCAGGCATGGGTAGCCGCTACGGAGGTCTTAAACAATTGGACGGTCTAGGTCCTAATGGTGAAACAATCATGGACTATAGCGTATTTGACGCTATGCGTGCTGGTTTTGGCAAAGTAGTATTCGTTATCCGTAAGGATTTCGAAGAGGACTTCCGCCGTGTTGTGCTCAGCAAGTATGCAGACCATGTTCCATGTGAAGTATGCTTCCAAGGTATCGACTGTTTGCCAGAGGGATTTACTCGCAATCCAGAGCGTACCAAACCATGGGGTACTAACCACGCTGTATTGATGGCTAAAGATCTTATCCACGAGCCATTTATGGTAATCAATGCCGATGACTTCTATGGCAAAGAGTCTTTCGAGGTAATGGCTAAGTTCCTTTTGGATGTTAATGGACAACAAGGTAAATACTGCATGGCAGGCTACCGCGTAGGCAATACCTTGAGCGAGCATGGTACAGTGAGCCGTGGTGTTTGCGCTACTGACAAGATGGGTTACTTGACCGATGTAGTAGAGCGTACAGCTATTGAGTCCAAGGATGGTCATATCGTGTTCCCAGATGAGAATGGCAACGAGGTAGAGATTCCTTTCGATACTCCAGTTAGTATGAACATGTGGGGCTTTACTCCTGAGTATTTCGAGTACACAGAAGAGGCCTTCAAGGAGTTCTTGAAAGTAAGTGGTCAAGAGCTTAAGACAGAGTTCTATATCCCTACTTTGGTGAACGACCTTATCAAGGCAGGCAAAGCTACTTGCCAAGTGTTGGATACTCCTGCTAAATGGTTTGGCGTTACTTATGCAGACGACCGCCAAATGGTAGTGGACAAGATCCAAGCATTGGTAGAGGCTGGTGTATATCCAAATAAATTGTTCTAAATCTCGATTGTAGTGGCTCGAATACTCGTTACAGGAGGTACTGGCTACATAGGTTCGCATACCGCAGTAGAATTGATGCAGCAAGGTTATGGGGTGGTCATTGTGGACAATCTCAGCAATTCTACTGCAAATGTCCTAGATGGTATTGAGTCTATCGTAGGTACTCGTCCTGCTTTTGAGCAAGTGGATTGCAATGATGCTGCGGCTATGGATGCTGTATTCACTAAGTATTCAGATATCGTGGGTGTGATTCATTTTGCTGCTAGCAAGGCGGTCAACGAATCGGTTGCACAACCACTGATGTACTACCGCAACAATCTCATGTCGCTTGTCACGGTGCTTGAGCAAATGAAGAAGCATGATGTTCGCAATATCGTCTTCTCTAGTTCGTGTACTGTCTATGGACAGCCTTCTGCGGAATATTTACCTGTGGATGAGACTGCACCTATTCAGAAGGCGCTTTCTCCTTATGGCAATACCAAGCAAATCAACGAGGATATCATCCGTGACGAGGCGCATGCCAATAGTGCATTGCATGCCACAATCTTGCGTTATTTCAATCCTATAGGTGCTCATCCTTCTGCAATGATTGGCGAGTTGCCTAATGGCGTTCCACAAAACCTTTTGCCTTTTGTTACACAAACGGCTATCGGACTTCGCAAGGAGTTGAAGGTGTTTGGCAATGACTACAATACGCCCGATGGCTCGTGCATTCGCGATTATATCTATGTAGTTGATCTTGCTAAAGCACATGTCAAGGCCGTTGAGCGAATGCTCTCTAATCACGCAGAGGAACAAGTAGAGGTCTTCAACCTGGGTACTGGACGCGGACTGAGTGTGTTGGAAATTCTCAATACGTTTATGAAGGTCACAGGTGTAAATGTGCCTTACCAAATAGTTGGGCGCCGTGAAGGTGATATAGAGCAAGTGTGGGCAAAACCTGACAAGGCTAACAATGTGTTGGGTTGGAAAGCTGATACGCCTATTGAGGATGTGCTGCTTAGCGCATGGAAATGGGAACAAAAAATCCGTAAATAATAAACACGCTCCTCAATTAGGAGCGTTTTTTATATCCTAGCCTCTAACCTTTCGCCTTTCGCCTTTAACCTATAGGCGCTTGCGCCGTCCTATAGCTCGCATCGCGAGCGTCCTATAACCTAGTTAAGATCATACCCATAGTGGCGCAAGCGTGTTTGCGAACTACGCCAGTCTTTATCCACTTTCACAAAGAGTTGCAAGAACACGGGTTTGCCAAAGAAGGCCTCAATCTCTTTTCTCGCTTGCGTACCCACACGCTTCAGCGCTTTGCCGCCCTTGCCAATGATGATTCCCTTTTGGCTATCACGCTCCACAAAGATTACCGCACCAATGCGAATCATGCCCTCTGGGTGTTGCTCATCGGGTTCTTCGTCGTGGAAAGTTTCTACCTCAACCTCTACGCTGTATGGAATCTCCTTGTCGTAGTTGAGCAGAATCTTCTCACGAATCATCTCGTCCACAAAGAAACGCGATGATTTGTCAGTCAATTGGTCTTTTGGGAAGAATGGTGGACACTCTGGCAACGCCTCGCGGATAGCCGCAAAGAGTTGGTCGGTGCCAAACTTCTGCTGCGCAGAGATAGGGAATACCGTTGCCTCTGGCAATACGCGGTGCCAGTACTCCACCAATTGCTCCAAGGTCTCTTGGGTAGTAAGGTCTATCTTGTTGATAATCAGGAATACTTTGGCTTTAATACGCTTCACTTTCTCTAGGAAGTCGGCATTCTTATCGGGGTTGTCTTGCACATCCGTTACATAGAGCAATACATCCGCATCTACGAGAGCCGAGCGCGAGAACTCCAACATCTGCTCTTGCAGCTTGTAGTTGGGTTGCAGCACACCTGGAGTGTCGCTATATACCATCTGAAAGTCATCGCCGTTGACGATACCCATGATACGGTGGCGAGTGGTTTGCGCTTTGGATGTGATAATTGAGAGGCGCTCACCTACCAATACATTCATCAATGTGGATTTGCCCACATTGGGATTTCCTACTATATTTACAAAACCTGATTTATGCATCTTTTTGCTAATTTCACTACAAATATCGCTACAAAGGTACAAAAAAAAATGTATATGTGCAAGAAAAGTTTATTTTTTTGCCATAGGCTACATTTTTTTGCAGTAGCTTCGGGGGAATTGCACCGCACAATAACCGCACAATAACCGGACAATAACCGCACAATTCGTGTCGGATACAGACCCCCGCGAGAAGATAGCGAGGAAAAGAGCATACTAGTTCAATTGAACATCAGCATCAAAGAAAAGCCATTGCCGATTGAATTGCTACCGAGAACTATTCAAAATGAGAAAGACCTACATAAAATATTTCTCCAATAGATCTTTCGTAAGTTAGGCGATCACCATAGGAGATCTCTAGGACATCTATGGGCTTTCTGTGGCTTTTAGGTCGCTTTCAAGTTGCCTGCGGGCTACGTGACCACTGTATCTAATCTGTGGGCTAGTTGTGTCTTATCTGTGACTTTTCTGGTTTCACTTTTCAGTTTCCCGTTTTCCGAAGACCACTGACCCCTTGCCGAAGGAGCGATTGAATACGAGCAAGAAGAGTAACAATATAAAAACTCATCCCCTAGCATAAGTAGGAGATGAGCATGTGGTTTAGAATGAGAAAAAGATTACAAGTATCTACTTGCTTCGTCAAGGAAGTTTTCAATCTCTCTCAATTGCTTTATAAGGTCTGGCATATCAAGTGTATCAAAATTTTGCAAATCAATTGCAGTCAATGTCATTGTGATGCCTGTTCTGCGTTTGATAGGGAGAGTTGGTATGTTTTTCTCTTTCGCAAATTTAATGAGTTTATTTGAATATTGTATTCCATCATTTTTAGCATTTTTATTGTACGCTTTTACGCACAACTTATTTTGCTCGAATTGCAGATACAACTCCATTTCGGGATTTGAAGATACCTTTTCCCAGTGCCAATAAAATCCCCAAAAGCCACCATTTGGATTAGCAACATATCCCCAATCGCCAGTTCCAAGTTCTGTTTCCAACGATATGTAAAATCCTTGCCATTCCCAAGCATTCCAATCCTTTATAGGCAATGTTAAGTACGAATTTGTTCTATCTTGTAAATTTTGAAGATGATCTACATAGTCACGAAGTATGGCATTATGGGATTTTGTATTGTGTAAT
>JAZOVR010000012.1:0-32423 GCA_045658785.1 Paludibacteraceae bacterium | reverse complement strand
TCGTTGTAAAATAAAATTTGTTTGTTTAGCTCAGAATAACCTTAATCTATTGTGTACTTTATTAACGGGAACCGTATAATAAAAATCGTATTACACGTTTTCAGTTTCCCAATTGAGCATTACTGCTCTCTTGTACTACATCATTGATTAATCAAACTTTCAAAGATCACTATTTTCGCTTGAATTTTCGTTCGTTGCGAAATCGGCTGCAAAGGTACTGCTTTTTTTTGGACTGACCAAATTTTTAAGCAACTTTTTTCAAAAAACTTTGCATTTTCATTGTAAGTGGCTGATTTTCAGCATTACGTTTTTACAGCACTTTTCGCTACCACTCAACGCTCACTTGCGTTTATTGCGAAATCGGCTGCAAAGGTACTGCTTTTTTACGAACTGACCAAATTTTTGAGCAACTTTTTTTGCCATTTCAGTCATTTTATTCGTAAGTTACTGATTTTCAGCATTACGTTTCATTACCCTTTTCGCTTAATCTAATCGCTCACTTGCGTTAGGCGCGAAATCGGGTGCAAAGGTACTGCTTTTTAGCGAACTGACCAAATTTAGAAAGATATTTTTTTATCTTATGGAGATTTTGCAATATTCGGTTTGCAAATCTATACAAATATAGACAATTTTCATTCTATAGATACGTACACGCGTACGTTATATATATAAGGTACGCGCGCGCGAGGCATAACTTTATAAACTGCCCCTTGTTCATAAGCACTACTCCTTCACATCACGTACAAGGCGCACGCTATGTGCGTGTTTGCGTTCACGAATACGAGGTTCTGCTAGTCCCGAAGAAAAATATGTATAGTAAGCAGTATTAGCCAAATTGGCTGTTGAAGACCAATAAAAACCATGATACTGCACATTACCCACATCCCAAGCAATACGATAACCCGCCGCAGGCAAAAAGATTGCACCAGCATGCTCTAGTGCCTTCCATTCGGTTTCATCAATAAACTGATGTGCACCATATCCCGCTTTAGCTTCGCTTTCATTATTGATTTGCTCTTCGAAGAAACCAGGTTTAAAAGTCACACCCTCTGGAGCTTGCCAATCATCAGGCAACAAGATTAGTCCATTGACACCCATCACCTGTGCGCATCCCTTAAGATCGTTGCAATTCTTGCGTGCATTTAGCAAATAGCGCCACTCATCATAGGTCAATGTTCGCCATGTATTAGGGGTGTCCTTACCAATCTGCTTTGTGCCCCAATCCTTGAATTGACCACTATAATAATTGTCAGCCGTGTCAGTACTTACACCGAAATAAGAATGTCCCTCATGGGTACTCCAGCCAAAGAGATCGATCCAATCATCATAGGTCAAGGCTGTATTTTTGTTGGCTGACCCAAGGTAATTATATTGCTCATCAGCAAAGCGCCATGTGGTGGCATTAGGTTGATACTGCAAGTTTCCTGGCGAGAAATACACCTGACGTTGCCAACTCACAGAAAATGGTTTTGCCACATAGTTGGTGTTAGGATGCTCTTTGCCTTCAGGTACTCCCGTACCATCCAAGGTGGTAAAAGACTTAGTCTTACCAAAATACTGTTGTGTGATTTGATTCAACGCCACCCATGTACAATAGTAGTATTCGGTATTGGGCGATAAACCATACACATTCACCACAAATTCTCTACCCTGTAACGACATTGCCTCGTAGTACTTACCCTTGTGATTTTTGATTTCCTCTTTGGTTTTGGCAATAACAATGCCGCAATAGAGATGTCCATAACCATCAGGATCTACATTCAATGAGCCATGTAGTTTGGCAGAGTAGTCTGTGATATCCGTGGCTTCTTGCGTCGCCACTTTGCCTAAAGTAGGTGCATTGGGCTCGCAACTCATCAGCACCACACCCATGCAAAATAGAATTAAACCAATTAATTTCTTCATAAACCCTATATATATAAGATATTAACTATTAATTATTAACTATTAACTTATTATGATGGCAGAGCATCAATGCGCCATCCTCGCGACGGAGGTGCATTCCCCCACCCTCGCAATAGCGGAAGAGTTTGCAGTTGTTGCATGGCCCTAGTTTCTTCATCCACTTACGATTGCGATATGGTTCAAAGCCGTTCTCCCATACCTCCCAGAAGTCATTCTTGTAAATATTGCCTTGATAGTACTTACCACGAACACTGGTGCAAGCCGAAATGCTACCGTCAATCAATATGGAAGCAACACTCACGCCCGCCGCACAATGGAACAAGTGGTCGCGCACTTCTAATTCATAATCAGGCATAAAGCCCTCGCAGGAATAGGAGATATGCAAACCTTGTTTGCGTTTCTCGCGGATATAGTCTAGCAACTGGCGATGTTGCTCGGGATTCAATAATAGTTCGGGATTCTCTGCCGCACGTCCCATAGGGTCAATAGTGATAAGTCGCCAATTGCGCACGCCGATGGACCAAAGATATTGCTGCATCTCGTCTAATTGATTGATCGTGCGTTGGTTGACACAAGTGACGACGTCCCAGATAAGAGTTGAGAGTTGAGAGTTGAGAGTTGAGTGAAGTTGAGAGTTGTATGCTGCAGCTAGTTTGATGGCGCGGGTGGCACCTTCGAACGCAAGAGGGTGTTGGCGAAGCCAGTTGTGGTCGAGTTCTAAGCCGTCAAAACTGATAGCAATAGAGCGCAAGCCTGCCGCCATCAGTTCCTTAAAGCGTTTTTCGGTGAGTGCTAAACCATTGGTGACCATGCCCCAAGGATAGCCGCGCTGCTTGAGTGCTGCGCCCACCTCGGCGAGATCTTTGCGCATCAGCGGTTCGCCACCTGATATGATTATCAGCACCTTATGCGGATTGACATGAGGTGTGACGGATTGATCAATCACACGGAGAAAATCCTCAGCAGGCATGTCAGGGGTGACCTCGGAGCTAGAGCAATCGCTACCACAGTGGAGGCAGTGCACATTGCAACGGAGAGTGGACTCCCAAAAGAGTTGTTGCAGCGGGTGCAACTGCTGGAGGTTCTTGCGGCGCAGCCGCTCAAGCTCGAATATGATGCGCTTGCGGAGGTTCATGAGGAAAACTTTTTTATTAACGACAACTTAAATTATTTGAGTTATTTTTATTAAAAACAACATAAACAAATTTCGCGGCAATCAACTCTCTGCCGCGATGAGGATATGCTATTCTTTCTTCTTGAGTCGGAGTTTGACATCTACGGAATATTCGGTGGACCATTCGGAGTCTGTCTCTTTTGTCATCTCTGCGAAAGGGATTTGCACTTTCTCCGAAGCATAGACATTCGAAGTGTCATTTACTTCAATGAGTAGCGTGTCATTGTCTTCTTGTGGGAAGCCATATGCTCCTGCAAACTCACCTGATGCATTGGTATAGACCGTATCCTTAATGCTAATACGTGAGGTATTGATAACCACTTGCATAGACTCTAGTGGCACACCCGCTTCGTTGGTTACTTCGCCATCCACCTCCAAAAAATTTTCTGGCACCGCAGGACCGTACAGTACAGGACCAGGCAATACACAAGAAGCACCAAAGAACCCTAACAACGTAGTCAATAGACTACCTACCAATAAATGGTATTTGTTTTTAATCTTTTTCATAATTCTTGTCTTTATACTCTAAACAACACTAGAATTGAATGCCGCAATCATATTCATAGAGTATATTAGCATCAAGTTCCTCAACATATACTCTATCATTTTCAAATGTCACAGCATAGCGCTCGCGAACCAATCCTTCAAACTCAGACCAATAACATGCACTTATGAGAAATTTATCTCCCTCTTGGGTAATCTGAGGTGCAACCTGATGCTTACCAGCAATAAAATGTTCACGCAAAATGTCGTAACTTTTCGAAGATTGCGAATAGACATAGTCACGATATGAGTAATTAGCATGCCATTGAAGAGGCAAATAATGCCACATCTGAGACAAAAGATATGCTTGCCATGCCCCCATCTGAGATTTCTCTACCTGCAAATAGTTCCAAAAATCATCTTCGAAATTAGTTGAGAGCCATTCACCTTGCTCATTATAAATCACAATGGGACTTATATCTGCGAACATATCAAAAGTATCCTTATCATAGTAGGGAACAATCTTCATTGAATAATTGTCCTTCACTACAATTTTGTCCAGCAGAACTATTACATCGTTGTAGTTCTCGCCTTCTACCAATTGGGCGATTTGAATAGCCAATTCAGTTTCATCCCCATATGGTTCAGTAGGCGCGCTTGACGAACATCCTATCATCGCCAAACATAGAAATAGGTAAAAAAAGTATCTTTTCATGTGCTTTGGTAATTTATTTTTTCTTAAGTTGGAAATCGGCTTTCATAGAGTAGCGGGCAGACCAAGAGTCTTCGGCCTCGACTTTCATTTTACCTGAGCCAATATGCACAGAATCAGACTCATACACACCTTTAGGATCATGGACAACAACTTCCATACAATCTCCGCCAAACGAAGGTATACCATAAGTAGCATGATATTTTCCATTCTCGTTGGTATAGACCGTATCTGGCCATGAATAGGAATAGTCATCCATAGTTCGAACCACCACTAGCATAGAATCTAATGGTTTACCTTCTTCATTACAAACTTCACCTTCGACCTCATACTCAGCATGAGGAGAACCGTAACAAGCCGTTACAACAAACGCGACGCTCGATAAAGAGAAAATACGGATAAAACGCTGCAAAAGATTGTTGTACTTTTGACGAAAGTCTTTGAGTTTCATAAAGCATAGATTTAAAACAGTTTGCAAAGTTACAATATTTTTTTGAATTATGCAATAGGAAGCACTAAAAAAGTGAGCATTAGGAGATAAGGGGCATACGTGAAGGTACTGAATTGTGCGGTAATAGTGCGGTTATTGTGCGGTAATAGTGCGGTGCGAGCGGGGATAGTATGGGGGGTAGAAATAAAAAAAGAATAGACTACCAATGCGGGTAGTCTATTGCTTTTGATATATCTTATCGTTGTTACTTCGCGTAACTAACAGCGCGTGTTTCACGGATGACCGTAATGCGGATTTGACCAGGATAGGTCATCTCGTCTTGGATACGCTTAGCGATATCGAATGAGAGGAGTTCGGTCTCCTTGTCACTGAGTTTGTCGGCACCCACGATTACACGGAGTTCGCGACCTGCTTGGAGTGCATAAGTCTTGGTTACGCCAGGATAAGACATAGCGATATTCTCGAGGTCGTTGAGACGTTTGACGTATGCCTCTACAATCTCACGGCGAGCACCTGGACGTGCGCCAGAGATAGCATCACACGCTTGTACGATAGGAGCAATGATAGATTCCATCTCACACTCCTCGTGGTGAGCACCCACTGCATTGCAGATATCTGGTTTCTCGCCATACTTCTCGCAGAGTTTCATACCGAGCTGTGCGTGTGGCATCTCCATATCCTCATCGCTGACCTTACCGATATCGTGGAGCAGACCTGCGCGGCGCGCTTTCTTGACGTTAAGCCCCAGCTCCGCAGCCATTGCCGCACAAAGATTAGCGGTTTCGCGTGCGTGCATAAGGAGGTTCTGACCGTAACTAGAGCGGTACTTCATCTTACCGATGAGGCGAACGAGCTCTGGATGCAATCCGTGAATGCCGAGATCAATGGTAGTACGTTTACCAGTCTCGATGATCTCCTCCTCTACTTGTTTGGTGACCTTAGCCACTACTTCCTCGATACGAGCAGGGTGGATACGACCGTCTTGTACGAGTTGGTGGAGCGAGAGGCGTGCAATCTCGCGGCGTACAGGATCGAAAGCCGAGAGGGTGATAGCCTCTGGGGTGTCATCCACTACGATTTCCACGCCAGTAGCCGCTTCGAGGGCGCGGATATTGCGACCTTCGCGACCAATAATACGTCCCTTAACCTCATCATTATCAATATGGAAGACAGAGACTGCATTCTCTACAGTAGCCTCAGAAGCAATGCGTTGGATAGATTGGATGATAATCTTCTTAGCTTCTTTGCTGGCGGTGAGTCGTGCCTCGTCCATGGTGTCGTTGATATACGCCATGGCAGCAGTCTTAGCTTCATCACGGAGTGCATCTACGAGTTGCTTTTTTGCTTCCTCGGCAGAAAGACCAGAGATTTGCTCGAGTTGTTGCTCTGCCTTTTGGTGGAGACGCTCTACTTCTTGTGCTTTGTGTTCAACTGCTTTTTGTTGATTTTCAAGCTGTTGACGTTGTGTATTTAGCTCGTTTTGAGCGCGTTGCACCTCACTTTGCTTTTGATTGAGTTGTTGCTCTCGTTGTTGCTGACGTTGCTCTTGTTGGTGGAGCTTTTGTTCCGCTTGACGAACATGATTCTCATGTTCTAATTTGAGAGCGATAAATTTCTCTTTTGCCTCAATGATTTTATTCTTCTTGATCACTTCGGCTTCTTCTTCCGCTTTGCGGAGAATGCCTTTGCTGTTGAATCGGAATATGAGGTAGCACACCAATGCCCCTATCAACAAAAATCCAAATGCTATTAAAATATTTGCTATTGTCATAATGATTTGTTATTTAATATGTTGTAATATAATTTTATTTAGTTCCTGTACTTTTTCGTCAATTGGTTGCAAGCGGTGGGCGTGTGCATCCGCCTGTAGGTTGACCGCCATATCCAATGCAACATATACCCATAATTGTTCGGCAGATTTATTGGGTGCCAGCTTTTGATAATGTCTGTATCGTTCGTTGATCATATCCGCAGCTTTACGGTAGAGATGCTCCTTATCCGCCTGCACATTGAGCGAGATATGGTGTGCATCCAACTGGAGAGTGATATGTTGCTTACGTTGTTCCAATGTTTAAGAGTTTAATGTTTAAGAGTTTAATGTTTGAGAATCTCCAACGCCTTGTCAATCTGCGAGATGAGGGAGGTGAGGCGCTGTTTGGCTTTTTGGCGTTCTTCCTCATTCATTTCATCTCCTGCAAGCAAAGTATGCGCCGCCTGTAAACGAGCATACTCCTTCTTGAGCTGTTGCAATTCAGCATGAGATTGAAGGATTTCTTCTCTTTGTCGGATATTCTCCTCCTTGAGTAGAGACAATTGGTGCTGCAACTCTTGATATTGCTTCAAGAATTGATTCAGATTTTGTTCTAACGCGGCAAGAGAATCCACTGGATAATTTTGAATGAAGAATTTTGAATTAAGGATTATCCGTGTGTTTTTAGAAACTATAACCTACGCCAAGACCGAGGATAGACTTGAATTGCACGCGCTCAGCAGCACCCAAAGAATTGCCCTCCTTGTCGAGCTTGTCAATCTTCACACCATTGTAGTATTTGAGTGATGTAGAGAGCGTTACGTTGAGACACTTGAGGAATTGATATGAGACAGCGACATCCCAATCTACGTCAAAATTGCCAAAACGACGGTTGTTATCGCGATAACCAATGAACTTATCTTGGTCATCAAATACTTCGGTTTTATCCCATGCGTATGGAGTAAACAATCCCACTGAAGTAATGACCTTCAAGTCCTTGTATGTGTAGTTGATATTTCCCTTGAAACTAAGACCAAGCTCTGCTTTGAAATTCTTGCGAATAATTTCATTGGAGCCTTTTTTGTATGACCATGTTCCATACTTATCTTGCATTTGTTCGCGCAGACCTGGATTTGCTTTTTCTACAGCATCGCCTACATAAGCAGTCGTAATTTGTCCAGCAATAGGAGATAGATAAAGTGAGAAGATAGAGTTTGGTTTCCAGTCAATACCGACAGAAATATCTGTGTATGAAGGAGATAGAAATTTGGATATAATTGGGTCGTCGGCTTCTGTGCCATCGTATGATTTACCGAAAGCGAACTGGCTTTTGAAACCCGCAGCCGCAGTCAAGTACCATGCTTTGTGGAACTGCCAACCAAACTTGGTCTTGAAATCAATCACGTCGCTTGATTTCTGGAATGGGTCCGCCTTTTGGTCGATATATGAGAGTCCGTACTCGAGATTGAGGTTGGTCTCCCAAGACAAATCGTTTTCGTTGTACAACAGACGCACTTTACCGAAAGCAACACCATTGACGTTGTTGTTTCCACCCGCAGCCCAGTTGACAAGTCCAGTAGCACTGGCATTCAGACCCACAACACCTGTGCATGACCATGGAGAAGGAGCAGATTCTGCTTCTTGCGCAACAAGCACCGTTGCTAAACAAAGAGAAAAAATAGAAAGTATATACTTTTTCATAATTTCTTAATTTATAATGTTAATAATCAATTATTTATCAATATTGAGCAGCATCATATACCTGGTCTGCTATTTCCGAACCAGCAAGTTTTTCAATGATGCAGAATGCAAAGTCGCTACTGAGTCCAGGACCTTTGGCTGTGATGATATTTTTGGATTCGACAACCAGTCCGTCAATATAACTTTCACCAAGATATTCCTCGAAGCCCGGATAACATGTAGCTTGTTTACCCAGAAGCACTCCAAGTCGTCCAAGTACAGAAGGTGCTGCACAGATAGCAGCAATGAGTTTATCCTGTGCATTGTGTTGCACGAGCAAGTCACAAAGTGGTTGATACTCATGCAGTTTGGTCGCTCCACCTGGTAAGATAAGCATTTCGGCATCCGCAAAGTTGACATCCGCAAAGAGTTTGTCAGCTTTAACAGATATATTATGTGCACCCAAGACAGTATCGACACCCGTTACTGATACTGTTGTCAATGCGATATTGGCACGTCTAAGTAGGTCAATTGTCGTGATAGCCTCGATCTCTTCGAAACCATTGTCTAAGAAAATGTAATTCATACTTAAAATTTTTAAGACCGCTTCGCTGTAAGACCGTTGCACTGTTAGAACACTACGTTGTCAGACCGCTCCGCTGTCAAATTGTTAGTTAATTTAGTTTGAATGTATATGTAATTTTCCCTATTTGGGGTGTATCACCTTCCGTAAATTTGGCTTGTCGCGCCGCTTGCAAAGCGAGTTGCTGCGTTGCTCGATCCGAGATGGTAGTGCCATCCGCAATTGTAGCATTGGTCACACTCCCCGCGGCATCCACCATGATATTCACAATCACCACTCCTGCTTGCGCGAAATCAGATGATGGTTTAGGAAGGCGCTTGACGTTTCTTCCATAGAGCGACCATTGTGTGCCATTGGTAACTCCCATACCCTTTCCCACCGGATTTCCCTTGGTAGAAGCTGTATTATCCGCTGTTGCATTGTCGGCATTCGCTCCTTCGGTTGTCCCCGCTTGTCCAAAAAGCGCGGCGAGCTGGTTCGCCTTGTCAATTGCCTCTTGCTCCTTGGCACGTTGCTCGGCAAGGATTTTCTCTTGGGCAATCCGTTCCGCTTCGGCACGCGCCTCGTCCTCTTGTCGTTTGCGAATCAACTCTTGTTCCTCAGCCTTGCGTTTGGCATCTTCTAGTGTTTGCTTGGCAAGAGCCAACGACTCTTCGTCCTCTTGCACGATCAAGTCATTGTCAGAGGGTCGCGCAGGAGCCGCAGGTGCAGGTATTTGTTCAGCCTGTGTGATTTCGTCCAACGGACGCACATCGGGCATACCTCCTCCCTCGTTGGCATCTCCAAAAGTAACCACAATACCTTCGTCTTCCGGAAGCACAGGAGCAGTCACTTGCAGCCACCATAACAATAAGAAAACGAGGCACATAGCCAAGATTGTACCTACAGAAGCAATGATATGTGATTGAACTTGCTTGGTCACTTTTTCGTTGCAATTACAATTTTCATCTTATGCTGGTTAGCGATATCCAAGACATGTACGACGTCACGATATGGAATATCTTGATCAGCATGAAGTGCGATATACATCGTACTATCCTGCTGCTGAATAGTCGAGAGATACGCTTCGAGTTCATCAGCCAAGATGGTGACAGGTTTTTGTCTTCCCAACGCAACATAGTAGTTGCCCAAATTGTCAATGCTCACCTTAGCAACTACTTGTTTAGTAGTGGTTTTCGCGCGTGCAGTAGGCAGATTGATCTTTATATCATTGGGTGAAGACATGGTGCTTGCCATCACAAAGAACAGCAGGAGCAGAAAGATGAGGTCGGTCATTGACGACATCGCGAAAGTAGCCTCTACCCTATTTCGTCTTTTCAGTGCCATAACTTTAGTTGAAAGTTGAAAGTTGAAAGTTGAAAGTTGAAAGTTGAAAGTTGAAAGGCGAGGATTATGCTGGTTCGTTGAGAAGGTCCATAAACTCCATCGTGCGTGATTCGAGTTGGCGCACTACGCGATCAATACGCGAAACCAAGAGGTTGTAGGCAAACATCGCCAAGATGCCCACTACCAAACCACCAACCGTAGTCACCATAGCTTGGTACATGCCCTCTGAAAGCGCGGAAATCTCTATCACACCACTTGCATTTTGTGCCATGTTAAAGAATGTTTGAATCATACCTAAAACCGTACCTAAGAAGCCAAGCATAGGAGCTCCCGCTGCAATCGTGGCCATCAGCACAAGACCTTTCTCCAGCTTGCTCACCTCCAGATTACCCACATTCTCGATAGCAACTTGTACATCTTGCATAGGACGACCTATGCGGGTAATACCCTTCTCTATCATGTGTGCAGATGGTGTATCTTCCTTGCGACAGAGCTTGATAGCAGAATCAATCTTGCCCTCTTTGATATAATCACGGATGCGGTTCATGAAAGTCTTGTCCTCTTTGGTAGCCTTAGCAAGAATTACATAACGCTCTATGAATAAATAGATTGCAAAAGCCAACATGAGTGCAAGCACAATCATAATCCATCCACCATATTCCGCCATAGTGAGCAGGCTGATGGAATTATCAACTACTGTTTCTTCTACCATAACCACCGTATCTTGCACAGCGGTTGTCATTGTGTCAATGTCAGTTTGAATTTGAAAGAGCATATTTGTATTGTTTAATGGTTTCTTCTATTCCTAAATATAGTGCATCGGCAATCAATGCATGCCCGATACTCACTTCATCCAACCAAGGGAAAGCCTCAGCAAACGCCTTCAGGTTATGCAAATTGAGGTCATGACCAGCGTTGAGTCCAATCCCTAGTTCACATGCCTTCTCAGCCGCAGGGCGGTAGATATCCAAGGCACGTTGTGGGTCTTCTGCATAGATTTCAGCATAAGGTCCTGTATAGAGTTCCACGCGATCTGCACCCGCTTTAGCCGCATAAACGACCATCTCTGGATCGGCATCCACAAAGACAGAAACGCGAATGCCCGCATTCTTAAAACGCCGAATAATCGTTGTTAGCTTCGCCAGATGCGCCTTGGTATCCCATCCATGATTGCTGGTGAGCTGATCAACTGCATCAGGAACTAACGTCACCTGCGTGGGCTTTACATCAAGGACCAGATCCATGAACGCAGGTTCTGGATTGCCTTCGATATTGAACTCAGTGGTTACCAATTGCTTAAGAGCATGTACATCTGCCCGAGTAATATGGCGCTCATCAGGACGAGGATGCACCGTAATTCCCTCTGCTCCAAAGGCTTCACAATCCCGAGCAAAGCGCTCCACATCAGGCAAATTACCCCCGCGCGCGTTGCGCAGCGTAGCCACCTTATTGATATTCACACTCAATCTAGTCATATTCGGTGCAAAGGTACAAAAAAAAATGCACATATGCAAGATGTGAGATAAAAAACACAAAAAAAACATTGGTTAGTGATTGAGAAAACTCGGAGTTAGCATTCTCAAATCAGCGCGAGGTTCCGATGAGGTCACGATGAGGTCACGATGAGGTTCCTATGACGACAGGTGGAAGATGAGGGGTAGATGAAGGGCAAAAAGTAAGAAATAAAAAAAGAAAAACTAGGATAGCAGGTTCTACCTAAGGTTCGAAAAGTGTTTGCCACTCATCAAAACGCAGCACAGTATCAGAACCATATTTCCAGAGATGCTGACGAATTTTAGACATAGGTTTATCTTGTCCAAGTTTTGTCTTAGAATAGAATTTATCTGCATAGCAGATAAGTTTCTCCTCAAGCGTACGGGGAGAGTAGTCGCACAAAGGGATGGGCAGCTGCTCCCGAATGATTTGTTCGTAGGTGATGCCCGTGCCAGTATGGCGTTCTGCCACAGCCGCATGTTTAGGAAGTCCCTCTTGACGAAGAATCTCAGCCCCTAAATAGCCATGTTCAATATAGGCATGCGAGCCAAGGCAATGGATTTTGGGTGCATCGCAGAGAACAACCCCGATGTCGTGTAACATGGCTGCCTCTTCTATGAAAACAGGATCCACCTCTCCCGAAGCGACCCATTCTGGATGAGCCTGCAGTATCAAAAGCGCACGGTCAGCAACCTGACGTGAATGGGTGAGAAGGATGTGTTGCAGTTCGGAATTTCCGTTGCAATATTTTTGTATTATTGCTTTATAATCAATCATTTACCCCAATATAATTTTTCTTTGAGTGATTGCATAAAAGTTTGTCCATTGATACGTACTAATTTGATAGTGCGTTGCGAACGTTCGATATGCAAGTGAATATCTTGATTTAGGACCTGACTTCTTCCATCCACACTCAACAAATAACTACTATTTCGGCTAGAGATTTTCACATCGAGTTTACTATCATCCAACACTACCAGCGGACGGATATTTAGGCTATGAGTTGCGACAGGAGTTAGAATAATGGCATTGACATGCGGATCCAACAAAGGACCACCAACAGAAAGGTTATAAGCCGTTGATCCTGTAGGCGTTGCGATAAGAAGTCCATCGGCTTTGTAGTTGTGGAGGAACTCCCCATTTAGCGTTACATCCACCGTAATCATACTACTTAATCCAGATTTAAGAATTGCCACCTCATTGAGTGCAAAAGGCGAAGCAATCTTACTTTCCTGCTGGCAAGTAACCTCCAACATGCGGCGTTGCTCAATGGTGTAATTATTAGTGATGAGTTGCTCAAGGACAGCCTCGATGTTATCCGTTTGAACTTCAGCCAGATATCCTAAATGTCCACAGTTGATTCCAAGAATAGGGATATCCAAGTGTCCCACCAAAGATGCTGTGGTAAGGAAGGTACCATCACCACCAACCGAAAGTGCGAAATCGATGGTTTCGCCCGTCTGGGAGATATAATCTTCAACAGAAGGGTACTCACGACTGAAAGCATCATGACGCAATTCTTGGGAAAGCACGATATTTACTTCATGTTGCTTGAGAAACTCAATGATGTGCTTGACCTCACGAATAGTCTCTTGACGGAGTGTATTTCCAAATATAGCAATTGTCATAACTAATTAAGAATTAAGAATTTTGAATTATAAATTTTGAGACTATTTATTTTTTAGACCATTAAGTAGAGCAGCAGCATCCATACGCTTCTTACCAGGGAGCTGAAGTTCGAGCAAATCAACGTATCCATCCGCACATGGGATAATGATATGTCCCTTTTTCTCAGGGAGTTGCGAGAGCGCCACCTTATAGACCTTTGCACCTTTCAGCACATCAGCCAAAGGATGGGAAGCAGGCATTTCGTTGATCCAAGCAGCAGGATATGGACTTAAGCCACGTACATGGTTGCGTATCTGCTCAGCTGTGCGCGAGAAATCGATTGCGCATGTATCCTTGAAGATTTTTGGAGCAGGAGATAACTTTGAATTTTGAATCTTGAATCTTGAATCTTCTTGCGAGACAGTAGGAACAGGTTGTCCACTATTCTCACTATCCATAATCGTGTCAACAGTACGCGTAACAAGATTGGCTCCCATTGTCATGAGGCGGTCGTGTACAGAGCCTACATTCTCATCATCGGCGATAGGGATACGCTCCTGGAGAATGATATTACCCGTATCAATCTCGTGCTGAAGCATAAAAGTGGTAGCCCCCGTCTCTGTATCGCCATTCATGACAGCCCAATTGATTGGAGCTGCACCGCGATATTGTGGAAGGAGCGAAGCATGTAGATTAAAGGTGCCTAAACGAGGCATGGCCCACACCACTTCAGGCAACATTCGGAAAGCCACAACTATCTGTAGATCTGCTTGATACGAGCGAAGTTCCTGGAGAAAAGCTTCGTCCTTCAGACGCTCTGGCTGCAACACGGGTAATCCCACCGACAGGGCATACTGCTTGACCGCAGAGAACTGCAATTGATGTCCGCGTCCTGCGGGTTTATCAGGCATTGTGACAACTGCCACAACATTGTAGCCACCTTCTACTAAGGCACGCAAACTCTCGACTGCAAAGTCGGGCGTACCCATATAAACGATACGTATTGATTGCTTATCCATATTATCTAAATGTGTGTGCAAATCCCACACTGATGAGTTCCTTAAATTGGAGTTTTGATATTTTATTGGTTGCATCCTCTATGGTGCTATCATAGCGAGGATGCAAAAGAAGTTTGGCAGACATATAGCGGTTGATAATAAAATCAACATCAATTTCTAGTTCAGTCTCTACCTTCTTATAATTAGTAAAGAAATAGAACCTCGTATCAATCACTATTTCACGCAAAGGTCTCCATCTCCAATCCACTCTCAATGAACTACCAACCTCGTTGAGCATCCCCAATCCCGACTCTATACCATATTCCGTCACATCCACACGCTCTGGGTCATCTATCAAAGCATATACGAGTTTGTAGGTCATCGGAGACAAGTTGATAGTCAGCCCTCGTATTGGTTTACAGTCCACACCAAGACCCATCGAATAACGAATTGGAGTAAGAAAAGTAGTATTGCGAATTTGAGAATTTTTCTTGAAATTTGGAAATAGGGTTGTTCGAAAATCAACAAATGCAGAAAGGAACCATTGCTCATGCAACTGATAACCTAACTTACTATAAACCAGAAAAATATCATCTGTTGTATTTATTTTTCGGAGCGAATCTTCGCTGACAGTACTCAAGCCTAAACGCCACTCTGCCTTGTTTTCCCATGAGATATTCTTCTTCTTATAATTCGCAAAGGCCTTTGCGCCCCATAGCATCGAAAAAGCATTGGAAGCACCCTGATGCCAGTTATTGGTGGCATAATTCTGTGTAAGTTGCAACGACAAGTTAGCTTCTTTGCGCCAAGGGGAAGTCATCCGACGCAGCGCACGAGCTGCATCCAACTTGTCTTGTTCAATATCTTTGACAATGGCCCTTTGCACCCGTCTTTGTCCAACCTGTAAAGATTTCAACCGATTGGGATCGCTCACCGCTGTATATAGTTCTGGGTGATTGAGAGTAATGTAGTGTCGCGCATTGCGTCGAATATCGGCGATAGTATATTGATTATCAGGCAATGAGTCACGAATAGAACGTATTGGATTCGGCACATACATCAATGGTATACATAGTGGATGTGGATAACGCTTCCATATCGTATCATGAACTACAATTGCTGAGTCTCCGATCAATAATGTATCACTCATATGGATATCGCGGCTCTGCTGCGCCACCAACTCCAAAAGCAACACATCGCTATCTACCGTCTGCGCCGCGAGATGGGAGTAGAAGATAGAAGACAAAGATAGTATTAATATAGCGCATCTTTTCAAGGCAATGCAGGACGCTTATACGCGCGTATAATAAGGTATATACCCCAAATAACGAATGGTAATGAGAGGACTTGCCCCATATTAAGTATGTGACCAGCCTCGAAAAGTTCTTGGTCGTTTTTGATAAACTCGAGCATGAAACGCGTAAAGAAGATGATCTCTAGGAACACGCCTAAGAGCAAGCCTTCGCGCTTGTACGCTTTGGCTTTCCAATACATGAGCCATGTGACAATGAAGCCAACAATACAGTAGAGCATCTCGTAGATTTGCGTAGGGTGACAAGGCACGGTCTGACCATCACGAACAAAGATGAATCCCCAAGGCAAATCCGTAGGAGTACCATAAATCTCAGAGTTCATCAAGTTGCCCAAACGAATCAAAGTGGCTGTCACACAGACACCTACAACGAGGCGATCCATAATCCATAGAAGCGAAGTATGGAACTTAGGCTCTTTGGAGAAGACTTTCTTATTGAGTAACCATGCCGCAGTCAATAGTCCAAATGCACCACCGTGACTAGAGAGTCCACCTTCCCAAATCTTGAGCAGTTTGAGAGGATGTTCGATGTATGGATTGCGGTAATTGATTGTCCAACCAAAGATTTGCACAGGGTCCGTGGAGATACCCATATACTGGCAATAGGCTTTCATACCAGGCAGGGTGACATCATGCCACTCGTAGAACCAGCAGTGCCCTACTCTGGCGCCAATAATCAAGCCGATGACCATCCACATGAAGAGTTTGTCGGTCCACTCTTCTGGACAACCTTCGTTTTTATAGAGTTTGACCTGAATAAGGTAGCACAGATAAATACCTATTGCCCAAAGCAAACCATACCAACGAATGCCACCCTCACCAAAGTGGATGAGTATAGGATCTACATCCCATACGACGGTTAACAGTTGATTATAAATTGCAGATAACATTATGCCTCCATTTTACCATGACATTGTTTGTATTTCTTGCCTGATCCACAAGGACATGGGTCATTTGGACGAGGTTTCTTCTCTACGCGAAGTGGCTCTGGACGTTGCTGTTCGCGGGTGTCGCGTCCAGCTGCAGCAGCATGTCCGCTAGCTTGTGCCGCTTGTGCGACAGCATCTTTTTGCGTACGGTAGCGAGAGTAGTCATGACGTTGTTGTGCATGCGCTTGACGTACCTCCTCTGGATCACGGTTAGGGATTTGTCCACGGAAGAGGATAGAGATGGTACGACGGTTGAAAGCATCCAACATTTGTTTGAAAATATTGAATGACTCCAATTTATAGATGAGCAATGGATCTTTTTGCTCGTAGCTAGCATTTTGTACCGATTGCTTGAGTTCATCCAATTGGCGGAGGTGGTCTTTCCACTCATCATCAATCACATAGAGTACCATGCGTTTCTCAAACTCACGTATAACCTCCTTACATTCAGTCTCATATGCCGCTTTGAGATTCACAGCAATATTATACACTTTCTTACCATCTGTGATAGGAATGA
The DNA here is from genome assembly GCA_045658785.1 of Paludibacteraceae bacterium. GTDB lineage: Bacteria > Bacteroidota > Bacteroidia > Bacteroidales > Paludibacteraceae > Colicola. Next base: position 15,501 of record JAZOVR010000012.1, on the reverse strand, counting down.
GGATATTCTCGTACATAGCACCACGTTCCTCGTAGACCTTCTTGATGACAGGATATGCCACCTTTTGGAGTGTTTCCATACGACGTTTGAAGGTATCCAATGCCGCTTCTGCCAATTGGTCAGCCAAAGCATTTTCGCGACCTGCACGGAAAGCCTCTTCAGTGAATGGAACTTCCATTGCAAATACCTGCATAACATCCAATTGGAGTGCCTCGTAGTCCATCATCGCGCGTGCCTCCGCGATGAGTGCGTCGGCAGTGTCGTAAATCATATTGGTGATATCCACGCCGATACGCTCACCCATGAGTGCATGGTGGCGTTTTGCGTAGATGACATTACGTTGTTGATTCATCACGTCATCGTACTCGATAAGGCGTTTACGAATACCGAAGTTGTTTTCCTCCACTTTCTTTTGCGCACGCTCAATAGAAGAAGAGATCATGTTGTGCTCAATCATCTCGCCCTCTTGGAAGCCCATCTTATCCATCAAGCCAGCTAAGCGATCAGAACCGAACATACGCATGAGGTCATCCTCCATACTCACATAGAATACAGAACTACCTGGATCACCTTGACGACCTGCACGACCACGGAGCTGACGGTCCACACGGCGACTCTCGTGACGCTCGGTACCGATGATAGCCAAACCACCTGCATCCTTCACCTCTTTGGTAAGCTTGATATCGGTACCACGACCCGCCATGTTGGTAGCAATAGTAACAACACCTGGGCGACCTGCTTCAGCCACCACGTTCGCCTCGTGTTGGTGTAATTTAGCATTCAAGACATTGTGCTTAATCTTGCGAAGAGTGAGCAATTTGCTCAGCAACTCACTGATTTCCACCGAAGTAGTACCCACAAGCACAGGGCGACCAGCTTTAACCAGCTCTACCACTTCTTCAATAACCGCATTGTATTTCTCGCGTTTGGTACGGTAAATACGATCGTTCATATCCTCACGAGCAATAGGGCGGTTGGTTGGGATAACTACCACATCCAATTTATAGATATTGTAGAACTCGCCTGCTTCGGTCTCAGCAGTACCCGTCATACCTGAGAGTTTGTGGTACATGCGGAAGTAGTTTTGCAGTGTGATTGTAGCAAACGTTTGGGTAGCCGCTTCCACTTTCACATTCTCCTTAGCCTCCACCGCTTGGTGCAAGCCATCCGACCAACGACGACCATCCATGACACGACCTGTCTGTTCATCAACGATCTTAACTTGGTTATCATCAATGATATAGTCCACATCCTTCTCAAAGAGGGTGTAAGCCTTGAGCAATTGATGAACGGTGTGTACGCGCTCGGACTTGATGCTATAGTTGGCAAGTACCTCGTCTTTGCGTTGTTGTTTTTCCTCAGTAGATAATCCTGATTTCTCTATTTCAGCCACTTCGCTACCTACATCAGGAAGCACAAAGAATTGAGTATCTTCCATGTTGCCAGTGAGGGTATCAATACCCTTGTCGGTGAGTTCGATAGTCTTGTGCTTCTCGTCGATTACGAAATAAAGTTCATCGGTAGCGATGTGCATATTCTTCTCGTTCTCTTGGAGATAGAATTCCTCGGTCTTTTGCAAACGCACTTTTACGCCAGGTTCGCTGAGGTATTTGATGAGTGCTTTGCTCTTAGGCATACCCTTGTATGCACGGAAGAGCGATAGTTCGCCCGCCTCACGCTCCTTATCATCTGCGCTCTGCATCTTCGCTTTGGCTTCGGCAAGGAGTTTTGTAGTAAGGGTATTTTGTGTGCGGACAAGAAGCTCCACACGGTGCTTGTATTCGTCGAAGAGTTGGTCTTCGCCTTTTGGCACAGGACCACTGATAATCAGAGGAGTACGTGCATCGTCAATTAAGACAGAGTCCACCTCATCCACAATGGCATAGTTGTGTCCGCGTTGCACGAGATCCATAGGACTAGTAGCCATATTGTCGCGGAGGTAATCGAAACCAAACTCGTTATTGGTACCGAAAGTGATATCGCACGCATACGCACGGCGACGCTCATCGGAGTTAGGCTTGTGCTTATCAATACAATCTACGGTTAAACCGTGGAACATATAAAGAGGACCCATCCACTCAGAGTCACGTTTGGCGAGATAGTCGTTGACAGTCACCACATGTACACCCTCGTGGGTCAAAGCGTTGAGGAAGACCGGCAAGGTAGCCACTAAGGTTTTACCCTCACCCGTAGCCATCTCGGCGATAGAACCACGTTGCTCTTTGTCATTCTTAACAGCACCATGAAGTACCACACCACCAATGAGTTGGACATCGTAATGCACCATATCCCATATCACTTCGTTGCCACCCGCAGTCCACGAGTTATGGTAGATCGCCTTGTCACCATCGATATCCACAAAGTCGAAGCGAGGATCAGCCGCCAAGTCACGGTCCATTTGAGTTGCATTAACCACGATGGTTTCGTTCTCGGCAAAACGACGAGCTGTACTCTTGACAATAGCAAAGGCATCTGGTAGGATATCGTTGAGCGTCTTGTCATAGATATCAAGCACTTCTTTTTCAAGGCGGTCAATTTCGTTATACACTTTCTCGCGTTTGTCTATATCAAGCGATTCGATGCTTGCTTTGAGCTCGATGATCTTGGATTTATCCGCAGCCACCGCATCTTGGAGACGTTGCATCAACGCGGCACTACGTCCGCGGAGTTCGTCATCACTCAGAGCATCCATTTCAGCATACGCTGCTTTAATTTTCTGCACATATGGCATCACAGCCTGCATATCTTTCTGCGACTTGTTGCCAAATAGTTTGGTAATAATGTCAATAAAACCCATATAATTTACGATTTACAAATTTACGATTTACAATTTTATACAAATTAGCCTGCAAAGATACAAAAAAAAATGCAGATATGCAAATTATCTCACATTTTTAGACACAAAAAAGCAGCGACCACTATACTGTAGTCGCTGCTAATGAGATACAAGTTACACTATATTACTTGATTGTAGCGCCTTGAACGTTGTACTTCATACCATTGAAGAGGATATGTAAATAACCATTCTCAATCACCTTCATGTTCGTTTGCTGATTCGTCACAACATTCTCTACGTCTGTGGTTGAAGGCTCGAACTTAACACGCAAAACATCGATACTTACCTCGCCCTTCTCAGAGAGGAAAGAAGAACCGCGAACAATCTTGAAGCCCATAAATTGATAATCTACACCAGCAGGAAGTGCAGTCACATCAGCCTCTTGGTAGAGCCAACCTGCATAGTCGAGGTCGCAGATTTTCGTATATTGGATATCACCCTCAACTGCCCATTTTGCATACAAAGTATTGAAGGTATAGTCACCAAAGACATACATACCGAGGGTTGACTTGTCATTTCCCTTGATAGCAGTCACATCATCTGCTACATAAACAGCCTCACCATTTGTTTCAGAGAACGTGTAGGTCAGTTTATTAGAAGCTAAACCTTCGTATTTAGAAGCAGTATTTCTCAATGTAGATACAGAAGTCACTCCCGAAGAAGTTTCCTTATCACCCTCAAAGAAGAGCGTATCCAAATTGTTGAGTACTGGAACAGTAGTAGTCACTTCATCACCCGTCTTGAAAGTAATGGTTACAGGATCATTTACAATCACACCATTGACATCAGCCACCTCTGCACCGATCACCATCTTGTACTCTGAATTTGGCTTCAATGTACCTGCCTTCAACTCAAATTTAGCAGAACCATAAGGAGCAGGAGCTGCGCCATTGAGTTTCACGTTACGAGAAGCAGGACTGATATCGTTGCCAGCAGCGTCATATACCTTGAAGTATTTATTAGATGAGTTAGCCAATTTACCATCAAAGATAGCAATGAAAGCAGCATCTACAGGATTACCTACTGAACCATTAGCAGGATAAGTTTGGATTACACGTACAGAACCACGGTTTTGAGTACGGAACTTGAAAGAGAATGGCTCTTGCAAGTGGTTTTCATAAGTAGCATCTGGGTGGCAAGCACCAGTACCCAAAGTAACGGTATATTCTACACCTGGCTCGAAACGTGAAGCAGGTTTGAAGCGCATGGTATGCGCATCATCCTCAAAGGTAATGGTACCCTCTACAGCAGGAGAGATTGTAAGAGCTTTAGCAGTCTCCTCCTCGTTCATATCCCAGTTGAATGAGAAAGTGATGTGAGTAGATACAAGTACACTATCAGTAATCTCCACCTTTGGACTATAGTCAAGCACTACAGGAGGAGTTTCACGTTTCATTTGCAAACCGAAATTAGCATACGAAATTTTATTGTTCTCTACTACCAAAGTTTGCTCTTGTGCATAGTAGCCATCAGGAGTCGCTTTCACTACATAAGTACCTGGTTTCAAATCCCAGAAGAAATAGCAACCATTGTACAATGTATCTGTGGTGTAGGTCGCCAATTTGGTATCGTTTTGCCACAACTCTACTGTACCCTTCAAGATAGGACGTAATACGTCTCGGGTATTCTTGTTAGGTTTGTAATCAGGGAAAAGTTGCTTTTGATATACGTCATGGATTCGACCACCGATTGCACCATATGGCAACTCTTTGTCGCAGAACCATGTATAGAAAGTCTTGGCAAAATAGAAAGACTCTTGGCGCTTGTAGTCGATATTCATCAAGCGATAGGTCTCTGGTAAGTAGTCGTGCATCATACCCTCTGACAACGTACCAGGAACCTTGAGCCAACGGAGTACACCATAGCCATTGCTCCAACCCATAATATCGCGAGCGAAAGTCTTGTCACCTGCAATCATAGGAACGCGTGTCCAGCAGCTAACCTCGTTCATGTATTGGTTATCACCCATGAGGGTTGCAATCTTGCAGCTGGTTGCTGAATTAGCTGGCATATCGCTGTATGAACGATTATCACCTGGGGTCATACCAGAGAAGAGTTGGAGGATATAGTTGGATGGGTTACCCGCATTGGAGTGGATAGAAAGCATAAAGTTAGCGTTGTAAGTATTCGCCTCAACTACGATGTCATACAAGTCCTTGTCATCTGCTGTAGTATTGGTAATACGAGACATCTTGGTTTGGAAGCCAAGCTCACGAAGCATGGTATCAAGGCGCATACCCTTGTCCAAGTTAGACTGGCTCTCCCAGAAACTTTGCTCACGAGTGTAAGGCTCTTGAACCACTTGGTTTACAAAGATTGGATAGAGATACATCAAACGGTCATCAGAATCCCAACCACCGTGACCAGGGTTGATGTAGATTCTAATGGATGATGGATCGGCTGCACCTTTGCGCTCTTGAATCTTCTTGAGTAGAGTGCCATCAGGTTTTTGTACCAAACGAGGTGCCACTTTGCGGATAGGTTGCTCAGTCAAGTTGAGTTGCAACATACGAATATCGCCACCTTCTGTACCATACACGATACGACCAGAAGCTGCATCTACATTAGGGAAAATACCCATATCAGCAGGATCAGTTAGGTATTGCATTTCTTTGGTCTCAACTGAAGCGATCACAATAGCCGCAGAAGTATTGTAATAACCATCGTGCTCGCTATCCATACCCACTACATAGTCATTGCCATACCATACAGGAGCATTGATTTCGCGACCGAGGTTGACTAACTCATTACCATTCAAATCACAGATAGCAGTACCTTTTTTGGTACGGAAGAGGATGCGAGTTTGGTCTGGAGACAAAGAAGCGCAGATATAGTTCTCTTCACCGTGAGGTTTGAGAACCACTTTCTTACCATTGCGATAGAGGTTAAGATCTAGATTCTCATTATCTACACGCAATGCAGCAGAAGCATCTACAGGAGCTTCTACGTACTGTGCTTTTTCAGCAGCAAGATAAGTAACTGTCTCTGCATCAGCGAACTGAGGGAAGAAACCTTCGCCCAATTTCACATCGCTGAGTACACGGATCTCAGCACTCGCCATCAAGGCAGCGGAGAGTCCAAGAAGAAATAGAAATGTTTTTTTCATATTGATTAAATTTTAGTATTGTTTATTTACTCACTTGGTTTCCTAATACGTTGTAAGTCTTATCTGAAGTTTGGATATAAAGGTTGCCTTCCTTAATATATTTCTTGTTAGAAGTTGTCTCAGATATAACATCCTCAACAGCTGTTGTATTCTTCTCATCAAAGACCTCAATGATACCAGGAAGTGTCACATAACACTCGCCCTTTGTAGTCTCAGAAGTAGGCACCATCTTGATAGAAAGGAAATGCAATGGATAAATAGCCACATCATCGCCAAAGCGCTCTTTCACATCAATCTCAAATACATTCTCCTCGCCTGCTTTAGGATTGAGGAATGTGATTTGGTCGGTGGTGTTAGAGTTGTTAGCACGAATCATGATAATCACCTTCTCAAACACCGCATTGGTAGTCATAGGAACTTTGATCTTCTCTGGAACAGAGAACAATAGTGAATCTTTAGAGAGTTGGATAAATGGGTTACGTCCAGAACCATAGGTAAACATCAAATTAACTGGTGCTGCTTCATCCTCTGGAACAGAAAGATATGGTTTGAACGAAGTAGGAGAGCCCTTCACTTGCCATGAAGCCGCATTACGGAAATCATCCCACACCCATGGATCGGTTTCTGGGAATTCTACTTTAACGACCAATTGGTCTGTAAAGTCACCCAACTTACCTGTAATAGTAGCAAAACCAGTACCTTGAGGATAAACCACACCATCCTCATCTACCGTAGCAACAGCAGGATCAGATGAAGTCCAAGTCATTGCGCTAGCCAAAATCTCTACGGTATTGTTTCCTACGGTGCCCTCCACCTCTACTGTATAAGGTTTACGCGCACACAAGACAGTATCTACACGAATAGCAATAGGAGCAGTAGCTGAGATACGAACATCCAATTCGGTCGTCACATCACCCCATGTGGCTACCAATTTACCGCCATTCTCGCCAGAAGCCAAGAAGCGACCGTCTGCCAAAATCTCACCTACCTCTGGAGCGCAAGAGAGTTTGACATCTGACACATTGGTTTCTATCAACACACCATATTTATTATAGCCCAAGAATTGTGGATTAGCTACACCATAACGAGGGAGATAGTAGTTAGGCATATATGGAGCAATAGCAACAATCGTATTATCGGTATCAGGCACATTAGCCACAGCAAACATACCGTTACCGCAAGCGCGCTCTTGACCGTCGGAACCATTGTTCATTGCTCCAAATGGACGAACAAAGATACATGAGCTACCTCCACCGTCCCAGTTCACTGCATTGTATGCGCCATAGTGCTGCAAAATCTCAGCCAACACCTTGGTAGTACAACCTGCACTGATAGCACTACGACCATCTACTACGAGCATAAACACGGTATCACGGGTTTGTGAAACGCCATAACCTGTACGAGGGTGCAACTCGTCCCAATAACCTGATTGTGCAATCTTGCCATCTTCAAGAATCATTGCAGAATAGTGGTCGCCACCAATCATTTGCGCTACATTTACAATTTCATTGTCTAGACGCATCTCAAAATCCAATGTAATCTCGTCACCCACTTTCAAAGCGCTCAAAGCCTCTGCCATTGTGCCATGACCAGAAAGCACAGCATGATTCTTATCCAAAGACATTGAACCCACGCCGTTTTCTACCTTGGTTACTTTGGCTTTCATGATACCCGTTGTATTCCATTTCTCGCCGTCAAGCAACTGGATTTGTACCTCATTACCATACGCATTGGTAAAGGTGGTAGCACCATTATGGAAGTTATAGAGTACCAACTCATTATTTCCACGTACATAGTTAGCGTGGCTGATATTGAGAGTAGTATCTGCCAACACGAGTTTCATTGATATGTTATGGGTATAAGAAGTTACACCTTTACCATCCGCGTCTACACCACCCGCACGACGTCCACCACCTGCACCAGCAGGAGTAAGCGCATACTCGCCATTAGCAATAGTGGTACCAGCAGGCATACCTACCTCATTATACTCAGAGGTAGCACCATTTTGGTCATCCTTGGTGAGGAAGAAGTCACCATTGGAGCCAGCAAAGAAAATTTTGTTCGCAGTAGTACTGCGACTAGCCATAGCAGAAGGACGCTCGGTACCATTGATTTTGCCTGTACCCAATACTTGCTCAAGAGACACATAAGGGTCACGGGTATCTACTGCAAGAAGCCAGCAGTCCAAACGACTTACCGCATCAATTCGCTGCATACGAAGCTCGTAGAATGTAGTACCAGGACCTACAGGATACATGGAGAGAGTATCGATCGTGTACTCCTTACCATTTAACGATATAGCATACGTAGATGCTATACACAAAAGAGAAATCAAAGAGAGTAAAATTCTTTTCATGGTGTATAAAATTTAACGTTAAACTACAGTTTTACAAATTACCGCGCAAAGTTACTACTTTTTTTTCAAATATACAAACGTTTGCGAAAAAAAGTTTAAAGTTTATAGTTTAAAGGCAAGGATATAAAAAGCGGTGCGTCGATTGACGCACCGCCATAGTACAAAGTATTTAAAATTACTTAGGTAATTCTTATTTTACTTGCGCACCGAGAGCGTTGTATTTCACACCGTTCTTCAAGATGAAGATTTGGCCATTCTCAATAACCTTCTCAGCACCAACCTTAACAGCCTCTACGTTCTCCACAGCAGACTTAGTTGGGTCGATAGTGAAGGTGTAAGCAGCATAACCGTTGTTGGTAGCATAGAGGTAAAGAGTAGCCTCTGTATCGCTAACTACGTCAACAGAAGGAGTTGCTGTACGGCAACCGATAGTAGTTGTACCAAGACCATTGTGTGGGAAGTACCAAAGTGGCTCCATAGCTGCGAATGCACGGTCTGCGTCAGCAAACTTGTAGAGAGCATAAGTAGTAGGAACGCTATGAGTGTTGTTAGCAGCCACCATCAAGAGGAAGTACTCCTCACCTACTTGGAACTCAACAAGACCGTTGAAGTTAGCATTCATAGAGATAGTGTCACCTGCGTTGTTCCAAACCTTAACACCAGAAGGAACGTTGATGAAGTCGTCGAGAAGAACAGCACCCTCCTCTGGGTTACCGTAGAACAACATTGGCAATGTATTGAAGCCGTCTACGTAGAAGAGCTCGCCTGCCTCATCTTGTGGGAAGATTTGAGGAGCTGTACCGTAACCAGCAGCGTTAATGTAGAGTGATTGGTCAACAGCTGGATCGAGAAGAACAGCAACTTGCTCGCCATCGCCAGCAACACCGTCCTCAACCAACCAACGATATACGTTCCAAGAGCCGTTAGCATCAGCAGCCATAACTACACCATTCTTGGTTACGTCACCAGCAGCACCGAATGCGTCGAAACGGAATTGTACTTGATCCAAACCTGGGTTCTCCCAAAGAACGTCCTCGATAAGCTTGGTGCAAACACCAGTCTCAAGATCAACTACGTAGATGAAGAATGTTTGGCAAGTTGTTGCGCCAGTCATACAAGCACCGATCAAGCAGTTACCAGCTTGGTCAAACTTGATATCGTTGAAAGGAAGAGTAGTCTTGTCAGCCCAAGTCTTGTTACCTACAGAGTCAACAGAAGCAGCTTTGAAGAGAGTGTCAGTACCTTGGAGTACGAGTGGCTCAAGCATGTTACCAGTCTTACCATCTACGCGAACGATAGTTTTAGTGTTACGATCGATGAAGTACATGATACCATCTTTAGCAGCCATACCACGAACGTGGTCAGTAATACCAGGTGCATTAGCAGCGAAGTTATCCTCGATGTTAGAAATCACCCAGTTGTTCTTCAAAGAGTAACGACCATCGTGACGAGTTGGATAAGTGAAGTCCTCAACTACACCAGCAACAGGAAGAACGATACCAGCAGCATCACCAACGAATTGGAAACCGTTGTACCAACCAGCCACAGCTGTAACTGTAACTTTAGTACCGATAGGGAAAACAACTGGGTCAAGTACCATCTTGTAGCACAAAGCTTTGTCACCTGTAGCATCTTGTACAGTTGGGTTGTTGTAGCTATCATACTCAACGATGGTTACACCAGCGATAGTTACGTTGGTAGCGAAATACTTGTGCTCGAGAGAGTCAGCAATAAGTCCAGCCAAAGACTCGAATACGGTAGGAGCAGTTACAGAAGCAGCCTCAGTAGACTCAATAACAGCGCTCTTAACCTCAGGAGCACCACCGTACATAACTTTCACACCCTTAGCAACGATCTTGTCACCTACTTTGCAAGTTGGCTCCTCAGTTGTGTACACAAGGATACCAGCGGTAGCGTCTTGGATATACACATTCTTGCCAGAGATGAAGTTAACAACACCTGAAACCTTGGTCTCGGTATCGTCAGCCAAAGCGCGAACCTCAACTACAGTTGGGATATACTCTACCCATTTAGCGTAGAGAGTACCAGTAGTAGTAGCGTCGATTTTGGTAACTTTCTCGCCAGAGAAGTCAGCAGCAGCGTACCAACCGTCGAAAGTTTTACCCTCGTAGTAAGGAGCGTTGAGTACGAACTCAGCTGTTGGCTCAGTTGGGTTAGCGAAAGCGTGTTTCCAAGCTGGGATGAAAGCCTCTGGAGTACCAGCTACAGCAAAGTCTGTAGATTTTGGCCAAGCAGAACGATAGCCCTCAATGAAGAAAGCAGCCAAAGCATAACGCCAACCTGCAGAAGAAGTACCCTCTACAAGAGCAGTAGCATTAGCGTCTGCGTTTTGAACTGTCATAACGTAAGCCTCGAGCCAGTCCCATTTCTCCATACCCATGATGGTGGTAACGTTAGCGTCTAACAATTTACCGCAGATCAAAGTGAAAGGATCACCAGCTGCTTTTACCTCCTCGTAGGTACCTACAGAGATACCAGCATCGGTAGAGAATGCTGCCCACATGTCAGCTTTACCCAACCAATTGTCATCATTGGTTACACCACCGTTGAGCTCATAAGAAACGGCAGCAAATGAAGTTACAGCTACAAAAAGAGCTGCAAAAAAGATTGAAAATCTTTTCATAAATTTGTTGTTTTTTTGGTTAATAAATTGCTTCCTCATCCGTGTGGACACGTCCACGGTGGACCTCGGTTGCGTTAAGTAAAAATTGTTTATTCTATTTTAGATCGTTTCACTGTTAGAAGTTAGACCGCTATGCTGTTAGATCGCCTTCGGCTGTTAGATAGTAGTCATTCGTTTCTCTCAGGAATCATATCGTAATTGTGCGGTTATTGTGCGGTTATTGTGCGGTATTGCCAAGGAGCGTATAGCGCTTTCCATTGCGGAGGATATAGACCTGTCCGTTGTCTAGGATCTTAGTAGGAGCTGTCGTAACAGTCACATCCTCTACCGCCGTAGGGTCTTCCAATCCGTTGACACCGCCATCCACACCCATGGTTATTTCAACCACATTAGATGACTCGGTGTATCCGCCTTCGGCAACAGCTTGCATACGGATATACCATTTACCGCTTTTGAGAGTGGTAGTGGCAGATGTTGCAGTAGGATCATCTAGACGAATCTTCGTAGTATTACGAGGCGCAAACGATTTGGAAGTACTAAGTTCCACTTGGAAACCAGATGATGCTTGTTTCTTCCAAACCACTTTGAGATCTTGACCTGCGATATTCAAGCCATTAGTAGGCCAAGTGATGACAGGGATTGGCACATATTGTGCTTTGGTGCGGAATTTAGTATCGGTTGTTTTCACCTCCAAACCATTGAACTGAGCGGTTGCACGGACATAATAGTCACGAGATGCCAAGAGGTCGAATGGCAGTTTGTAGCTATTGGTAGATGAAGTACCTACATGTACCATGGACGCTTCGTCAAATTTGGCAGTAGAAGATATCTCAAAGGTGTATTTGACAGTTGAGTAGTTGACCTTGTCGCACACGAAAGTAGGTGTTACGAAGTCGCACGTATCTCCCTCGGCAGGGGATTGCATACGGAAATAAGATCCCTCAAAAGCATGAATACCTGTAAATGAATCCTCCTTATTCATACTACGTGTGCGCACGCGCCAGTAGTAAGTTCCATCGTCCTTGAGCCAATAGATCTTGCCTAAGTAGAAAGTAGGCTCAGCCACTTCATACTCATAGTCAATCTCTGAGAAGTCCGCAGACTTAGAGAGTTGGAAGAAGTAAGAGTCCGCCCCTGTGACAGGTTTCCATGTCACGTTACATGGCATGAGCGCAGGGTTATTGTTCAACGGATACGTAATCTCAGCCACAGGCGACTTGCCCCATGAGGTATTATCCATCGTGCGTGCTGGGTGCTCGTTACCGAAGCGGTCAAGAACTGCCACAGCATAAATAGATGGAATAGAAGCATCAAGGGCAAACTTATTCGCTACATTAAACTCGTTGGTATAGGTTGTACCCAAGAGGTATTTGCTAGAGTGCGCTATGCCAGGTTTGCCAATCTCAGATGTAGGTATTTGATACACCACATAGCGAAGATTAGACTTAGGTGCTTTCCAAGAGAGTTTGTTGCCAGACTTGGTAATATTGCTCACATAGAGGCACTCGTTGGTAGAGAGCCAAGACATATGTGGAACGACTGCCGCATTGGTATTAACATCCGACTCAATATAGGTGAAAAAGTCTTTAGTAGACATACCATCAGAGAAACCATACCAGCAACTACCTGGAGCGTCCATACGGTCATATATGCGATTGAGTTCGATTTGTGCACCAATCTCATCTTTATGGAACTGGCCACTAGACAAGGACACATTATCCGAAACCATTGCGCTTAGGCTATGGCTGACATACATATGGCGGTTGAAGTGGCATGCCATATCTGACCACCAACGAGCAAGCAAATCATAATTAGTCGTTGACTTGATGGTCCAATAGATTTGAGGAGCCATGTAGTCAATGGTCTTCTCGTTGTACCAAGCAAGAGGGTCAGCATAGATTTGGTTGTATTGCCAGTCGCTAGAAGGAGAAGGACAAGGTTCTACACCATAAACAGGAGCAGAAGTATTTGCTTTGCCTGCTACACCTGCAGGTCCGATACCGAATTTCACCCAAGGTTTGGTAGCCTTGATGGCATCGTTGACCATGCGTACCATGAGGTTGTTTTGTGCACGGCGCCAGTCAGCACGAGACATAACCACAGACGCAGTGTCTTTGTACGCATTATATTGTGGATCATCATAGGAGTTTTGATATCCTGACTGATGGAAATAGTCGTCAAAGATAATACCATCCACGTCGTAGTTCTTGACAATATCAACAACTACCTTGCATATTTGCTCGCGCACTTCAGGTAGGGATGGATTGAGGATTGTGATATCACCACATTTTACCAGCCACTCAGGATGGGTATTGTGGTAATCTTTAGGATCATTCTTACCGTAAGTAGCATCCGAAGAAGCATAGCGGTAAGGGTTGAGCCACGCATGTACCTCAATACCACGTGCGTGGGCAGAGTCAATGACGAGTTGGAGAGGATCGTAGGTAGGTTCGCCACCACGAGTGCCCGTAAGGTACTGGCTCCAAGGCTCGTATTGAGATTTATACATCGCATCGCAGAAACCACGCACTTGGAAGAAGACCGCATTGAGGTTAGCCCTCTCGTGGAGTTTGAGGAGCGATATCATGTAGTTTTGCTGTTGTTGTTGCCCAGCAGCAGAAGCTTGGCTATGTGGATTAGGCCAATCGATTGCCCACACGGTAGTTAGCCAAGACGCGCGAAACTCACGCTTGGGCTGTGCATGGAGCGAAAGCACCATGCACAAGCCAAGAGCAAGAATAGATATTTTATGAATAAATTTCATTAGAACAATTTAGAAGGAGTATTATTTACTGCTACACCGTATGCTTCAACACCCTCAACGAGGCAAGTTACCGCACCTGTAGCTACATTGTAAGAGTAGATACCTGTAGGAGGGAACTTGGTGTCGCCACCAAGAGTATTGTTACGATAAGCAAAGTAAACGCAATCATTTACCTCGTCGTAAGTCAACTGGCAAATACCGATAGACTCGGTACCTGTACCCTCTTTAGCAGGCAAGTTACCAGCAGTATTACTCTCGAACATCATACCATTGTAAGTCACAGCGTATGGTTTCATACCATTCTTGGAAGTTCCAACAGCTTCAAATTCATCGTAAGTAGCCGCATAAATACCATTATAACCTACGTCCATGATGTGCAACACGAGTTTTGGAGTTGCACTCTTAGCAGTATATACGAATGATTTATGCCACATACCTTGCAACATGATACCAGCAGCTGGAATGATTGACTTATCAGTGCCATCCACCGCCTTAGGTTGGATATCCCCTTCCTCAAAGCGGAAGATACCATTAGCGTTGTAGAACTTGGTCCAGTGCCAAACACCATTGATTTTGCCAAACATACCTCCGATAGCACCATAAGCAATACCATTTTGGTAGTAACCGAGTGTATTGTGTTGTACCCAATAAGGATACTCTGTAACATTGTACACTTTATCACGATCCTTTAAAGGTACCTTGATAATACCCGTATTACGGTTTCCATAGTAGAGCGCATCACCATCGATGCAGCCATAGAATGGATCATCAAAAGCGGCTTGACCTGCATTAGAAATCATGGTTTGTACCTTGCTACCATCCTTAGAGATAACAGAGATTTTACCATCACCTAAAACGCCTTGTTCATCATTGACATAGTAGAATTGCTTACCAGCATCCAACACATAGAGGAGGGTGTCATGGAAGAGGATATTCAATGGGTGTTGACCAGAAGATACACCGAGATCGTAAGAATAGATCTTCATACCTTCAGGTGCATCATTTGCCAATTTGTGCGCCTTAATAGGACCACCAACCACAGCATAATAGAGGGTTGGAACTTCCTTATTGTATGCCACTTGCACATTGAGCAAAGTAGGTTCGAGATCTTCCTCGCCAAGTTTCACATTGAGTTCAACTTGTTGTGAACCTACGTGAGAGAATTTCACAGGATCAGGAAGATCAGCTACACCTTGACCCTCAAAAGTAGAATATTCCTCATCATTTTGATTTTTGGTATCCTCTGGGAAGGTCCAATAGAATGTTGCAGGTTTATTCTTTGGGTTAGGTAACTCTACCTCAAATGTTACAGGAGTCTTACGCACCTCGCAAACATCGTCGGTATATTTGATGGTTACGATAGGCTTAATAGGCGCAATCATAATCGATTGTTTAGCAGAGAACTCGCCAATAGTGAGTTTAACGGTATATGTACCAGCCTTAGCGTAGAAGTGTTTGATGGTGTCACCAGTCAACACAGCTCCATCACCAAAATCCCATGTAGGCTCACCTTGGGTAGTTGTAGGAGAGGTATTGATGAACGTAATATCAGAATCAATATAGTAGTCCAAATAGTATTTTGGATCAGCCTCTTGGTCGATATAATATTCAAAAGATACGGCATCTCTTGGAAGCACCTCTTCTTCTGGTACATTAGGGACACAAGACACAGCTAAGATTGGCAGTAGAGCAATCAAGAGATTTTTCAAAATATTTGTTTTCATATTATTGATATATTTGTCTTGTTAATATTAGTTAATTCCAATTTCTTTGGCATCGGTCTTACTATAAGTAC
>JAZOVR010000011.1:0-9311 GCA_045658785.1 Paludibacteraceae bacterium | reverse complement strand
ACATTGACCAATGTTGCAGGTTGTGATAGCATTGTAACCTTGCACTTGACCGTTAATGAGCCAAGCTATGGTGACACAACAGCCGTTATCTGCTCAAGTGAGTTGCCATTCATCTGGTATGAGCATACCTTGAATGCAACCGGCACCGCAACCCATACATTGACCAATGTTGCAGGTTGTGATAGCATTGTAACCTTGCACCTGACAGTTTTGGATAAGATTACTCTCCCGAATGTGACTGCAGAAGATATTGTTGCGATCTGTGGTAAAGCAATTGACGTAACAATAGCAGATGCAATTATTCAGTCTCACATTGCTGCTTATGATTGGGTAGAGAGTGTTGTTTGGGAAGTTCTTGTGGATGGCAAGTGGATTCCATTAACCAATGACGCTATTGATGGCGGTGTTGAGATGGTGACAATTCGCTATACTATTCTAACGGCATGTGAGGATTTGACCGATACATTGACTGTTGTTGTTGAAAATCCTAATCCAGAGAATAGTGAAGAGTTGGCAAATGCACCTGCATATAATAAGTATGGTGGACGTCTCTTGACGCTTGACCTCCAATATATCGTAAATGAGTTTGGTTGGAATATAGCTGAAGATGATGTGACATGGTACTTGGTTGTTAAAGATGGTGATGATATCCCACAAGGTACTGGTTATTACCTCACTACAGAAGATGGTGCTCCTTTAGAGCCTGGTTTGTATTATGCTCGTATTAACCATAATGCAGAAACAGAGAGCGATTGTGATATGATACTCCAATCAGCAATCTTAATGGTAGAAACACAAGTCGGTCCAATGTTGGCTCCAACTGTTGCTAAACCTCATGATGTGATTAGGTTGTTGAATTTGGATGCAGATATGATTTCAACCGTTCGTATGTATAGTGCCGCGGGTGAACTATTGGATACCTTCCAAGTCAAAGATATGAAAGAAACATCTTTCCATGCCGCTCAATCTGCAGGTTATTATATCGTAGAGGTTCAAACCGAAACAGAGAAAGTTTCACTTCGTTATATCGTTAAATAATAGGAGGAATAGGTATGAAAAATTATATTGTAAAAATAATGAATTCCAATCTTGCTAAGGTATGCATGCTGGTGGTTATCACCAGCCTGCTACCTTTACATAATGCATCGGCGCAGAAGAAATTATACTATGCCAATTCTGGTGCTCTGATTGAAGTAGGCGACTCTGTGAGAATCAATCCAGATAGTTTGCACTATGAAACGGGAGAACGTAAAGTAAAATGGGTCTATGATCAAGTTCATGAGATTAGGCAGGTAAGTAGTAAATATCACCCTGATGCCGTTCTTTTGCGTGGTATTTATTCGTGGATATATGTTAATTCTATTCTTCCTGAAGATGAAGCTAAGAAGCCTCATCCAGACCCAGTGTACACTTCATTTGAAGCTACGGTAGAGTATGGTGAGTCGTATAAATGGAATAACAATGAGTATAATCAAGCAGGAGAATATACCAATACATTCAAAGCAGTATCAGGTGGAGATAGTATCGTGACTTTGCGACTGACTGTGCTACCTCCAAAGCCTATTTATACTTCATTTGATGTGACGGTAGATTATGGACAAACATACACTTGGAATACGATGACTTATGATACTACTGGAGTCTATACGCAAAGTTTTGCAGCTGTTACAGGCGCGGATAGTGTTGTAACACTCCGTTTGACAGTGTTGCCAAAACCAGAACCCACGACATATCCAATCGATCGTTTCTCGATAGGTGTTCGTGGAGGATTTGCTTCAACTTTGGCTAGTGCAAAGGGATTGCCTCTTGGCTATGATGTCTTGCTGGATTTACGTTATGCACATTATTGGCAGCCCAGAAAAGCACATGTTGGTATTATGACGGGTGTTAGTGCTGGCTATGTACAAACATATCAGGGGATTAATCCTTATAACGATGAGTTTGTTATGCCTACTGATGCGGGAGATGTACAATATGTTATTACGGCGGATACAATATTGGAAACGACTCATCAAGTTCAACTTGAGATACCAGTAATGTTCTCCATGATTACTCCTAAAGGTTTCTTCTTGAATGTTGGTCCTAAATTGATTATACCTGTTTATACTACTTTTAATCAAACGATAACTGATCCTAATGTTCATGCTTATCTTCCTGAGTTGAATGGTAATCCTATTACCAACGAAGTGGTAATGGGTAAGGTGTCTGAAGAGCAAAAGAATATTTCTGGCTCATTTGGAAATGAGTTCAAAATCTCTTTAGCTTTGAGTGCAGAACTAGGTTATGAATTCAAGTTCAAGAATGGGCATTCGTTAGATTTGGGTGTATACGCAGACTATTCCGTATATAATATGTACAACAAAGTTGGCGAAGGCAAAGTGATTACAATCACACCTCCAAGCGCGACTAGTGCTGCAATGGTGAATGTGATAGCTATCACCAATTCTAATGCTCACAAATACGGATTCTTTGATGCAGGAGTGAAAGTTAGTTACAATCTTGATTTCGTGAAATAATAGGACAAGGAAGTTATATCCTGAAAAAACAAATCACTGCTTAATAGAGCAGTGATTTGTTTTTTATAACTATTTATAATTGCTGTCGTGGCTATTGTATTGTTGGTTGTATGTGATAATATTGATGTGTATTTGAACTTAAACTAACCACATACTAATTTCATATAACCTCATCGTGCAACTGACAGATTTTTAGCGATCTAATTGTTCGTAGACTGAGTTTTTACTTTTGAACTCTGGTACGATGTTTTTCATCTCTTGAACCGTAGGGAAGGTGTGTCCTATACGAGCTTCATCTAACAGCTTCTGGATCTTTTGTTCTACAACGTTGAAGTCGTATTCGCGCACTTTAGCTACAAGAATCTTCTTGTTGGTTGTAGGTAGTGTGGTTTCTTTTTGATTAAGCAATTCCTCATATAATTTTTCTCCTGGACGTAATCCCGTATATGTGATCTCTATGTCCTTGCCTGGCTCATAACCTGCTAAGCGAATCATGTTCTTTGCCAGATCTGCGATGCGCACGGGATGCCCCATATCAAAACAGAATATTTCTCCACCATTTCCCAACGTGGCTGCTTCTAATACTAGACAACTCGCCTCTGGAATTGTCATAAAGTAGCGGATAATGTCTGGATGCGTGACAGTGACAGGACCACCTTCTGCGATCTGCTTTTTGAAGAAGGGTACTACGGACCCATTACTACCCAATACATTGCCAAAACGTGTGGTAATAAACTTTGTACAATTCTTATTTTCCTTCACTTGTTTAAGGAATAATGATTGTACATATATCTCCGCAATACGTTTGGATGCTCCCATTACGTTTGTTGGGTTTACTGCTTTGTCTGTAGAAACCATTACAAATCGTTCTGCATTGTATTTGATAGCCATATCTGCCACATTCTTTGTGCCTAGCACATTGGCTATTACTGCTTGTGCAGGAAAATCTTCCATCAGTGGGACATGCTTATACGCTGCGGCATGGAATATGATGCTAGGATGATAAGCAGTGAAGACCTCTTCAATCATTTTCTCATCGCGTACATCTGCAATGACGGGTACAAACTGCTGGGTAGGGAACTTACGACGCAAATCTACTGTTAGATCGTGCAGTGGTGATTCTGCGATCTCTACTAGAATAATTGCTTGAGGGGCGAAAGATGCTACCTGACGTACAATTTCACTACCAATGCTACCTGCTCCTCCAGTTACCATCACTACTCGGTTGGCGAGGATGTTTTGAACATTATTGGTGTTGATCTCAATGGCTGGACGATCTAGTAGATCCTCTACTTGTATAGACTCAATTCGTCCAATTTTACTTGGAGAAGTGTTTTCTGTATTTTGAGGGTCATAGTTGGTGAAATATGGAGTTGTAAGAATGCGTATGTTATTGTTGATGAAGATGGCTAAATCATTGAGCGGATTGATTTCTTTTATCTTTAATGGAGATATGATCACATCTTTAATGTTCTTCTCTTTCATCCACGCGATGAGTTCTGAGTTGATAGGAAGAACCTTAAGCCCCAAAAGATTGTGATGGATATTATCCTTAGAATCTGCGATGAATCCTACAGGTCGATATTTGCTCTCTAAATTGGATTGGAGCATTTTAGCAATTGATAAACCGGCTGATTTGGTTCCATATATAAGTACTTTTTGTACCTGTTCGCTATGGTGAGAAATATATTCAAAAATAGTCTTTATAGTCACTCGCCATCCGAATAGCAATGTTACGCCAACGAATATATATATCAGTAGTACTGATGTTAGGAATGGAGCTTGGTAATGGGTGGTGTATTTTACAATGAGGTTAATCACTACCAATAGTACACCTGTAGCACCAACAGATAATGCCACTTTCAACGTATCTACAAATGTGGAATATCGTAAGATGCCAGAGTAGGTATGGAATACCCAAAAGAATATACATTGCGTCGTTAATAGCAAGCATGCTTGTTGCCATAAAGGGTTGGTGATGTTTAGATTATATCCTACAATGCTTTGTCCGATTAAAAAACTCACTACTAATGCTATTAATGCAATCAATAAATCTAATAGCAATACTCCCCAACGGGGGAGGTAATTGATGTTCACCCAATGCGAAAGCATATCAGAGTTTAGTACTTCTTTTTCTCGTTTCATACTTGAGGGGCTTATTTTTCGATAGCAGATTTGATGGTTTCTACGATATATCTAACATCCTCATCGCTTACATAAGGACCTGCAGGCAGGCACATTCCAGTTTTAAATATTGCCTCGCTCACACCATTCACATAGGCAGGTGCGCTCTTATATACGGGCTGCTTGTGCATGGGTTTCCATACGGGTCGTGCCTCTATCTTTGCATCTAATAGGTATATACGCAGCGCTTCTACATTATCGTTAGGCTGACAATCTGTTATTGCCGTATCTACTGCGTGTATTACACCTGCTGCTCCACCTACGGCGCTAGTAATCAATTCTTTGTAGGCATTTTTTTGCCCCTTTATACGCAAACCCTCATCCAACTCTACTGTACACAACCAATAGTTCGAATCATAATCTGCAGATGGCGCTCCATGTACGGTAATTCCTTTTACATTCGCCAGCAACTCTTCGTACAATGCTTGCACACGTCTATGGTGAGCGATATGCTCATTAGCAACCGACATCTGTCCTCTGCCTATGCCTGCACAGATATTTGACATACGATAGTTATAACCAATCTCCTCATGTTGATAATATGGATATGCCTCTCTTGCTTGAGTTGCATACCACATAATCTTGTTCTTTAACTCCGTACTCTCGCACAATAACGCACCACCACCCGAAGTCGTAATCATCTTATTACCATTGAAGGATAACACGCCAAATCTACCAAATGTACCCAACATCTTTCCCTTATAACATGAACCAAATCCTTCTGCAGCATCTTCGATTACGGGGATGTCATATTTCTTCGCAATCTCCATGATACGATCGCAATTGTAGGGCATACCATACAACGCTACTGGTACAATAGCTTTTGGCTTCTTTCCTATCTTTGCAATACGATCTTCAATGGCTTGTTCCAGCAATTCTGGATCCATATTCCATGTATCCTTCTCCGAGTCAATAAACACTGGTCTTGCACCCAAATAGGTGATAGGGTGGGAGGAAGCACAGAAGGTAAATGACTGCACACACACCTCATCACCTGGTTGTACACCGCAAGCGATAAGAGCTAAATGTACAGCTGCAGTACCTGCAGATAATGCTACGACTTCTTTCTCTCCGCCATGAAATTGCTTTAAATCTTCTTCAAAGGCATTTACATTGGGTCCCAATGGCACCACCCAATTGGTGTCAAAAGCTTCCTTAATATATTTTTGCTCTAACCCCTCTTTTGACATATGTGCCAAACAGAGGTAAATCATTTTTCTATCACTCATAACTGAATTTTATTAAAAGCCTGCAAAATTACTAAAAAAAAACCATATGTACAAGCAAATACCAAAAGTTTTTGGTTTATCGCTGATATAAGAAGTGGTTTAATCGCAAATAAGATATTTTTTGCCATCTTTGATATATAACAGGTATGTACCAAAGTGGAGCATGTAACCTTCTGATGAGGTAGGGTGGAGTATTGATTTTACCGAATTGTATTTGCCGAAAGGCCACGATGTAACTTTAGAGTCGTAAACTGGAAATAACCAGAGTGCTTCCTCTGTCCATTTTTCAATGTTTAATTGCTCTGCGTATGCAACTGAGTTGGATAAATCGGGCATGCCAAAATACAGTGCATGGGTTGCGCTTTTAGAATTGAAGTATATGACTAACGACTTGTCATTCAATGTCTTGTACTTCCATGATTTCGCTTCTGGAAATAAGTTGTTATCTTTATATCCAATAGGTGATTTAGTGAACTGATGTGTGATGTTTAGTGTGCTATCTTCCATGAAATCAATATGGTAAATCATATCCTCTTTGATGGGGCTAAAGAGATTATATTGCCCTTCTATGTCCTTGCTCATGAGAATAGGACAAAGAGGTATTTGATTGTGGTCTATGGTACCATACATCGCCCAACCATGATTCATCGGTTCTTCGACAATAAAACCTATATGCGTGATAATGTATTCTCCTGATTGATAGTGATTAACGGCATCTATTTTTTCTATGTTAGAATATACTGCCCATAAGGTAGTGTTGCGTTTAGGGATGTAATCGCTTCCTGGCAATAAAATCGTTTTTACGTGATTACTCTCTTCAATCTCTTTTTCACTCCAACCTACGAAGTACCATAGTGCAGTATCCTGCCATGCTGGTAGAGGAATGATTTCGCCTATTGTGCTTTGTGTTATTGCGGGTGGAGTAGTGTCTAATCCTGTTCGAAACTCTACTGTATAGCAAGCATCAATCTGTTCATATGTAATGGTGTATTCGTCTATGTATAAGCTATTTGTGGAAGCAGAAATGACGATGTCAATATCCTTTTGCACGTGTGTGTTCATCTCCTTTTTTATTTCCACCCAGTCGGTAGAATATTGGCCTGCCCAATAGCTTTCAGAGAAGTCTGCATTGTCAATTATCCATGCAGGTGAGTTGTCTATATTTATCCTTAAAGCTCCTGCTCCTGCAGTGGTATTAGAACGCATTTTTAGAGAGATAGAGTGTATCTTACAGCCAGACCATCCTTCAAGGTGTAAATGGGTGGAATTTCCTGCTGTCATTTGCCCTTTTTGTCCAGTTTTAGCACTTCGCTCGTAGTAATAACTGGAGTTTTTAGGGATGTCGCCACTACCATCAACTGCCGTCGTTGAGGATAAGGAATATGTTGCCGTTAATAGGGAAAAAATTAGTCCAAATAGCATTTTTTTAATAATTTTCTGCAAAGGTACAAATAAATTTGTATATCTCAAAAATTTTTAGTAATTTTGCGCGCTTTTTATGGATTCTTAAAAATTGACACTTTTTCTCTTTTCTGCATTTTAGCGGAAGATGAGCCGAAGATACCCCGAGGATATCCCAAAGATAGAAAGCACCAAAAACGGCAAAAATCTTAAAAAAAGACATAAAACAAAACAATAAAAACAATTAACATCATGCAAAAAATCCAACTGAAACGTGGTTTGGACATCCCATTTGATGGAGCAGCAGCCCTCACACTCGGTAGTGTGAATCGTCCTGCAGTGTTCCACATCGTACCAGACCATTTCGCTGGCGTGACCCCAAAACTATTGGTCCGCGAAGGCGACAGCGTGAAGGCGGGTACTCCCCTCTTCCACGACAAGGCATTTGCTGAGATGCTCTTCACATCGCCTGTTAGCGGTAAAGTGGTAGCCATTGTACGTGGCGAGCGCCGCAAGGTGATGTCCATCGACATCGAAGCCGATGCTACGATTGCGTATGAGAGCTTTGACGTGAAAGAGGACGCTAAGGCGCTCCTGCTCAAATCAGGTCTCTGGGCACTCATCAAGCAACGTCCTTACGACTGCATTGCTCTCCCTAGCAAGCAACCTAAGGCCATCTTCATCTCTACCTTCGACTCTGCTCCTGCAGCGCCTAACTACGAGTGGGTGCTCAGCGGACAAGGTGCGCTCTTGCAAGCGGCTGTCAACGCACTCGCTACTATCGCACCTGTGTACGTAGGTATCAAGTGTGGTGCTACTGCTCCTGCTTTCCGTGGTCTTAGCAACTGCGAGAAGTACGAGGTTTGCGGTCCTCACCCAGCAGGCAACATAGGTGTACAAATCAACCATGTAGCGCCTATCGCTAAGGGCGAGACCGTTTGGACCATCAACATCCAAGACCTCGCACTCATCGGCCGCCTCTTTACCAAGGGTATCGTGGACATGCAAAAGAAAGTGGCGCTCACAGGCCCTCTCGCAAGCGGTGCACAATACTATAATGTATTGCCAGGTATGCCACTCAGCGCTATCTTCACCAGCAATGTGCACAAGGGCTGCAACGCTCGCCTCATCGCAGGTAACCCACTCAGCGGTCACCAAGTGACCATGGAGGAGATGACCTCAATCTACGATAACCAATACACCGTTATCGCAGAGGGCGACGAGACACACGAGTTCATGGGATGGATCATGCCACGCTTTAATAGCTTCAACGCGGGCAAGACCGACCCAGCTAAGATGGTCAACAACTGTGTGACCGAGTGGCTCTTCGGTAAGAAGAAATACAACTGGGACGCTCGCCTCAAAGGTGGTCGCCGTGCTATCATCGTGAGCGGTGAGTACGACAAGGTGTTCCCAATGGATATCTATCCTGAGTATTTGATCAAGGCAATGATCGCAGGTAACCTCGACAGCATGGAGCAACTCGGTGCATACGAAGTAGCACCAGAGGACTTCGCCCTCTGCGAGTATGTCTGCACCAGCAAGATGCCACTTCAGGCTATCGTGCGTGCCGCATTGGATAACTTAAAAAAGGAGATTGAGTGATGCTAAAGAAATTACATAACATAGTAGAGAAACTTCGCCCTCACTTTGAGGAGGGTGGCAAGTTGAGCGCTTTCCACTCTTTGTTTGATGGTTTTGAGACTTTCCTCTTCACCCCAAACACTACCGCTAAGCGCATCGGTTCGCAGATCCACGATGGTTCGGATAGCAAGCGAACCATGATCCTCGTGGTAATGGCACTCGTTCCAGCACTGCTCTTCGGTATGTTCAACGTAGGTTACCAACACTTCCTCGCTACTGGCGAATTGGTGCGTGGCGCTATGACCTGCGCAATGTTCTGGAAAGCATTCGCATTTGGTGCGTTGGCTGTATTGCCATATATCATCGTTAGCTATGGTGTAGGTCTCGGTATCGAGTT
>JAZOVR010000010.1:0-8889 GCA_045658785.1 Paludibacteraceae bacterium | reverse complement strand
AGCAACTTTACCTTCGCGAGCCAACCAGCCCAAAGCGAGGTTCAAGTCGTCGTTTTTCAATTTTGTAGCTTTCTTCAAAGCTTTGAGTGTGAGAGCACCACCTTGTAATGCATTCCAGATCAAACCTGCGTTCTCACCAATCTTAGTTGTAATCATAATACCTTAAAAATAAAACAGTTAATATATAATGTGGCAAAGCCACGTTTTAAAAGTTTCAAAAGTTTTATGCAGCAAAGCTGCTAGTTTCAATGCCTCAAAGTTTTTTGAAGAGCAAGCATGCGTTGTGTCCGCCAAAGCCAAAATTGTTGCTCATGGCGTAGCGAATGTCGCGCTGCTGTGCCTTATTGAATGTGAAATTGAGTTTGTAATCGATGTTTGGATCTTCATCTCCGTCTTCATGATTGATGGTAGGAGTGACTATACCATGTTGCATCGATAGAATAGAAATAATCGCCTCTACCGCTCCCGTTCCTCCGAGGATATGTCCAGTCATAGATTTGGAGGATGTGAGGTTGATTTGATAGGAATGTTCTCCAAAAAGATCTTTGATGGCTTTTGTTTCTGCTACATCGCCAATCGGCGTAGAGGTGCCGTGCGTGTTGATATAATCTATTTGATCGAGTTTTATATTAGCCTCACTAACAGCTAGTTGCATTGCGTTTCTTGCTCCTTCTCCTTCTGGATCAGAGGCCGTGAGATGGTAGGCGTCTGCGGTCAAACCTATACCTACTATCTCGGCATATATATGCGCTCCGCGGGCCTTGGCATGTTCGTATTCCTCTAGGATAAGCGTTCCAGCACCTTCGCCGAGTACAAATCCGTCGCGTGAAGCAGAGAAAGGTCGGCACGCTGTTTGTGGTGAATCGTTGCGTGTGGAAAGTGCATGAATTGCATTGAAGCCCGCAATGCCAGATACTTCTACAGCTGCTTCGCTACCTCCTGTAAGGATAATATCTGCTAAGCCCATACGGATCTGGTAGCATGCATTGGCTATGGCGTGTGAAGATGAAGCGCATGCAGATGTGGTGGCATAATTGACGCCTTTGAATCCGTAGCGAATGGCCAACATTCCAGCTGCCATATTGGTGATAATCATAGGAATAAAGAAGGGACTATATCGTGGAGTACCATCTCCAGCTCCAAAACCACCGATATTGACATCCAGCGTTTTTATACCTCCCATACCGCTTCCGTAGATAACACCACAGCGAAGCTTATCCTCTAGATTCATATCTATTTGTGCATCTTGAATAGCTTCTTCTGCCGACTTAAATGCGAGATGTATATATCGGTCGTATCGGCGTTGCTCTTTGGGATCAAAAAGACCTGTAAGATCCAAATTTTTTACTTCGCAAGCAAATTGGGTCTTGAATTTTGTGCAATCAAAATGGGTTATTTCCCCTGCACCGCTTTTGCCTTGAAGCAGATTTTGCCAGTTGGTTGGTACATCATTTCCCAATGATGTGACCATCCCTATACCAGTTACTACTACGCGTTTAAATTCCATATCTCACAAACACCCAACGAGTTTGCGGTAGTTGAACCACAAACTCGTAGATGATAAAGCTTAAATACGTTTTGACTTATGCTTGAAGTTTCTCAATGTAAGCAATCACATCGTTAACGGTGTTGATCTTTTGAGTATCTTCGTCTGGAATAGAGATGCCAAACTCTTTCTCAAACTCCATGATCAACTCTACTGTGTCCAAAGAATCTGCATTGAGGTCTGCTGTGAAGCTTGCCTCTGGAGTAACTTGAGATTCTTCAACGCCCAGTTTATCAACGATAATTGCTTTTACTTTTGATTCAATTGCTGACATAATTACAATGTTTTTAAGTTGTTAATTATACTAATTTTACTATTTTTCTTTTTAAGAATCACAAAATCGAGTGCAAAGTAACTACTTTTTTTTGGAATACGCAAATTTTTTTGACAAAATGTGCATTTATTCGGTCATTTCGACTTTTATTTTACCAATTCTTGCACCAGACTTGCCCATTTGAGCCAAAAGAACAGTATCTCCATCAAGATTAGCAACGTAAAGATTTTCGACAATTTTATGGGTATGTGCCCCGATGATAATATCTATGTCTCGCGTTGCTTGAGCGACTTCTGTATCGCCCTGATGTGTGCCTTGATGGCTTAAGCAGATAACTAGGTCGCATTGTTCCTCCTGCTTCAGAATTGTTGCGACTTTTTGGGCAGATTGGATAGGATCTAGGTATTGCAATGGATAAAAATTGTGTTCAGCCACAAGACCTTTAGGATTGATTCCTAGACCAAATACGCCAATTCGTAGTTGGTTTCGATGGATGATGGTGTATGGTTGGACAATGTTCTCTAGTGCAGAATTAGTCACGTCATAATTGGCGCATACCACAGGAAATTTAGCGTTTTGAAGCACAACAGCCAAAGTATCAACGCCATTATCAAACTCATGATTGCCCAAGGTGATAGCATCGTAGCCCATCTGATTCATGGCTTCCACCTCTATACGCCCGTGGTAGAAATTGAAGTAGGGTGTACCTTGACTGAAATCACCTGCGTCGAACAGTAGAAGTTGAGGATCCTCTTTGCGCTCTTGATGGATTAAACCCATGCGACGAGCATAACCTCCACATGTAGCATCGCGTTTTCCTATCTCCAATGGCTCTACTTGTGAGTGGGTATCGTTGGTATGCAGGATGGTGAGTGTTTGTGGCTTATTCGGGAAGCATGCTGTGAGGAAACAAATGGCTACGAGGGCGATATATTTAGAAACGCTTTTGAATGTCTTCATGAGTTATAAAAGTGCTAATAATTTGACCATTAGGTAGATAGCGTGATGAGGTGGACTGATGAAGTCGTTCTATGAGATCGCGCATCTCCATTTCAGTTAGAGCTTTCCCTTGTGGAATAGCCATTTGTTCTGCTAAACCTAACGCTATCATTTCTTGCCATTGATGTTCTGCAGATTGTTCAGTATCTTGTACTTGGTGTATGAGTTGTAAGATGGCATCTGTAGGACTTTTTTGCCCCAACAGTGCTGGTACGGCATTGATAGCATATGCCATGGGGGAGAATTGCTCTATCACAAATCCGATGCTTAGAAGCTCAGGGAGCAATTGCTCTAGGGTCTCGAAATCGTTCTGTGTGAGTTCGATTATTTCTGGAAAGAGCAGTGGTTGGGTAGCCGCTTGCTTGTTCTTTAATTGTTCGAGCAACACCTTATATATTACGCACACGTGCGCGCGATGCTGATGGACGAGCATGAGACCTGCTGGTGTAGGAGCTACGATATAGCGGTTATCCCATTGAAAGAATGTAGTGTCTTGGGCGATG
Source organism: Paludibacteraceae bacterium (assembly GCA_045658785.1). Lineage (GTDB taxonomy): Bacteria > Bacteroidota > Bacteroidia > Bacteroidales > Paludibacteraceae > Colicola. The sequence goes on along the minus strand of JAZOVR010000010.1, from coordinate 5,567 downwards.
TTAGGTACTTCAAAGAGGGAGTCTAGGGTAGGTGATTTAAGCTGTGCTTGATGTGTATGCGATTGATTAGTAATGGGATCGTATAGTCTATTCCATTCCGACACCGTAGGGCGTGATGTTTGTTCCTTGAAAGGATTATAGTTAGGATCGAGTTGCAGACGGGGGGCTGCCACGGGGGCGGTATTATTCGAACGCTGGGGAATATCTAGGTGAGATTCTGTTGTGAAATCCAACGAGGGAGCTACGTTAAATTTGCCTAATGCCTCCTTGGTGGCTGCTAATAGGATATGAAAGATGGCTTGTTCGTCTGCAAACTTGATCTCAGTCTTAGTTGGGTGGATATTTACGTCGATGGCATCTGGATGAATATCAAAATAGAGGAAATACGAGGGTGCATGTTCTGGTAATAACATGCCCGAATAGGCGGTGATTAATGCCTTATGAAAATAGGGATGACGCATGTAGCGCCCATTGACAAACATGTATTGCTGGCTATTCTTACCAGCTGTTTCGGGTTTCCCGATAAATCCAGATATACGTACCAACTCGGTTTCAGTGGCAATGTCCACCAAATTGCTAGTGTAAGGCTTGGATGTGTGTCCAAAAACCGATTCTATACGTTGTTTTTGTGTGCAAGCAGGTAGTTCTGAAATAATTTCATCGTTGCTCACAAAGGTGAACTGTACTTGAGGATTGACCAACACAATACGTTGATACTCAGTGATGAGATTGCGTAACTCAGTCTGATCAGTCTTGAGGAACTTACGCCGAGCAGGTACGTTGTAGAAAAGGTTCTTTACGCGCATATTTGTTCCAATAGGACAATGTACCACTTCTTGGTTAATCACTTCTGATCCTGCAATCTCAAGACGTGTACCCACTTCATCTTCCTTGCGGCGTGTCTGCATCTCCACATGTGCTACCGCGCAAATGCTGGCTAATGCTTCGCCTCGAAAACCCATTGTGCGCAATTGGAAAAGGTCACTTGCTTGTTGGATTTTTGATGTGGCATGGCGTTCGAACGCCATGCGTGCATCGGTGGGACTCATCCCCTTGCCGTCATCGACTACCTGCAATAGCGTACGTCCCGCGTCACGAACTATCACACGGATGTGTTGTGCACCTGCGTCCAAAGAGTTTTCTACCAACTCCTTCAGACAAGAAGCTGGGCGTTGAATAACCTCACCAGCTGCAATCTGGTTGGCAACGCTATCGGGTAGAAGATGAATGATATCGCTCATAGTAGATAATGGAATGCAAATATCAGCAGAGCTAGCAATGCAATCCAGAATAGGAGTTTAGATTTGCGTTTAGCTTGGTCTTTTCGGTAGTAGGTGTTCGCCTCATGTGCTTCACGAAACGAACCACGATGAAGACGCGCAAGTTTATCCTTGCGCGCCTCTTTATCTTTATCGTAGTAAATAGGGCGATAGTCCCATTTACGTGGTTTGGGTACTTTTGGAAATAATACCGACATTATTTAACAATAGCTTGGAAAGCTTCCTCTGCTTGATATTTAGCAAACTCAATATCGTTTTGAGCTTTAGCCTTCAAGTTTGCATCACGCTCGAATGCCACTTTGAGGTTTGCGTAAACAGCATCGCGGCTATTTTGACGAGCATTAACAACTGCCATCAAGTATGCGGTTGTACCGTTAGGATTTTCCACTTTAGCCAAGGTCTTGAGAGCACCAGCGTAGTCTTCGTTCAAAATTTGTTGAACTGCGGCGTTGTTGCTAACACCATTGCCGTATGCGTTCTTAGCTGCGCTATAGTCACCCTTCATTGTGTAGAGAGTACCCATTGCTGCGCTCAAGTCACCTTGAGTTCCTGCAGCCTTACCAAGATATTCTTCTGCTTTGGCCAAGTCATTTACTGCCATAGCTGCCAAACCTGCATTGAAGTTTACATCTGCATTGGTTGGTTGCAATTGCAATGCCTTAGCGTAGCAGCGAGCTGCTTCTGTAGTGTTGCCTTGAGCAAAATAAACCATACCGAGGTTGTTATGAGTACGATAGTCATTGCCAAATTGAGCAACTGCCTTCTTGTAGATATCAAGTTTCTCATTGTTGTCGGTGGTCAAAGTAGCAGCATAGAGCAACTCTTCAACGTTCAACGCAGCAGGATCATTCTTTGCCAACGCTGCGATTTCCTCGTCTGATTTACCAATCAAGTCGGTAGTCAAGATAAGACGGCTACGACGCAATGCAGGAAGAACCTCTTCTGCAATAGTCTTGAAGACTGCGCTCAAGTTCTTGATTTGTGCCTCACGCTCCTCTGGATCTGTGTACATGCTCAATACGCGAAGAACCATCTCCTTATCTTGGATGTTGCTTGCCTCCATAGCTGCTTGGAAACCAGCCCAGTCTTCTGCTGTTACGTTAGACTCGATAGCAGCATCTACTTTTGCTTTCTTCAATTGCTTTTGCAAATATTTTTGAGCGTTGTTTTGACGGGTGTTCGCCAACTTCTCATTCAAACCTTCCTCACCGTCTGGAGATGCATAACCTGCAACTTCGAGTTTGTTGATAGCCTTATTTGCAGTGGTATCTGCGTCTTTGATTGCGGCGTGCAACTCTTGCAATGCCTCAGATTTCAACTCTGAGTTACGCAAGTTGGTTTGTTGAATCAAGAACTTGATGTCAGCTTCTTGTACCTCTTGAATGATGCGTTGGAACTTGTCTGCTGTCACTTGAGGTTGTACGTCCTCTGCTTGAGCCAAAGTAGCAGTTTGGATCAAACCGTCTGCAACCTTCATGTCTGGAATAACAACAGTCTTGTTGCCATTCTTAGCTGTAAAGCGGAGTACCAATTCGCACTTTGCCATCTCTGGAACATGTTGGAATGAAGCCTTCAATGCGAAGTTACCACCTTCTTTGTAAGATACGGTTGTACCATTCTCTTTTGCCTTCTCACCTACGTAGGTAACTGATTTACCAACTACTTCGGTTCCATTGTACTTCAGTACTGGAGTTACTGTCAAGACTGCTTTAGGACTAAATTTCTTTACTGGGAAAGTACCTGTAATGTCAGCTTCTACAAGGTTGCCAACTACAGCCAATGGACTAGGATTCACTGTCACTTTCTCTGGTTGAACAGCGGTTCCGCAAGAGGTCAGAATAGCAATTGCCATTACTGACGCAAACACTTTTAAAGATTTTTTCATACTTGTTTATTAATTAATAATTTTTGTTTCAATACATTGCTTTCTACAAAAACTGTGCAATAGGCACACTATATCGGCTGCAAAGGTACAAAAAAAAATACAAATACGCAAAAAAAAAGTAAAAAACTTATTATTTTATTTCTTTTTGATGCTAACGATCACATCTTTTTAATGCTAACTACTACAAATATAGCCTTTTGTTTCCCAACCAGTAGCCTTCCATCTGCCACCTGTTTACATAGGAACTTCATCGTGACCTCATCGTGACTTCATCGTGACCTCATCGGAACTTCGCAATGACATTGTCGAAATTTCACCGAGTCTTTGCCATCCTTTCTATGCATCTCGAAGAAGCAACTACGGATAGTATGCTCGAAATATTCCAAAATTTTGTACTAAACATTGGATAAATGTAAAAAAAGTAGTACCTTTGCAAATTAAAACGAAATAGATCAAACAACGAATTAGTGAATATATGTTTGCCATCAATCATTGCACAGTCACTCCTGTGCGCCAAAACCCCTCAGAAAGTAGCGAACAATTGACCCAATTGCTCTTTGGTGAAGTATGTGAGGTACTTGATTGTCTGCCCCGTTGGACGAAAATCCGTTCCACTTTGGACGGACAAGAAGGATGGGTGGATTTTAAGATGCTGACACCTACCCCCGTCCTCTCGCAAGAGGTTAAAAATGAGGGAGTTGTGGCTGTCCCAATGGCTACTGCCACAGATATGGAAACGGGTACGGAATTGATGCTTACCCTCGGCACTCGCCTACCCAACTACGCCCACGGCGCATTCGAAATTCTCGGAAAACACTATCTCATTGACCCAACTTGTGTGTCACAGCCTATATCCAATAGCCCTTCAAGGCGGCATCCAATAGGCGGAACGCTGTCCAATAGCCATAATGTTTGCGCCATCGCGCGAACATTATTGAACTCCCCCTATCTCTGGGGCGGAAAGAACGCGATGGGTATGGACTGCTCGGGTTTTACGCAAGTCGTATATGCGACTCAAGGTATCAACCTTCTCCGCAATGCTCGCGAACAAATGACTCAAGGTGTACTCGTTTCTTCCTTAGCAGAAGCCCAACCAGGCGACTTGGCATTCTTTGACCACGCAGACCGTGATCCGAAAGCAACCAATATCTCGCATGTAGGTCTGTTGTTGTACAACCAAAAAATCATCCATTGCTCAGGTTGCGTGCATATCGACGCCATCGACGAGATGGGTATCCATCTCCCCGATGGCGAATTAACCCATCATTTGGTACAAATCAAACGCTATTTATAACACAAAGCGCGAGCTTTTTGCTCGCGCTTTTCTTATCTCTTGCCACAAATATTTTGATTTATCTTCCTTTGTACATGTCCTCGTAGTACTTCTCGTACTCGCCCGAAGTGATATTGTCCATCCACTCTTGGTTGTCAAGATACCAACGAACGGTCTTCTCAATGCCCTCTTCAAACTGCAATGATGGTTCCCAGCCCAGTTCGGCTTGCAGCTTGCGCGAGTCAATCGCATAGCGCATATCGTGTCCTGCACGGTCGGTGACATAGGTAATGAGGTTCATATCTTCGCCCTCTGCACGGCCTAACAAACGATCTACCGTATTGATTACCACCTTGATGATATCAATATTTTTCCATTCGTTGAAACCGCCGATGTTATAAGTCTCAGCCACTGTGCCTTGATGGAAGATGAGGTCGATCGCACGTGCATGATCCTCTACATAGAGCCAGTCGCGCACATTCTCGCCTTTACCATATACAGGCAATGGTTTGCGGTGGCGGATATTATTGATAAACAGCGGAATAAGCTTCTCTGGGAATTGATAAGGACCATAGTTGTTCGAGCAGTTAGTTACGATCGTAGGCATGCCATAGGTGTCGTGGAACGCACGAACAAAGTGGTCGCTACTAGCCTTAGAAGCAGAGTAGGGACTATGAGGATTGTACTTGGTGGTCTCTACAAAGAAATCCTCGCCATATGCCTCGTGATGCTCAGAAGAAGCTTGGGTGGAGAATGGGGGGGCAATACCCTCTGGATGGGTCATCTCCAATGCTCCATATACCTCGTCCGTTGAGATATGGTAGAAGCGTTTGCCCTCGTACTTCTCAGGTTGTGCCTCCCAATAGAGTTTAGCTGCTTGCAGAAGTGATAGTGTACCCATCACATTGGTGCGGGCAAAGGTAAATGGATCTTTGATAGAGCGATCCACATGGCTTTCGGCTGCAAGGTGAATGATACCTGTCACTTGTTCTTCTTGCATCAATGCGTACATTGTGTCGAAGTCGCATATGTCAGCCTTCACAAAGCGATAGTTAGGTTTATCCTCGATGTCTTTGAGGTTTGCCAAGTTGCCTGCGTAAGTCAGTTTATCCACATTGATAATGCGGTA
>JAZOVR010000009.1:0-3994 GCA_045658785.1 Paludibacteraceae bacterium | reverse complement strand
TTTTTTTGGGTATTATTGCATTCTGTGTTTGCTGGACTTATGGAAAATAGCTTTTGTTATTTTTCTTTGTTGGGTATTGCAGCTGCGTGTATAGGCGGACTAGTCTATAAAATAATGAAGAAACATCAATTAGATTTATTTTGTATGTTTGGATTCGCGTTTCCAATGATTTATATTATAGGTGTTATACTAATGCCATGTACTGGTTTTATCGTGTTTCTATTAAGTTGCCTATTAGTTTGTAGTATGTCTATCAGTATGTATTGTTGCAAAGAAGAAGATGCCAAAGCTATTGCGATATTACACGTAATATATATGTTTAGTTGCAACTTGGTAATGCCTTGCATAGGAACGTCAATCTAACTGGTAAAATGCCGTAAATCTCTTTCTCTCGCTCGGTTCTTCGGAACTGAGCGAGAGATTTATCAATCAAAAGATACTTTTTGATATACGCAAATTTATTTTTGCAATTCGGTAATTTGTGGCGATTTTATTCGGTAAGTTGAGGATGTTTTGTTCGGTAGGTTGAGATTTTTGTTAAGGGCACATTGTGTCTTGTTTAGTGTTTAGAGGTAAAACGAGGCTGCCGTGTGGCAGCCTCGTTGGTATTTGTTAGTTGGACTAGACAAACTAGACGAACTAGATATTGTGAATTAATCCTCGTCTTTTTGAGTTGCTTCGTACTCCTTGATGAGTTTGTCTTGTACGTCGCCTGGAACGAGTTCGTAGCTCTTGAACTTCATCGTGAAAGTAGCACGACCACCAGTGAGACTTGACAAGGTTGTAGAGTAAGAACTCATCTCCTTCAAAGGAACAAGAGCTTTGAGAGTGGTGAAGTTCTTCTCTGTCTCCATACCGAGCACCATACCACGGCGACCGTTGATGTCAGACATCACATCACCCATGATCTCGCTTGGTACAAATACCTCTACCTCATAAACTGGCTCCAAGAGTTTTGGATTAGCGTTCTTAAACGCTTCAGCGAAAGCGTTACGTCCTGCCAGACGGAATGAGATTTCGTTGGAATCTACTGGGTGCATCTTACCATCGTAGATGATAGCGCGTACGTCGCGAGCGTATGAACCAGTCAAAGGACCTTGCTCGATACGATCCATCAAGCCCTTGAGGATAGCAGGGATAAAACGTGCATCGATAGCACCACCCACGATAGAGTTGATGAGCACGAGTTTGCCACCCCAATCGAGTGGAATCTCTTGGGTATCCTTCACGTTGATACGATACTCTTGGTTACCGAACTTGTAAACCTCTTTCACTGGTTCGCCCTCTACGTATGGCTCCACAATGAGGTGTACCTCACCGAATTGACCAGAGCCACCAGATTGTTTCTTATGACGATAGTCAGCGCGAGCAGACTTGGTGATGGTCTCGCGATAAGGAATCTTTGGCTCCTCGTATTGAACCATCATCTTATCGTTGTTCTCCAGACGCCATTTGAGGGTACGGAGGTGGAACTCACCTTGACCAGAAACGATGACTTGTTTCAACTCCTTGGATTGCTCTACTACCCAAGTAGCATCCTCTTCGTGCATACGGGTGAGGAGAGCAGAAAGCTTCTCAGAGTCAGCCTCGTTAACAGGCTTGATAGCACGGCGGTATTTAGGATCTGGATAAGAGATAGCAGGATATTGGTTCTCGCAGTCTTTCGCATTGAGGGTATTGCCAGTACGTGTGTCTTTGAGTTTCACAGTAGCAGCAATGTCACCAGCAGAAACTTCCTCTACAGCAGTACGGATATTACCTGCTACAGAATAGAGTTGAGATATGCGCTCTTTGGTGCCGCGGTCTACGTTGAGTACATCATCACCTGGCTTGAGGGTACCTTGCATCACCTTGAAGTAGTTCACCTCACCGATATGTGGCTCAACCGATGTCTTGAAGATGAATACAGAGGTAGGAGCAGTAGCTACAGGAGCTACCTCTTCTGCGTTGACTGTCAATGGTTTTGGAGCGTCTGCGACAGAAGGAGTCATCTCGCCAAGGAAGCCCATGAGGCGGCGGATACCCATGTCTTTGAGACCGCTGGTGCAGATCACTGGGTACATGCTACCCTCTGCAAATACGGTTTGCAGACCGCGCATGAGTTCTTCGTCAGAAAGGGTGCCTTGCTCGAAGTATTTGTCCATGATGGTCTCGTCGGACTCAGCAGCCCACTCGAGGAGTTGAGCGCGAATCTCTTCTACAGTAGCTTTCTCGCTCTCTGGGATATCTTTAGCTTCAGGCGCACCACCTTCTGCTTTCCAAACGAGCATTTTGCCTTGGAGTACGTCGATGGCAGCGTTGAAGTCCTTGCCTGCATTGATAGGATATTGGAAGAGGGTACATTTGTTGCCAAACACCTCTTTGAGTTCGTTGAAGGTACGCTCGAAGTCAGCGTTCTCGTGGTCGCACTTGTTGATAACGAAAGCGATAGGTTTCTTCGCTTTCTCCGCGCGACGGAAATTGTTTTGTGTGCCTACCTCTACGCCGCCGTTTGCGGTGAGGGTGATGATAGCGGTGTCAGACACGTGAAGTGCGGTGATGGCACCACCACAGAAGTCGTCTGAACCTGGGCAGTCGATGATATTGAGTTTTTTGTTGTTGAACTCGATGTTACAAACTGAAGAAAAGACTGAATAGCCGTATTCTTTTTCTACTGGGAAATAGTCGCAGACGGTAGATTGTGTTTCCACTGTGCCACGACGCTTGATGACCCCGCACTCAAAGAGCATGGATTCCATGAGGGTAGTCTTACCCGAGCCACTGCCACCCATGAGGGCAATGTTTTTAATTTCGTTAGCTTGATAAACCTTAGCCATAATTGTGTTTATTAGATATAAGTTAATATGTTTTTTATGGTCAAATCGGCTTTTGCGAACAAAAACCGACGGCAAAGGTACAGAAAAAAAATTATATATGCAAGTGATTGTGTAAAATTGTGCAAAAAAAGTTACTTAACCTTATTTAGGAACGCACCTTTTTCTGTGACAGCTGTCACAGCTGTGACGGCTGTTTCTTATGTCTCGTCCATGTATATGTACGTACACGCATGGACGAGGTTATAGATTTTGCTGTCACAGCTGTCACAGCTGTCACAAATTTTTCCTCACGGAGGGATACCGAACCCTTGCCGAAAGAGTGTTTGAATACGAACTTTTCAACTTACACCAACAGAAAGGGAATCCTTATTAAGTTAGTACGAATCAAAGATTATACTCGTGGAGATAATAGTATAAATTAACTTAAACCAAAATATATGTCCAAATAATCCGAGCTATCTTGTCCAAACACCTTTCGAAGTGTAAAGATATTATGGTAAATACTCCCCTACAAGTCATTTGATTTGCAGGGGAGTGTTTTTATTCAAAAACTTGTTTCGTTTTTGTTACTTTGCCCATACCATGACAATGAGAACATTCTCCATTTGAGCAGTTCGGGCAATCATGTACACCATCAACTCCTAATTTATTATATTCCCATCCTTTTCCACTGCATGTCCAACATTTTCCAAGACCATGACACATGTGACAGTCTTCTTGATAAGTAACTGTTCTCCATTTCTTTTGAGGGGAACTATATGTTGAAGATTCTTGAGTTGTTGATGAGGAATTCTGTGCACTAGGGTAAATAGGTGCTGTATAAACAGGGGCTGGATTATACCCACCGCTACCGCTACTGTTAGAAGAATTACTTTTTTGTTGTTTTATTAACGAACATGTATATACTCCCTCAGGAGGTGTTGTGCGCCTATAGACATATATTCGTCCATCCGACACCACAATGTTCATTAAGGACATATCACTCGAAAACTTATACTGTGCATCTTCCCCAAAATAACACTTACCTTTGTATGTGTATACACTGTTTGTATATCTTTCATAATACAAACTGCCATTGCCTACTGGATCTCCGTTCTTATCAGAATCATAACAAATATCATCTTCAATTGTTATGAATTGCCCTCCACGAGTATTCGTGTATATGTTATCTTCGTCAA
>JAZOVR010000008.1:0-35376 GCA_045658785.1 Paludibacteraceae bacterium | reverse complement strand
ATGTGCGTTAAGCGCAGCGAGTACTTGTTTCTCGCGGCGATCTTGTGATTCGAATTGAACTGGACGGATCATAGTTTTACTCCTTTCTTATTATTCATGACGTGGATCAATAAATTTAACTGCGCCTTGCTCCTCGGTTGTACGGCCATAAGTACCGGTAACCTTCTTCAAAGCCTCCTCTGCTGGAACACCCTTCTTGATAGCATCCATGAATTTGCCCATATGAACGAACTCATAGCCGCAAGTCTCGTTGTCAGCATCCAAGTATTGCTTGGTGATATAACCCTCGGTCAATTGGAGGTAGCGTGAACCTTTCGCCTTGGTAGCGAACAATGTACCAGTTTGGCTAACGAGACCCTTACCCAAGTCCTCAAGACCAGCGCCGATTGGCAAACCGCCCTCAGAGAAAGCTGATTGGGTACGTCCGTAAACGATTTGGAGGAAGAGCTCGCGCATAGCGGTGTTGATAGCGTCGCACACGAGGTCGGTGTTGAGTGCCTCAAGGATAGTCTTGCCTACAAGGATCTCGCTTGCCATAGCAGCAGAGTGAGTCATACCTGAGCAACCGATAGTCTCGATGAGAGCCTCCTCGATGATACCGTTCTTAACATTCAAACTGAGTTTGCATGCACCTTGTTGTGGAGCACACCAACCGATACCGTGAGTCATACCAGAGATGTCAGCGATCTCTTTAGCTTTCACCCACTTACCCTCTTCAGGGATTGGAGCTGGACCATGGTTAGGTCCTTTAGCTACTTGGCACATTTCCTGTACCTCTTTGCTGTAAATCATGTTTAGTTAAATAATTAATAGTTAGTAATTAATATTTCCGTTTGGCTGCAATCAGCCACAATACTCCATAATCGGGTGCAAAATTACGAAAAAGTTTGGATATATGCAAATAAAATCGAATATTTTGCTAAATACGGGTATTTTTGTATGATTCCTGAGAGTGATTTAGAAAAGGAGGGGAGCCGAAAAAAAGTGCTTTTTATTAAGATTGTCCTCTCTTTTTCCTCTCTTATACCTTGCCTGATTTTACCGACCGACGACCGAGAGAACTCCGAAGGAACTCCGACTCAACTCCCCGTGACCCAAAAGTGCTTTTTGTTAAGATTGCCGCCTAAAAAAGTTGACTACATTCCTAAAAAAGTTGACTGCGTTCCTGAAATAGTTGCCAATCCTCAAAACAAAAAAACGCCCAAAAAGCGATTTTTCTTGCTCAATTCAAAATATTTCACTACCTTTGCACCGCAAAGGTCAATCAACGAGATATAGTAACTGTCACACATGATTAACAAGAAGTCCATACGATTCTACAACGATCATAAGGTACGCGCGATCTGGAGCGAGGAAGAAAACAAGTGGTATTTCTCCGCTACAGATATTATTGCAGCTATCAACGATGAGCAGGACTATGTGAAAGCTGGTAACTATTGGCGTTGGTTGAAAAAGAAGCTGGCATCTCTGGGCATTCAACCCGTGAGTGACACTCACGACTTCAAATTCCAAGCCCCCGATGGCAAGATGCGCAAGTCGGATGTGCTGGATTTCGAGGGGGTAGAGATTGTCGCAAAGAACTTCCCTAATACGCGTGCTACCGCTTTTCTTGACTGGTTCACTTTCTCCGACAACTCCATCGACGGACAGAGCCGCAAGAAGGCATATACATTGTTCGAGAGCGGTATCTTAGATGACATGCAAGCAGGTACTATCCAATCGCTGCAACAGATACACGCTTATCTCTTTGGCGGATTATATGATTTCGCTGGGCAAATACGCACTAAGACCATTTGGAAAGATGGCACACTCTTTTGCCGTGCGGAGTACTTGCGCTATAACCTGGAACAGATTGAGCAGATGCCTCAAAGCACTTTCGATGAGATTGTGGACAAGTATGTAGAGATGAATATCGCCCACCCGTTTATGGAGGGTAATGGCAGAAGCACTCGTTTGTGGTTGGATTTGATTTTTAAGTCATCTATCAAACAATGTGTGGATTGGAGTCAGATTGACAAGAAGGCTTATCTGCAAGCCATGCGCCTGAGCACAACCGATAGCTCAGCCATTCGCGAATTGCTCCGTGGCGCGATGACTGACCAAATCAACGACCGCGAAATCTTTATGAAAGGAATTGACTACTCGTACTATTACGAGCAAGAAGATTAACTAATAGACCCCGATGCTCGTCGTTATAAGTCCCCCGTCATTTATGCAAAAGTCGCATAAATGGCATTTTTATTTGCACTACTCTTGCTCAATTCAAAATATTTCACTACCTTTGCAGTCGAAATGATTCACGCTGGGGAATGTGGGCGGGTATGTCTGCCTTTCACCCTAACAAGAATCTTTCAAAGACATAATAAAAAGCGTTTATTAGCGCTTGTTTTGGAATTCCGAAATCTGGTAAATTTCATTCACCCAAGACAAGAAGGCAATAAACGCCCTTTGGGATATGTATATCCCACCCGCAGAGCATCCTTCGGGAAGCTCTGTTTGGTGGCTATCCATATTCGGCGTGGGCGTTAGGTTGTTTATTTTTGTGAAAGGGTGTACCAGAACCTCGGAATTGGAAATAAGCAAAGATAAGGTTCCACGCTTTCTTTTTATATTAATGGGTCGTTTGGAATCGATGCCCCACAAAAAAACACGAATATGAAAAGATTAACTTTTATCTTCTTTTTATGCACAACATTTGTGTGTAGTATGTTTGCGAAGGATGTGATTATCACACATGATGCAGAAAAGATTAATGCCATTGTTACTGAGGTATCTGAAACAGAAGTCAAGTACAAGAAAGTGGATAATCCCAATGGTCCTACCTTTGTGATAGCAACATCTAAAATTGCATCTATCATGTATCAAAATGGTGAAGTACAAACCTTTAAGGAAGCAGCCCAACCTGCTACACCACAAAATGCTCAAGCTGTACAATATTACAACACACAACCTACTTACGATATTTGGGGAAATGCTGATTATGGTGCAGCATTAGGTGCAATGAATGCGAATAACATTCAATTTATCCCAGGACAATCCATTGTCAAAACAGCAAATGGATATGGTTATGGCAATGTGCATATGGACGAAAATACTTATGGTGCCTTTGTAAAACGCACCTGTCCTGCTGCTGCTCAATTATATGACAAAGGAGCAACAGAAGTAAAGATTGGTGCAGGATGCGTGGGTGCAAGTTTGGGTTTGTTAGTCGGTTTGTGTATTGTAGAATTAGCGTTCGTATCCTCATATGAACCTTGGTTAGATGCTTATGCTTTAGCTATAGGAATTCCGAGTTTGGTGTGTGCAGGAGTAGGTGTTCCTCTATGGATTGTAGGAGCCAATAATGTGAAAAAGAGTGTAAATGTTTTTAATACTCAATGTGGACAGTCACAAAATCCTCCTGTAACCGTGTCATTGAACGCAAGCCAAAACGGTATTGGATTAGCTCTAAATTTTTAACAAACTAGATAAAAACGGATAAGATGAAAAAAATACAACTATTTCTTGCAGCTATCATTATAGTTTTTGCAAGTTGCGAACAAAAAGCAAACATAGATTTACCTCTTGGCCTACCAGAAGGTGTCGAAAGCATAGATTTAGGGCTTAGTGTAAAATGGGCAACTATGAATGTGGGAGCTACGCGCCCTGAAGAATATGGTGCTCATTTTGCTTGGGGTGAGACCTCTACCAAAAAACTGTATCATTGGATGACTTATAAGTGGTGCAATGGTACTGTCACAACTATGACAAAATACTGTATAAAAAACGAATATGGTGACTATGGCGTAGTTGATAACAGAACTGAACTTGAGGACGTTGACGATGCGGCTACGGTTAATTGGGGAGACGATTGGCGTATGCCTACTACTGCAGAATGGCAAGAACTCCGCTCTGAGTGTACATGGATTTGGACAACAATAAATGGAGTGAAGGGATATAACGTGACTGCTGCGAATGGCAATAGCATTTTCCTTCCAGCTGCAGGGTCTTATTGGGAGGATGGATACATTCAAGCAGGAAAACGTGGGGAGTACTGGTCCAGTACACTTGGTCCTGTTTTTCCTCAGGACGCATATGGTTTAGGATTTTATTCGGAAGTAATTGAGCGAAGTCTTGATAGTCGTTACGTTGGAAGATCTATTCGTCCAGTATGTGAATAAGACAGCATTACATCACTTTTATAGAACATTATAGGTTATGAAATATAAATTATCAATTTTTGTATGCATGATTTTACTCATGGCAAGTTGCGAACAACCCGTGCAACTTTCAACATCAGGAACGCACAATGGACATGACTATGTGGATTTGGGACTAGGTGTAAAATGGGCCACATGCAATGTAGGTGCTGACGCTCCAACAGAATATGGTGATTATTTTGCTTGGGGAGAAACTGAAACTAAAAAGAAATTCTCTTATGAAACTTACACCTTCCAACAGTCACCAGATGAACTAACGAGGCGCTATGATGCGGCTACAGCGAACTGGGGTGAGGGATGGCGAATGCCAACTCAAAAAGAAGCAGATGAACTATGGAGTGGGTGCCTATCAGTACGAAAAAAAATCAATGGTGTCGCTGGTCTTCTGATAACAGGTCCTAATGGTAATAGTATTTTTCTGCCAGCAAATGGTCAGAAAGACGACGATGATATAGAGGGAGCTAAAACTGCAGGATATTATTGGACAACTGAAATTGGCTATTGGTTTGATTATGAAGCTTATTGTATCTGGTTTGCAAATTATTCTGATGGCGTAACAGCTTTCTCGTGTAGTGAGTATTTTCGCGAGTTAGGTATGGGCATTCGTCCTGTATATGATCCAGAGGATTAACTTTATATTGTGAGTTTAAAATATATAATATCTTCTCACCCTGGCGTGAAACAGCCCAAAGGGCCTGAAACTCTTTCAACCAAACGCTAAATCCACGCGGATTTAGCGTTTATAATAGATACAATCCGAAAATATTGCCATAAATTTGGAATACAATCCAAAAATATTGCCATAAATTTGGAAAATAAAGAAAAAATGATGTGATAACGACTGCGAACTATTTAACTTATTTGATATAACCTATTGATATGAATTTGTCATACAAAAAAGACTGCCGAAGCAGTCTTTTTTGGTGTTTATTTAGGTCGTATCTACAGCGTATCATCAGCGCATCTACAGCGGAATGACAACTGTAAACCTATGTAACTATTAGCGCTTGTAATTCTCCCACTTGGTGTTACGCATATCGCCAGACTTGAGGAACTCCTCGTGCATAGCCAATGCGCAGCTCAAGGTGTGAGGGGTGTGAGCAGTCTTAGACATCTCCAAGTACTCGTTCAACAATGGGCGGTATTGTGGATCCACACAGTTGTTGATGATCTCATGCGCACGTTGGATAGGGCTCTTACCACGCAAGTCAGCAATAACATGCTCGGTGATGATGAGCTTCACAGAGTGCTCGGTGTGAGCGTGGTGGCTAACCATTGGCGCAAAAGCTGAGATAGCACCACCCTTAGCGGTAGATGGAGTAGTATAGATGCTGATGTATGCGTTGCGAGTAAAGTCGCCTGAACCACCGATACCGTTCATCATCTTGGTACCGCAAACGTGGGTAGAGTTGATGTTACCGAAGATATCTGCCTCGAGAGCTGTGTTGATGGTGATAAGACCCAAACGACGAGCCACCTCAGGGTTGTTAGAGATCTCTTGTGGACGGAGAACGAGTTTATCACGGAAGAAATCGAGGTTGTCAAGGATCTCTTGGAGCTTGTCAGAACCAATAGTCAATGAGCAACCAGAAGCGAACTTCACGCGACCTGCGTTCATCAATTCCACTACAGAGTCTTGGATTACCTCGGTGTACATCTCAAAAGCAGGGATGTTCTTGTTGTCACCCAAAGCGTAAAGCACCGCGTTAGCGATGTTACCTACACCTGATTGGATTGGCAAGAAAGATGCAGGGATACGACCCTCTTTCATCTCGTTCTCGAGGAAAGCAGCTACGTTCGCACCAATCTTAGCAGTCGTCTCATCTAGTGGAGTAAAACCACCTACCTCGTTAGGACGGTTGGTCTTAACCACAGCCACCAATTTCTCTGCAGGGATAGTCACGCAGTCTGCACCGATGCGGTCAGAAACGCTATATACAGGGATCTCACGGCGTACAGGTGGGTCAGCTGGCTCGTAGATATCGTGCATACCACGCATAGCAGCAGGCATAGCCTCGTTGAGCTCTACGATTACCTTGTCAGCCAAGCGGCAGAAAGTAGGTACGTTACCTACACCTGCGGTGAGAACGATCTCTACTTGGTCACCTTTCTCTACTACCTCGCAAGCCTCTACGATGGCGAAGTCTGGCTTTGGCATAAAGCCGTAGCGGAGGTCTTGCGCGAGCTCAGAGAGGTGCATATCGTAGTAGTGTGCACCTTGAGCGTTAAGCTCGGTGCGGAGGTCTTTGTTGCCTTGGTATGGGGTGCGGAACTCGAGTGCGTGAGCGCGAGCGAGTGCACCGGCGCAGCTGACGCCAGTAGAGGCACCAGTGTACATACCAATCTTATAAGGTTTGCCCTCAGCGTGGAGTGCTTCAGCCATTGCTGCGATAGCAGAAGGAACATCCTTAGGAGCGCCGGCAGGGGTGAAACCACCCATGCCGCATATTGCTCCGTGAGGAACTAATTGAGCAGCCTCAGCGGCTGTCATAAATGGAAGAGCCATGATTACTCTGCTTTACCGTTTGAACCCAATACGTTAACGATTTTGTGCTTGTAGAGCTCGGTCATGAGGTCACGAGCTGGGCCGCAGTATTTACGTGGGTCGAACTCACCTGGGTTGGTAGCGAACACTTTGCGAACAGCTGCGGTGAATGCCAAACGGCTGTCAGAGTCGATGTTGATCTTGCAAACTGCGCTCTCAGATGCCTTGCGGAGTTGCTCCTCTGGAATACCTACTGCGTCTGGCAATTTACCACCGTATTGGTTGATGATATCAACATACTCTTGTGGAACTGAAGAAGAACCGTGGAGTACGATTGGGAAACCTGGGAGTTGCTCCATGATAGCGTCGAGAATATCGAATGCCAATGGAGGAGGAACGAGCTTACCAGTTTGTGGATCTACTGTACATTGCTCACGGGTGAACTTGTAAGCACCGTGGCTAGTACCGATAGAGATAGCGAGTGAGTCGCAACCTGTACGAGTAGCGAAATCTACTACCTCTTCTGGTTTGGTATAGTGGCTCTCAGCAGCAGATACCTCATCTTCAACACCTGCCAACACGCCGAGCTCTGCCTCAACGGTTACGTCGTGTGCGTGAGCGTACTCAACTACCTTCTTAGTAAGAGCGATATTCTCCTCGTATGGGAGGTGGCTACCGTCGATCATAACGCTTGAGAAACCGAAGTCAACGCAAGATTTGCAAGTCTCGAAGCTATCTCCGTGGTCGAGGTGCAAGCAGATTTGTGGCTTCTCCCATCCCAACTCTTTAGCATACTCTACAGCACCTTGTGCCATGTATTGGAGGAGGGTTTGGTTAGCGTAGTTACGCGCACCTTTAGATACTTGGAGGATAACTGGGCTCTTGGTCTCAGCAGCTGCTTTGATGATAGCTTGGAGTTGCTCCATGTTGTTGAAGTTGAAGGCTGGGATAGCGTATCCGCCTTTGATTGCTTTAGCAAACATCTCTTTGGTGTTCACCAAGCCAAGTTCTTTGTAACTTACCATAGTTGTAATAAATGATTTATTGTTTAAAATGTTTTAAAAGTTTTAACGGTTTTAAGGGCTGAACAGACTACTCTTTCGTTGTGCCGTCGCCTTTCGGCGACAAAGGTACTACTTTTTTTGCACATCCGCAAGTTTAGCATGGATATTTTTGAAAAATGATAGATACATCTATCAATTCAGCTACCACTCTACACGAAGCACTATGGGCAAATGATCGGAATAGCCATCATGATATCGATAGCCAACATACGTTCGTTTAGGCTGATGATCAAGGTATTTCGAATCTTCTTCCAGCAACCATTCGGGCGAAAAAATGCGAACATCTGCTTTCTCAAGAAGCCTAGAAGACAAATAAAATTGATCCAAACACGACCAAATACCATGATACTTGTGCGTACCCTTCCCTTCTTTCGCTAAACCAATCATTAGATTATTCATACCCTGCAAATCATCTTTGGCTTCGCTATTCATGTCGCCCATAACCACGATGGTAGCTTCTGGCTGTACACTATAGATGCTATCTATCTGTTGTTGAATGACTTGTTTAGCCGCTTGGCGTTTCCAGTGGGTAGTTGCACCACCACCCAACTGTGAAGGCAGATGACATACCATAGAGTGAATAGTATCTCGCTTATTTATCAAGCAACAAGCATACAACACATCGCGCGTTTTATCCCCGTTCAAATTCACCTTTAATGGCTTGTTTTTCAGCACCTTAACTTTGGTACTGTCATACAACAACGCCACATCCACACCGCGTTCATCATCACTCTCGTAATGCACATATTTGTAATGAAAACGCTTCAAACGATAGCATAAATCACTCAAGCATTGAGCATTCTCCACCTCGCATAATCCCACCAGAGCTGCGCTTTCCCAACCGGATATATTTACCACAACTTGTGCAATACGATCCAACTTAGTGTGATAACGATAATAGGTCCAATGGTGCATCCCATCAGGCAAAAACGAATAGTCATCTTTCAACGTATCATGCTGACAATCAAACAGATTCTCTACATTGTAAGAGATAATTGTCAGCTGATCTTGAGCAAAAAGAAATCCACACTCAATACTAAATAACACCATTAATATCAAGCGTGGAAACGTCATAATTAATAATTCTTAATTCAAAAATCTTAATTCTCTCACTCCAACATCATAATCGCTTTTTTCAGAGCAGCAATGAAAATGTCAATATCCTCTTTCGTGTTATACATCGCCACCGATGCACGCACCGTACCTGGCACCTGCAAATAGTCAATCAAAGGCTCGGCACAATGGTGTCCTGTTCGCACCGCCACTCCCTGACGATCTAGCAACACACCCACATCAAACGGATGAATCAGCGCGCCATCCTCACGATAAACATTAAACGATACCGCACCTGCTTTCTCCTGTCCCGCAGCGTATACCTTTACGTTTGGCAACAACGCCAGTTCCTCTTCTAAATACACAGCCAGTTCGTGCTCATATTTTGCAATCGCCTCTAATCCAACCGATTGCACATAATCTATTGCCACGCCAAAGGCATAACTGCCCACATAGTTAGGAGTTCCAGCCTCAAACTTATACGGCAGCACATTGTAGGTCGTTTTCTCAAAGCTTACATGCTCAATCATCTCTCCCCCACCCTCTGCTGGAGGCAGTTTATCAAGCCACTCTTTCTTGCCATACAGCACACCCAAGCCTGTCGGACCATACATCTTGTGCGCACTCATCACCAAGAAATCGCAGTCCATCTCCTGCACATCTACCGCCAAATGAGGCACCGACTGCGCACCATCCACGCACACAGCCACACCCCTCGCATGCGCCAAACGAATAATCTCTTCTACTGGATTTACAATCCCCAACACATTGCTCACCTGCGCCACCGACACCAATCGTGTCTTCTCGCTTAACAATCCCTTAAATGCCTCTATATCAAACGATAAGTCTTCTCTCAACGGTATAACTTTCAGCACAGCTCCTTTGCGCTCGCACAGCATTTGCCATGGCACGATATTCGAGTGATGCTCCAATTGACTAACAATAATCTCGTCGCCCGCTTTCACCACCGCATCGCCAAAACTGCGTGCCAACATGTTGATACTATCCGTTGTACCTTTCGTGAAGATTATCTCCTCTTCCGAATGCGCATGAAGCAATTCCGCCACTTTCTTGCGTGCTTCCTCGTGATTCTTCGTTGCCACTTGGCTCAAATGGTGCACCCCGCGATGGACATTCGCATTCCACTTTCCATATGCCTCTGCAATTGCATCTATCACCACCTGTGGCTTCTGTGTCGTAGCTGCATTATCCAAATACACCAACGCTCGTCCGTGTACCTTTTCGTTCAATATGGGAAAATCTTCTCGTCTCATGGCTTATAAAAACTCTGTTCTAATATTTTTTGTGCATCACCTTCACTCATCAATTCTTGAATAGTAACCTGCTCATTATTACGCATATAACTATCCACAATCTGCCATCCAATCCATACGCCCAATCTACCTGGTGACTCCTGAGAAATCTCTGCTGTAAATGGTCCTTCGTTCAAATAGGAAGCACGCACACTAGATTCTGTCTTAAACAAATCCCGCTTCTCCATGATCCGATTCCAAATAGCCTGCTCGTATGTTTCACACCAATCCCATTGGTCTTTCGAGTAGCCAATAATCTCCCATGCAGGCTCTTCTGGCAACAACTCTTTGAGCAAAAACATCTGCTTCCCGCGAAAAATCATATGCTCTAACAGTCTGTTATACTTACTGTTATATGCAATATTGTATGCCAAATACATACTCATCACATCGCGCACTACATATTCTTTTTGCATCGTAGGTCGCTGGTAGTCATACACCACATTATTATAGTACGGATAATCACCACCCAAATACATATCCACACCCACGCCCAACATATCTTCGTAGTAAATCACTGTAGAATTGAAGCCCGACACAAACAAATACACCGTCGGTATCTCCCACTCGGGATAAAGGTAATGCAAGCGCGAAAAGCCCGTATTCAACGCTTCTTGCAAACTATCCACATTCGCAAATTTCTCTTTTGCCAATGCGTTCGTCTGCGCAAAGCCCATCACCGTATCGGTCAAAAATTGCGCATACATCTCGCATAGATAAGCGGTATCCTCAGTTGGTATTCTCAAAATTCCCTCCACAAACATCGGCATAAACTCCTCATAATCAGCATATAACTTCTCTATATCCTGCTTCACACTATCCGTCCGAACTGCCAATTGTGCGCTATCAAACCGCACAATCTCCACTTCCACCGTCTCAATATCTTTAGGAATATATTGATACTTTTTCCCACACCCGCAGAGCAACCCCACGAGCATAGCAATACAAAGTATGTTATTCTTTTTTCTCATTACCTTGACTTTAAACTTTCAACTGTATGCAAAGCCGCTCTCTAAACAGCGCCCTTGGCGCAAATTCCATCTTTCATTTCTATCACTCGATCGCTAATCTCTGCCAACTCCTTATCGTGCGTCACAATGATAATCGTCTGTCCATACTGCTCACGCATTTGCAAAAGCAACTTATGCAATTCCTTTTTATTGCTCTCATCCAAACTACCACTTGGTTCATCTGCCAATATTACATCGGGCGACATCATCATCGCTCTCGCAGCTGCCACACGTTGCTTCTCGCCACCAGACAACTCATTCGGATTATGCGTAAGTCGCTCTGCCATACCCAGTTCCGTCAACAATTGCACAGCACGTTGCTCCGCCTCTTTCTCGCTAATTCGAGCAATCATCGCAGGCATCATCACATTCTCCAACGCATTGAACTCAGGCAACAACTGATGAAACTGAAAGATAAATCCTATATGCCGATTGCGGAAATCCGCCAACTCTTTCTCCTTCAACGCAAATACATCCACCCCATCAATTACCACGCTACCCAAGTCAGGCTTATCCAGCGTACCAATTATCTGTAGTAGCGTTGTCTTACCTGCTCCACTCTTGCCTATAATACTCACAATCTCACCCTTCTTCACGGCCAGATCTACCCCCTTCAGCACCTCCAACGTGCCAAAAGACTTATGTATGTTTTTTACTTCTATCATGCTTTTATTTATTTCTTCTCGTACGCCGAATATATCAAATCCACTGCCTCTTCTATCAAATCATCTTTATCCTTAGAGTGCTGATTCACAAGCAGATGTGGTCTCACTCCACCCTCTATACTCTGCATATCTCTGTCGTACATCTTCACGCTCGAGAAGCGCACCATCCAGCCGTTAGGCAACTCATAACTCATCGGCATACCGCCTCCTCCCCCACTCTTTCCACCCAGTACCAGGCAGTTATCCGCATAGCGCATGATACTCACAAAGAAGTTCGCCGCCGAATAACTATGCCTATTGCACAGCACCACCACAGGCCGCCTCCAATTGCCTTTACTTCCCTCCATCTTCATCTCCTCTACCTCCGAAAAATCCTCATGTCCCCTACCCGACTTATGCTGCCAATAACCCACCACCGTATCTCTCGTGAAGAATGGCGCAGCCAACCGATAGGCATTTTCCATGCTGCCGCCGCCATTATTTCTTACATCCAACACTATTCCCTTACAATCAGCAAAATAGTTCATAACCATCAGCCAATTCAGATACGAAAATCCATCCGAGAACGAACCATAATACACATACCCAATGCTATCGCCATCTATCCTATTGTAGTTCAATCCCCCTGCTCGGCGATAGTCCTTCAAATAGTATTTTGTCAGGATCTCCGAATCAAAATTCTCAGGATATCCCTCATACCACGATCTACAAACCGACACATCAAACGGCGAATATAGATTCACATGCCCATCCTCCAACGTATTCAACATCTCCTCCATCAAGTCAAACATCCGATAATTATCCTCAAACGCCACCAACTTCATCGTATCAAACTGCGGTTGATACTGGGCATAGATCGAATCCCAATCCACCTTCTTATCATCAAACAAGCAGTATTTCTCATCAATAATCTGCCACAAGGCTTCAAAGTTCTCCGACGGTGTATTCTTGTGATTATCAAACTCATGCGTACAGCCAACCCCGCCAATTAAAACCAGCAATCCTATCGCAATATGTCTTAATTCAAAATTCTTATCTCGCATACACTCAAACGATTCATTCATAATTCAAAATTACGCATCGCTCCTTTCACTTTATACTGCCACACACATCCCACAACCGCACTCACCATCTCGCGCGAGAACATCATACCTTTCTCGCCATATTCCAGATACTCATGCGCTATTCCCACGCGCCAAGTGCTCCGCTTCAGTTGCATGTCGAAGGTCAGTTCATGTTGCAGATGCCTGTGGTTCCACATGCCCGCACAACGAAAATCACCCAACACACCTTCGCCCATCTCGTAATACGAGTGCCAATAGTCGGGTAGGTAGTCCATACCTATCACATTCGCCCGCACCAAATAGCGCAGTCTATAACTGGTCTTTTTCGCGCGAAACGCCCATTCCAATCCGCCCATAGCGCACAAATTCACCGCCAAATCCATCGAATAGGGTTTATTCACACTACTGCCATGCATCTTTCCCATCAAATCCACATCCACATAAGGACCCAATTTCATACGCAATCCATAATCTGCCCAATGCCAATTGTAGCATGCTCCCCAACCGCCGTGCAGCCCTAATGAATAAATCAGATTCGTGTACATGCTGTTGTACATCCAACCAAATCCCACGTCCATCTTACCCACGTGCTCCCACTTCTTCGTGCTATCGCTTCGAAACTCTTGCCACCATTCATTGCTCAATCCCACCTGTTGTCCAGAATAGAGTAGGGGACTCAAATACTGATCTTGCATCCACATACCCCCATACCGCACACTCAGCACATTCTCATGCTCCACACCCCAATCACTTGCCAATACAACCGACTGACAACCAATTGATAACAGCAATATGTACAACCATTTACGCATCAAAGCTCAATCTTCTCTCCCCATTCTCCATCGCCTCAATCTTCACCCATACGGTATCTTCTGGCAGCAATGGCTCAATCATCTCTGCCCACTCAATAAAGCAGTAATTACCCGAGTACAAATACTCTTCCGTACCCATATCCATCGCCTCTCTCAAATCTTTAATTCGGTAACAATCAAAGTGGTATATCTCGCCTTTAAACTTTAAACCTTCAACTTTCAACTCATCAGGGTGGCGATTAGCGTTGACTTCGTACACATTCACTATCGCAAACGTCGGACTATTCACCACATCTTCCGTACCCATCGCTTCGCACAAACACTTGATGAAAGTCGTCTTACCAGCCCCCATCTTCCCGTCAAACGCAAACACGTGTCTGTCACCGCATTTATCCAAAATATCCGTCGCAGCCACTTCCTCGCCCTGCTCATTGACCAAATAAATCCCCTTCTCCAGGTCCTTTTTTATCGTGTAGTGATACATAAAACGCTCATTTTGTTTTAGTTAGATACTCATTCATCTCCTTGGCAGCCTTGCGACCATCTGCCATGGCCAGAATAACCGTTGCACCGCCGCGCACAATATCACCTCCTGCAAACAAAGTAGGGATAGAAGATTGCATCTGGTCATTCACCACGATAGTACCACGGTTCGACACCTCCAGCCCTTCCACCGAAGATGGAATCAATGGATTAGGGCTAACTCCCACACTCACAATCACTTCATCTACAGCTATCGTCACTGTCTTGCCCTCCACTGCCACTGGACTACGACGACCTGACTCATCTGGTTCACCCAATTCCATCACCTGCAACACAGCTTCTTTCACCCTACCCTTCTCATCACCGTGATACTCAATGGGGTTATGCAAGGTCATAAACTCTATTCCCTCATCTTTGGCATGACGAACCTCTTCCAGGCGAGCTGGCATCTCATCCTCGCTGCGACGATAAACCACAATAGCTCGTTCTGCTCCCATACGCTTGGCTGTGCGAACTGCATCCATCGCGGTGTTACCTCCACCTACTACCATCACGTTCTTCGCTGTAAAAATTGGAGTATCCGACTCCTTCGAAGCGGCATGCATCAGATTCACACGAGTGAGATACTCGTTGCACGACATGATACAATTCAAATTCTCACCAGGGATATTCATAAAGCGAGGCAAACCAGCACCGCTACCCACAAATATACCCTCATATCCTTCTCGCTGCAAGTCACTTATACTCAATGTTTTACCAACCACAACATCCGTCTCAAACTTCACTCCCAAAGCACGCAAACCATCAATCTCTTTATCTACAATACGATTGGGCAAACGGAACTCTGGTATACCATATTTCAGCACACCACCTATCTCATGCAGCGCCTCAAACACCGTGACATCGTAGCCATATTTAGCCATGTCACCCGCAAAGGCCAAACCCGCAGGACCACTACCAACAACCGCTACTTTCTTACCCACTTCACCGCCTAATTGCCTAACCGCAGTACCGCCTAACCGATAACCATTATCCGCCACAAAACGCTCCAGATAACCTATAGCAACCGACTCATGCCCCATCTTCAGATGAATACACTTCGATTCACACTGTTTCTCTTGAGGGCACACACGACCACAAACCGCTGGTAATGTGCTACTTTCTGCTATTATCTCCGCAGCACCTACCACATTTCCAATCTCCAATTGCTTAATAAATCCTGGGATATTGATATTCACAGGACAGCCTTCCACACAGGTCGGATGCTTGCAGTCCAAACAACGATGCGCCTCTGTCACCGCCTGCTCAAAAGTCAGCCCCTGATTCACCTCATCATACAACGACTGAATACGCACCTCAGGTGCCAACTCATTCATCTTCACACGTGGGATAGCCACTCTATCCTTAGCTTTTCCCTCAAAAGGAGCCACACGCAATGCACCTTCGCCTTGACGAGGACGCAAAAGATGATCTACGGCATCTACATCCGTCATCTCGCTGTTACTCAGGCATTTATCACCCGACGCATAACTCTCATAAGCTGCCACCTCCTCTGTTTTGTAACGACCCAAACGCTTCAACATCCCATCAAAATCCACCTCGTGTGCATCAAACTCAGGCCCATCCACACAAACAAACTTCGTCTTTCCCCCTACCGTCACACGGCATGCACCACACATTCCCGTGCCGTCCACCATAATCGTATTCAAACTGGCCTCGGTAGGGATATTGTATTTCTTCGTGGTCAATGCCACAAACTTCATCATCACGGCTGGACCTATAGTCACACATTTGTCCACCTGTTCGCGTTTAATCACTTGCTCAACTCCCTCTGTCACAAGGCCTTTCTGACCCATCGAACCGTCATCTGTCATCACTATCACCTCGTCCGATACCGCAGCCAACTGGTCATGCAAGATAATCAAATCCTTGTTTCTTGCAGCCAAAACCGTTATCACACGATTGCCTGCTGCCTTCAACGCTTCAGCAATCGGCAACATCGGAGCAGCTCCTACACCGCCACACGCACACACCACTGTACCGTAGTTGCGAATAGCGGTCGCCTTACCCAATGGACCTACCAAATCGGCAATCACATCACCCGCATCCAATGCACATAACTTACTGGAAGACACACCTATACGCTGAACAACCAGAGTGATGGTTCCTTTTTCTACATCGGCAGCGGAGATCGTCAGCGGCATACGCTCGCTATGCTTATCAACACGCACCATCACAAAGTGACCCGCCTTCCTACTGCGAGCAATCAATGGAGCCTCTACTACAAATTCTGCTACATTCTCCGAATAAAAACGCTTGGATATAATCTTGTTCATAACTCTCGTATTTATTTGCGCCGCAAAGGTACACAAAAAAAAGCACATACGCAAGTTTTATGCAGGAAAAGTACACGCCAAAACATCTAACTATACTTCCATTTTCAACCACCTCCGCCTCTCCAATCCGCTGTAGATGCGCTGTAGATGCGCTGATGATACGCTTTTCCAAGCAACCGAAAAGCAGCCCAAAAAACACCTGATTGTCATGTATGTGACAGCTGTGACAGCTAAATCTATAACCTCGTCCACACGTGTACATACATATACGTGGACGAGACGCAAGAAACAGCCGTCACAGCTGTCACAGGTGTCACACCCTGTAGCCACCTCACAGAGCTATATTTGCATTTTTTCTATACACAAATTTGCACATTTCAATTTTTTGTAGTAACTTTGCAGCCGATTTTGAAAATTATACGTATATGTTGAAGAATATTCTATCTATCACAGGCAAACCTGGTTTGTACAAATTGGTTAATCAAGGTAACAACATGCTCATTGTTGAGTCGCTCGTTGATGGCAAGCGTATGCCTACCTATGCACGCGATAAAATCGTTTCACTCGGTGAGATTTCTATGTACACCATGGGTGACGATATCGCACTCAGCGAGGTACTGACCAAACTCGGCGAAAAAGAGGGCTTGAAAACAGCCACTATCGACCCTAAGAAAGCAAGCAACGACGAGTTGCACGCATTCTTTGCAGAGGTGTTGCCAGAGTATGACCGTGACCGTGTATATCCAAGCGATATTCGCAAATTGGTACAATGGTACAATATTCTCATTGGTGCAGGCTTGACCGATTTCACCGCAGAAGAAGAGGGCGCAGAAACTGTGGTGGAGGAGAAGAAACAAGAGGTCAAGAAGCCTGCTCCTAAACAACAAGTTAAAACACAAAAAGCTGCCGCTTCGTCAGCACGTACAGGCGTCGGCTCCAAAAAAGGTTGATCCTTCAGGATATCATTAATATCATAGAATCTGTAGCTCCCTTGAGTTACCAAGAATCTTGGGATAATTCGGGACTGCAGGTGGGTGATCGCAATGCAGAAGTTCATGCGGCATTGTTGACGGTGGATGTTACAGAGTCTGTCGTTGATGAGGCTATTGAGAAGCATTGCGATTTAATTATTTCTCATCACCCTCTACTTTTCCGCGGACTGAAGCAACTCACTGGTAGCACACCGCAGGAACGATGCGTGGAGAAAGCAATACGCAATAATATTGCCATCTACTCATCACACACTTCTATGGACTCCTATCTGCACGGCGTGAGCGGACGCATCGCTGAGAAGATAGGTATCTCTGACTACCATATCCTATGTCCGAGTACAACGGATAAAAATGTCGGATTGGGAGTTATTGGTAAACTTCCTAATCCGATGAAATGGGATGATTTGGTACAAAAGGTACAACGAACCTTCGCTTGTTCGTTGCGCTATGTGGACGCTCGCACGGAGCCAGTACAGACCATTGCTATCTGTGGCGGGGCAGGCGCGGAGTTCGCAGGAGAGGCTATCCAACAAGGAGCAGAGGTATATATCACTGCGGATATGAAGTACCACGAGATGCAAGCGGCATACGGAC
The DNA here is from genome assembly GCA_045658785.1 of Paludibacteraceae bacterium. GTDB lineage: Bacteria > Bacteroidota > Bacteroidia > Bacteroidales > Paludibacteraceae > Colicola. The sequence continues at coordinate 17,306 of JAZOVR010000008.1, read as the reverse complement.
AGATCGGAGTGATCGACCTGGACCATTGGACAAGCGAACATTTCACGCGCGAGATATTTCAGGAATTACTCCAAAACCATATTCCAACCTATGTGGCGAAAAACGACAAAACACCAGTGAAATGGCTTATTAAATAGAAATAAAACGATAAAAACATATACAACTATGGCAAAGAAAGAAGAAGAAAAAGTAATGACCGTAGAAGATAAACTACGCGCATTGTATGAGTTGCAAACCGTTGATACAAAAATCGATGAGTTGCGTATCTTGGCTGGCGAGTTGCCACAAGAGGTCAAAGACATGAGCGATGAAGTAGAGGGTCTCAAAACTCGTCTCACCAACATCGAAAACCACATCAAAGAGTGCGAAACAGGAATCTCTGATTTCCGCGTGCGAATTGAGAATGCCAATGCTTCTATCTCGCGATACAAAGAGCAACAAAACAATGTTCGCAACAATCGTGAATACGACAACCTAACCAAGGAAATCGAGTATCAAGAACTCGACATCGAAGCTTCACAACGTAAAATCAGCAAATTTACTGCTGAACTCGAGGAGCGACAAGCTGAAAAAGCGAAAACCATCTCGGATATCGAAGATCGCACCGTAGATCTCAACCAAAAGCGCAATGAGTTGGAGTCTATCCTCTCTGAAACCAAAGAGCAAACCGAGAAACTCATGCTTCGCGCAGCTGAATTGGAGAAAAATATCGAGGAGCGCCTCGTCACAGCTTTTCACCGTATCCGCAAAAATGCACACAACGGTTTAGCTGTGGTGAAGATCGAGCGCGACAGCTGCGGAGGTTGCCACAGCAAAATCCCTGCACAACGTCAGTTGGACATCCGTCTACGCAAAAAAATTATCGTTTGTGAGCTCTGCGGACGCATCTTGGTAGATACCGAAATTGACGCAAAGAAAAAATAAGTCAAGCATCACCTATCTAGACAATATCAAAAAAAAGCAGCATTCTTTTCAGAGTGCTGCTTTTTTATCACTAAACAGTAGCCTTCTAGGGCGTTCACTAAACACTAAACCAACCCCTCCTGCACTTTCTCGCGAACGGCAGTCATCGCCTCGTTAATATCGGTGAATTGGGTAATATCAATCGGTTTGCCAATATGCAATGTTACGCGCGAACCCAAATTGGCATACAATTGTCTGCTTGGCATGGCTTCAAAACAACCCGTCAAAGAAACAGGAACAACTGGGAGTTGCATATCCATTGCTATTTTAAACGCACCTTGCTTGAAACGACCCATTTCACCAGTCTTTGTACGCGTCCCCTCTGGGAAAATAACGGTCGATATACCATCTACCAATTCTTTTTTTATCAACTCTACACTTTGCAAAGCCGCACGAGGGTTGCTCCTATCCACAAAAATATGACCCGCTACATCACACGCAGTGCCTACAAAAGGTACCTTACGAATCTCTTTTTTCATCAACCATTTGAAGTTATTAGGGAGCCAACCATACATGGCAAATACATCCAAAAACGACTGATGATTAGCCACAAACACATAGGATTGATTGGGGTTAACATTCTCCGTGCCAGTGACTTTGATTGGCACAAGCAAGAGCCAAAGCACACTACGTGACCATAGCACTTGGATGGTACGAGGAGCTTTACCATTCTTCCATGGAAAACAAATAATGGTAAAGATAGCAGTAAACAGCGTAGCCACCACAATCAGTGGCCAACCAATCAAAAATTGATAAACAATGTAAAGAAATTTCATATCTTTTCTAGTTTTAATTATAATCTTATCATTTTAGTTTGTGCATAAATCCCCTGTAGAGCGCACAAATACGGCGAATTTCATCCCAGGTCTCTTCTGGAAGCTTCGTTCCCACAATTTCCACCACACGTCCTGCGGCAATAGTACCGATTTCACCACAACGACGAAGATCAAAACCATCAGAAAGCGCGTGTAAGAAGCCACCCGCATACAAGTCACCTGCACCCGTTGAGTCAAGACAATTCGAGGTAATTGCACCGATATGATATAGTTGATCGCCTTGGCGAACGTATGAACCGCGTTTTCCTACTTTCACTACGGCAATCTTACATTGCTCTGCCAAACTAGCCACTGCTTCTTCAGGGTTCAGACGAGTGTAAGCAAACGATTCATCCTCGTTGGCAAACACAATATCCACGTATTTATGAATTAGGTCTGTGAGAAATTGGTGATTCTCATTCACTACATTATAACTCGCCAAGTCCAATGACACCATACACCCTTGCTCCTTGGCAGTACGAAGTGCTGTCTCTATCAGACTATGATCCTGAACGAGATACCCCTCTACGTGGCAAATGTCATAGCCTACAAATGCCTCCTTGCGAATATCTTCAGCCTGTAGATCAGCCGCAGCACCAAGATATGTACAGAAGGTACGCTCGCCATCAGGAGTGATGAGCACAATACAACAGCCAGACATCAACGAAGAAGTGAGCAACATGGGATGGACATTGTTCTTCACCAAATCCTCGCGGTAGAAATGTCCGACCTCATCGTTTCCTATTTTACCAATCAATGCTGCTTTACCTCCAAGTTGCGCAATGGTTGCCACCGTGTTAGAGGCACTTCCTCCTGCCACCATATGCTTACGGACAGACGCAAAACGCAGCTGTAGCTGCTCGAATTGTTCAGCATTGATAAGATTCATACTGCCTTTGGGAAATCCGATTTCGCGCAAATCTCCCTCAGACACCTGAAGCAGGATATCGGTGAGTGCGTTGCCTAAACCTAATACTTTTTTCATTTTTTTAGCTGTTTTTTGTCAAAAAATAGGCTTTTTTTAGCCAAAAATCAAAATTTTCTGCAAAGATAGTAATTTTTTTTGGAAAAAACTTGCTCATATCAAAAAAAAGCAGTACTTTTGCACCCGATTTCGGAACTAATCATTTCAAACGGTCATGTTGAGATAAATTTTCGAGGTCAAAACATACTGCTTCCTTAGCTCAGTCGGTTAGAGCATCTGACTGTTAATCAGGGGGTCCAAGGTTCAAGTCCTTGAGGGAGCGCGAGTGTGATGGTTCTAAAGACCATCACACTTTTTTTGTAATACCGTAGATAACTGAATCAGGATTTCACGGTCATTTTAAAAATAATATTCGTTTTGCTTGCATATTTGCGTTTTTTGTTGTATCTTTGCAGGCAAATTATAACACCTTATTAATATAAAAGAAAAAATGGGACTTTTTTCGTTTACACAAGAGATTGCTATTGACCTTGGCACAGCGAATACTATCATCATTTGCAACGACAAAGTGGTAGTTGACGAGCCATCAGTAGTGGCTATCAGCGCTGCTGACCGAAAGATGGTAGCAGTAGGTCGCAAAGCACAACAGATGATTGGTAAAGGTGGCACACTGATCAACACAGTACGCCCACTCCGCGATGGTGTGATTGCTGACTTCTATGCTTGCGAGATGATGATTCGCGGAATGATCAAGATGATTCCAAAGCAAAACAAGTTGTTTACTCCTAACATCCGCATGGTGGTGTGTATCCCTTCGGGCAGTACTGAAGTGGAAATTCGTGCGGTGCGCGATAGTTCAGAGCACGCTGGAGGACGCGACGTATATATGATCTACGAGCCAATGGCTGCTGCAATAGGTATGGGTATCGACGTAGAAAGTCCAGAAGGCTGCATGGTGGTAGATATAGGTGGTGGTACCACAGAGATCGCTGTGATTTCGCTCGGTGGAATCGTGGCCAATAAGTCCATCAAGGTGGCAGGCGACGACTTGAATGCGGACATTGTGGAGTATATGGGTCGCATGCACAACTTGCGTATTGATGAGCCAACCGCGGAGCGAATCAAGATGAAAGTGGGTAGTGCGTTGCCTGAGTTGGAAGATGCTCCTGAGGATTACATGGTGATTGGTCCAAACAAAGTCACTGCCTTGCCTATGCAAGTACCTGTAAGCTACCAAGAGATTGCACACTGCTTGGAGAAGAGTATCGCAAAGATAGAAAACGCTATTCTTCAGGCACTGGAGGCTACTCCACCTGAGTTGTATGCGGATATTGTCAGACGAGGAATATACTTGACAGGTGGTGGTGCACAGCTGCACGGACTCAGCAAACGATTGACCGACAAGATCACCATTCCATTCCACGTGGCAGAAGATCCATTGCACGCTGTAGCTCGTGGTACAGGGGTGGCGCTGAAGAATGTGGCTAACTTTGGCTTCTTGATTCGATAATATTCATCTACAATAGACAACTGTATGAGAAACCTGCTACAGTTTCTAACGCGTTATAGCAACTTCCTAATCTTCTTGATATTGGAAGTTGTTGCGTTTATACTGATATGCACTCACAACGAGTATCAGCATAGTGCGGTGTGGTCAAGCGCCAACAGCATGGTAGCAGGTGTAGAGGGAATGAAGACACAGGTAGTGGGATATTTTGGTTTGCGGGCTGAAAACGAAAAATTGGCAGCAGAAAATGCCCAACTGAAAGAGCAGTTGATGTGGCTGAGCAATCAGGCAGAAGAACAATTAGAGCGTGATTCGAGCTATTTGTATAGCCATCTAGATTGGGATTACCTGCCAGCAAAAGTAGTAGGAATAACCACCAACAAACAGCATAACTATCTGACTATCAATAAGGGTTTACGTGATAGCATAGAAGTAGATATGGGGGTAATTGGCGCAGATGGCGTAGTCGGAATAGTGAGCGCGGTAGGCGAGAAATACTCGTTGGTAGTGCCGATTATTCATACCAAGATTAGTATCAGCAGCCGATTGAAAACCAATGGACAGATAGGCGGCACAGCATGGAATGGACGTAATTCTCAGTACGTACATCTCACCGAAATAGCTCGGCATATCTCTGTGAATGAGGGAGATACAGTAGTGACAAGTGGATTGACAAGTGTTTTCCCCGAAGGAGTAATGGTAGGCAAAGTGCATGAGACAAGTTTGGGACAAGGAGACAATTACCATCAGACGGTCGTAAAACTGAGTACCGATTACAAATCGCTAAAATACGTTCAGGTATTGCGCAACAAAAACAAGCAACCACATGGAATGGATTAGACAAATAGTACGATTAGTGGTAGTAGTGCTACTGCAAGTACTACTATTTGACCACCTGCAGATTGCAGGATGGGGATTACCTATGGTGTATGTGCTGTTTTTGATGAACCTTCCAGTTCAAGTTCCACGATGGGCAGAGATGTTGATTGGTGCAATAGTAGGTGTAGTGTTTGACGTATGGCATAGTTCGCTTGGGGTAAATATGGCGGCATGCGTGGCATTCTGCTATTTGCGTCCTATCTTGCTGGGAAATCTGATACAAGACCTAGAGCGCGTGAAAGGCGAAGTTTGTAGCGCAAGTATAGGAAGCATAGAATATGTGAAGTCTCTGGTTATTCTGACAGTCGTGCATCATCTGTTGGTGTTCTCGTTGGAGTCTTGGAGCTGGCACAACTGGTGGATAGTACTACTACAAACGTTGCTTAGCAGCGTGCTGACTGTCTTGATTATCATGGGATATGATATCTTTAAGCGATGATTAATGACCCTAATTATAATCGGCGATATGTGATAGCGGGCATTGCAGTATTGGTGGTGCTCACGTATATTGTACGATTATTTATCTTGCAGGTCATTGATCAATCTACCCAAGGAAAAGCCGAAACCAACGCGCAGCTGCGGCAAACTATTTATCCTTCTCGCGGACTTATCTACGACAGAAATGGCGAGTTACTGGTGGCTAATCAGCCTATCTACGAGGTGACTGTGATCGTCAGAGAGATGCAAAACAGTGCTTTCGATACGCTAAGCTTTTGCGAGAAATTAAGAATTACCCCCATTGAGTTTGAAGAGCGTATGCAATTTCTGACAAATCCTCGAAAAAATCGAGGATTCTCACGCTTTTCTCCACAGGTCTTTATGGATCAACTGCGTCAAGAGGAAGTGGCGGCATTGCAACAAGAGCTGTATAAGTACGCTGGTGTAGATATTCGTTGTAGGACTTTGCGCGATTATATGTATCCGATTGCTTCGCATGTACTGGGAAGTGTGGGAGAAGTCAATCAACGCGATTTAGAGCGAGACTCCTATTATAGCGCTGGAGACTATTCAGGTCGCGATGGAATCGAACGAACGTATGAGAAAAAGCTTCGCGGAGAAAAAGGAGTGAAGATATTGATGCGCGACTCACGCGGTCGTATTCAAGGACCATATCAGGATGGAAAACTGGATAGAGATGCTGTGACGGGAAATGATCTGCATTTAGGTCTGGACATCCAGACGCAGTTGTTGGCAGAAAAGCTCATGCAGGGCAAAGTGGGTAGCGTAGTGGCCATCGAACCTCAGACGGGCGAAGTATTGGCGCTCGTGAGTTCGCCCAATTGGGATCCTCGCACATTGGTTGGTCAAGAGCGCTCGAAGAACTACCAGGCGCTATTGAGAGACACACACAAACCGCTGATGAATAGAGCTACCCAAGCGCAGTATGCACCTGGTTCAACGTTTAAGATATTGCAAGCCTTGGTGGGATTACAAGAAGGAGTGATCTCCACCAGAACGCAATATACATGCAATGGACAAGGATCTACACCTATCAAATGTACGCACGACCATGGAAGTCCTGTGGATTTGGAGGAAGGTATTGAGCAGAGTTGCAATCCCTATTTTTGGGCAATGTACCGCGACTTGCTCCAGCAGGATGGGTATAGCGATGATAATGCCAAGTTCAAGGAGCATTATCAGACATGGCGCGATCATGTGATGAGTTTTGGACTAGGCAGGAAGTTTGATGATACCGATATTAGCGAACAGGCGAAGGGAGCTGTTCCGTCAGTTGCATTGTACGATAAATTGTATGGAAAGAGGGGGTGGAAAGCAATCACCATTCGCTCGCTTTCGATTGGACAAGGAGAGATCTTGGTGACACCGCTTCAATTGGCCAATCAGACAGCTGCTATAGCGAACAAGGGATACTATATTACTCCTCACCTAAATAGAAATGACTCGATGAAATCGAGGATTCATCATACTTCGATCGATGCGAAACATTTTGACGTAGTACATCGCGGCATGGCGCGTGTGATGACCGAAGGTACGGGTAAGTGGTATAACGTGCCAGAATTGCAGATTTGCGGAAAGACGGGTACCGTACAAAATCCTCACGGAGAGGATCATGCGCTGTTCATTGGTTTCGCGCCACAGGATAATCCACAGATAGCAATAGCAGTTGCAGTAGAGAATGCAGGTTTTGGTTCTACATGGGCATGTCCAATAGCTACACTGCTGATGGAGCAGTATTTGACTGGCGAAATCAAGCGAAATTGGCTATACGACCGCATGGTAAATGCGAATTTGATAGATAAAGCAGATGGGCAATAATAGAAGTATCATATCGGGTATCGACTGGTGGACAATAGGATTGTTCCTCGTGATTGCGCTATTCGGTTGGCTAAATATCTATGGTTCGAGCTATTCGTTTGACCAAACAAGTATTTGGGATTTCTCCAACCGTGCAGGAAAGCAGTTGGTTTGGCTGGCGACAGCCGTTGTGATGGGAGGAATCATCTTGATGATAGAGGAGAAGGCTTACGATGTCTTGGGATATATCTTCTATGGAGCAATGCTATTGCTGCTGATTATCACACCTATCTTTGCACGAGATATCAAGGGCTCGTTGTCGTGGCTGACGATTGGTCCGATTAGTTTACAACCCGCAGAGTTTGCCAAATGTTTCACGGCAATGGCTATAGCCAAATACATGAGTAGATACGGCTATAAAGTACGCGATTTGCGCGATTTGACCGTACCTTTCTTGCTGATGGGAATACCTATGTTGATTATTATGTTAGCGCAGCGTGAGACGGGTTCGGCATTGGTATTTATCTCTTTTCTATTAGCTTTCTATCGCCAAGGTATGACGGGATATGTACTGAGTTGGGGAGTGGTGAGTATATTGCTCTTTATTTTGGTGATTCGTTTTGGCGAGATGGCATTACCGTTTGGAACGGGCAATCTGGGAATATTGCTAAGCACAACACTTATCCATACGATTGTACTGGGATTGTTGATCGGTAAGGAAAAAGACATGCGCTCAGCTATTATTATGGCATTGGGAGTAGTAGCATGCTACGGAATAGGGTTGCTGGTAAATATATGGATTGCCGTTAATTTTAATTATATAGCGATTGTTAGCTTGGCGTATGTTGCTATTTATTTATTGTTACAAGCGGTGAAGCAGCGCAAAAGCAGTATGGGATGGATAGTGGGACTTGTGATGGTTTCTACCCTACTCTGCCAGGGGTGTGATTTTGCGTTCCACAAGATATTGCAGCCGCACCAGCGTATCCGTATAGAGGTATTGTTGGGCATGAAAGATGACCCTCATGGAGCCGGATATAATGTGAATCAATCGTTGATTGCGATAGGTTCGGGTCAAACTACAGGTAAAGGATTCTTGCAAGGAACACAAACCAAATTGAAGTTCGTACCAGAGCAAGATACCGACTTTATCTTCTGTACGGTGGGTGAAGAATGGGGATTTATTGGTTCGGCAGGATTATTGCTGCTGTATTTAGCATTGATACTAAGGATTATCTATATTGCTGAAAGACAGCGAGATAAGTTTAGTATAATATATGCGTATTGCGTGGCGGGTATCTTATTGTTCCACGTGACAATAAATATAGGTATGGTGTTAGGACTGCTGCCTGTAATTGGTATTCCATTGCCATTCTTCAGTTATGGTGGTTCGTCGTTGTGGGGATTCACGATACTGCTGGCGATTATGCTAAGATTAGATGCTGCACGTGTGAATAAGATGCAAGGATAATGGCAGAGCATAATATCATAGGACAGAAGGGCGAGGAGATTGCCTGTGAAACGATGCGCAAGAAGGGATTTCGGGTGGTGGATACCAACTGGAAGTTTGGGCATCTGGAGATGGATGTGATAGCTGTGAGCAAGAAGGAGATTGCTTTTGTAGAAGTAAAGACACGCACTACTTCGTTTGGAGGAAAACGCCCTGAGGAGTATGTGGATGAATTGAAGCGACGAAGGATGGCAGCAGCCGCGAATGCGTATATCAAAATTCATCAGATAGAATTGGCGCCACGATTTGATATTATCGGTATTTCGATGGATCCTAATACTTACGAGGTGAAGGAACTCACCCATTTGGAGGATGCTTTTTTGCCTCCACAACGAACGATTGGAAAGAGCAGTTTCAGCGGACAAGGCAGATGGAAGCACAGAAATAGAGTAATTGGTAGATAAGTGATTGATTATATGGAATTTAAGTACGACATTATTGTAGTAGGTGCAGGACATGCGGGCTGTGAGGCAGCCAGTGCTGCTGCTCGTATGGGTAGCAAGACATTGCTCATCACGATGGATATGAACAAGATCGGTCAGATGAGTTGTAATCCTGCGGTTGGTGGAATAGCTAAGGGTCAGATAGTCAGAGAGATAGATGCAATGGGCGGACAAATGGGTGTTGTGACAGATAGAAGTGCTATTCAGTTCCGTATGCTCAATCGTAGCAAGGGTCCTGCCATGTGGAGTCCTCGTAGCCAAAGCGATAGAAAGTGCTTTATTGAGGAGTGGGTGAAAATACTGACCACTACTCCAAACTTGGATATTTGGCAAGATACCGTCATGGAGTTGATAGTGAAGGATGGTGAAGTGAGAGGAGTGAAGACATTGTTGGGTGTAGAGATGCAAGCGAAGGCGGTGATCTTGACCAATGGTACATTCTTGAATGGTCTATTGCACTTTGGTAAGACGCAGATTGAAGGTGGTCGTATATCCGAGCCAAGTAGTTTTGGTATTACTGAGCAATTACGCCAATTGGGTTTTGCTACGGACAGAATGAAGACGGGTACTCCTGCGCGTGTGGATAAGAGAAGCATTGATTTCTCGCAATTGACGGAGCAGTTGGGCGATGAGGATAATCACCAATTCTCGTATTTGGATACGGTACAACGACAACTGAAGCAGATGAGTTGTTGGATTACCTATACCAACCAAGAGACACATGAGGTATTACGTAGTGGATTGGCAGATTCGCCATTGTATAACGGACAGATACAGAGTATAGGTCCAAGATCCTGCCCAAGTATTGAGACAAAGATTGTGACTTTTGCGGATAAGGACATGCACCAATTGTTCTTGGAGCCTGAGGGTGTGGATTCGAACGAGTATTATATCAACGGTTTCTCCTCTTCCCTACCCTGGCAAATTCAGTGGCAAGCACTGAAGACTGTGAAGGGTTTAGAGAACGTAGTTCTCTATCGTCCTGGATATGCGATAGAATACGACTTCTTTGACCCTACTCAATTGCTGCATACATTGGAGACAAAGAAGGTGAAGAATCTCTTCTTTGCGGGCCAAATCAATGGCACTACTGGTTATGAAGAAGCTGCAGGTCAGGGATTGGTTGCTGGTATCAATGCACACCAAAACATCACAGGTGGAGCACCATTCACCCTGGCAAGAGATGAGAGTTATATCGGCGTGCTGATTGATGATTTGGTAAATAAGGGAGTAGATGAGCCATACCGTATGTTTACTTCAAGAGCAGAATATCGTATCTTGCTTCGCCAAGATAATGCCGATGCTCGACTAACAGAGCGCAGTTATGAGTTAGGATTGGCAGATGATTATCGCTTGTCACTACTCAAGAGCAAACAGGAGGGTGAGCAAGCATTGACAGAAATGCTGCGCACTACTTCCGTAAAAGCTAAAGATATTAATGCCTATTTAAATCAGATGGGCTATGGTGATTTGCAGCAGACATGCAAATTGATTGATATAGTCGCTCGTCCGAATGTAACGATCATGGGATTGGCAGATGCTTTGCCTGAATTGAAAGAGAAGATAAATACATTGGGCGCAAGACAAGAGGAGATTGTAGAGAGTACGGAAATCAATATCAAATACAAGGGATATATTGAGCGTGAGAAGTTGGCGGCAGATAAACTGAGAAGATTGGACAATATCCGCTTGCCAAAGGATTTTGATTACAATAGCGTGCAATCACTCAGCACAGAAGCCAGACAAAAACTGATTCGTATTCAGCCCAATACGATTGGAGAGGCAAGCAGAATTCCTGGAGTTAGCCCAAATGACGTGAGTGTGTTGTTGGTGCTAATGGGAAGATAAAGATAATTTTGAATTAAGAATTTTGAATTATGTTTCACGTGGAACATTTGCAATAATAGTTCATAGGATAATTAATAACAAATATAAGATATGAAACACGAAGAAGTGCTCGCGGCGATTCGCGATGTAAAGGATTTTCCTGTAGAGGGAATTATTTTCAAGGACATTACTACTGTATTGAGTAATCCAGAGTATTTGAAGTGGATGAAAGATGAGATTGTGAACCTGTATCGTGCATACGGTATAACCAAAGTAGTAGGAATTGAGTCAAGGGGATTTATATTAGGTCCCGCTGTAGCGATGGATTTGGGTGCGGGTTTTGTGCCTGTGCGCAAACCTGGTAAATTGCCAGCTGAGACTATCGAGGTGAGTTATGCCAAGGAGTATGGTGTAGATACCATTCAGATACACGCAGACGCTTTGTGTGAAGATGATGTGGTGCTTTTGCATGATGACTTGTTGGCTACTGGTGGATCGATGGCAGCGGCATTGGAGTTGGTGAGAAAGTTCAACGTAAAGAAGGTATATATCAATTTTATTATTGAGTTGGACTTCTTGAATGGACGCAAAGCCATTGGCGATGATGTAGAGATTAGTAGCTTGCTGAGTTGCTAATTTGCTCCGATTTTATCGGAATACATGTCTAAAAATCCACATATACAAGAGATACTTCGGCGCCTGCCTGAAGAGCCAGGAGTGTACCAATACTTCAATGAGGTAGGGGAAGTGATATATGTGGGTAAGGCAAAGAACCTGAAGCGCAGGGTAAGTAGTTACTTCCATAAAGAGCAGGATAGATACAAGACTAAACTGCTGGTTCAGAGTGTTGCCGATATCAAATATGTGGTGGAAAATAGTGAGCAGGATGCGTTTTTGCTCGAAAATAACCTGATTAAGCAGTATCAGCCCCACTATAATATTCTGCTGAAAGACGGAAAGAGTTATCCAAGTATCTGCATTACAAGGGAAGAGTACCCAAGAATATTCAAGACTAGGAAGATTATTAAGGGCATAGGAGATTACTATGGCCCTTATACTTTTGGATATACTTTAGACTTAGTTTTAGAGCTAATTCACAAGCTCTACCCTATTCGCACGTGCGCTATGCAAATGAATAAAAGTAGCGTTGAAATGGGGAAATATCGCGTGTGTCTGAAGTATCATTTGGGTAATTGCTGCGGTGTTTGTGAGGGAAAAGTTAGTCGGGAGAAATATCTGGAATATATTGATGCAGCGAGAAAGATTATCCGAGGCGATGCACAAGAGATTGCCAAGCAGATAGAGGCAGAGATGATGCAAGCTGCTATGGAAATGCGGTATGAGGAAGCAGGCAGATTGAAAGAAAAGCTCGATTTCATCGAACAATTTACCAGTAAGACTATTATCACGAACTCGCACGCAGGTGATGTGGATGTGTTTGGTTATGATGAAATGGGGCAAAATGTGTATATCAGTATGCTTCATGTGCATAGGGGAAGTATTGTACAGGGGCAGACGATTGAGTATAAGAAGCAGTTGGATGAGAGTCGAGAGGAGGTTTTGGCGATGGGTATTTACGAATTGCGGGAGCAATTAGGAAGTACGACAAAAGAGGTGATTGTTCCGTTTATTCCGGAGATAATTGATGAAAATCTGCAAGTGAATATCGCTTTGGGAGGCGATAAAAAGAAACTCTTGGATCTGGCGATGCAGAATGTGCAGCAGTATAAGAAAGACCGAATCAAACAGGATGATAAGCTAAATCCTGACCAAAGAGCTGCCCGTATCTTGGGTGGGGTGCAAAATTTATTGGGGTTACCTACCCTACCGATGTGGATAGATAGTTTTGATAACTCGAATACGCAAGGCAGTAATGCCGTGGCAGGTTGTGTGGTGTTTAAGAAAGGTAAAGCGTGCAAGAGCGAGTATAAGAAGTTTGAGATAAAGACAGTAGAAGGTCCCGATGACTACGCGAGTATGAGGGAGGTCGTGAGGAGACGATATAGCCGATTGATGGAAGAAGGTAGTCCCCTACCCGACTTGATTATTGCCGATGGAGGACTGGGACAGATGAGTGCCATTAAGGAGGTTGTATATGGTGAGTTGGGATTGGATATACCGATAGCTGGATTGAAGAAGGATAACAAGCATAGGACGAATACCCTACTCTATGGCGACCCTGTTCAGGAGTTTGGCATGAAAGTGACAGATGAGATCTTCCGACTGATGGTCGAGATACAGGATGAGGTACACAGATTTGCTATCAGTTACCACAAAAAGAAGCGCAGTAAGGCTCAAACAAAGAGCGAACTCGATGATATTCAGGGAGTTGGAACGGTTACTAAGCAAAAGATACTACAGCGATTTGGCTCCGTGGCGCGTGCTAGAAGCGCAAAATTAGAAGAATGGATTGATTTGCTCGGAACTCGCTCAGGGACAAAGCTTTACGAGCATTTTAATGGCAAAATAACGCCCTGAGAATTGAATATTTTTTAGGAGCGTGGAACAAGACACAGGCAAAATGATGTGTTTTGAAGAAAAAATAACAGTCGTTTGTAATATTTTCTTTTTCTCATTTGTCTAATGGGTGTTGTCCAGAGAAGCGAAGAAAACGATTTGTTAAACTTACTAAATTTTATTTTATGGGAGAATTTATGCATGGGTTAGTTCCTATTGTTGGAGTGTTGTTACTTTTTGGTGGAATACCTGCCATTATTTTGACGGGTGTAATTATGGTACTCAAAAACCGCCGTCACAAAGTGGAGGAGCACAGTAAACTTATTTCTCAAATGATTGAGAAGAGTGAAAGTGCAAACATTGACTTCAAGGCTATGGCTGAGATGTTAAATGAGACAGACAGCAAAAAGAAGTCCACCAAGATAGCAGTATTGAAGCACTTGGAGTATGGTGCATTGTCCTCACTCGTGGGATTGTTTGTACTGTTCTATGGAGTATTTGCTACAGTGAATCAGGCGGTTATTATTGGCGGTTTGCTCCTGACTATTGGTGTGGCATTCTTGATTATGTTCTTTGTGTCAAAGAATTATCTCAAGAAGGAGATTGAGAGAGAAGAAAAAGCACTTGCTGAAAAAGAGTAAACTGCGTTTATCTGTCTGACTTATTTTTCAAAATCACTTGTTTTTCATCAATTTATGGATAAGCAGCAGTTTATTTCCGCCATTGGCGGCTTGCAGGAATCCCTTCGGCGGTTCCTGCTTGTGCTGACTCATGGCGATGAAGAACTGGCAAATGATCTTGCACAAGAAGCCATACTGAAGGCATATTTGCATTGTGCTACCTTTGAGCACAAATCGGCCTTGCAGACATGGGTGTTTCGGATTGCATACAACGAATACCTTAACGAACAGAATAAGTACTGGAATACCCATCGTGTGGCAGTAGAGAACTATGAAAGTGTTGATACGGAAGTAGCCACCGAACAGATAGATGCAGCATTTCGCTATGAGCCTCTGTATCAAGCGATTGACCAGTTGCCAAAGCAAGAGAAAGCCGTGGTGATACTGTATTACCTCGAAGAAAAGAGTATTCGAGAGATTAGCAGGATAACTGAGATAACAGAAACGAATCTTGCGGTGATGTTGTTTCGAGCAAGGAAGAAGTTGAAAGCTATGTTGAAGTCTGAATTTTGAATTATGATTACCAATAGAAAAATTAAACAACGTTTGCGGGCGAGTGCTCCGAAAGTAAAAGATAATGAGGCGTTTATGGCGGATACGATTCGTCAGATTAATCTCATGCCATCGCCTAGTAGCGAGTTGCAAGAGAGTTTGCGTAGGTACACAATGTTAGAGCAACTGGTCATGCGAATGGACGCTGCTCGCTGGTTACTTGTTGGTGGAACAGGGAGTGTGGCTGTTGGATATGTGGTTTTTAGCCATTTAGAAGCGATTTTAACGGCTATTTCAGCATTGCTGGTAGTGTGAACGTATTACGGATGTATTATAATTGGAGGAGTTTATCCACGAGTTCAGGAACACCGATGGAGGCGTTTTTTTGTATGTGGTGGGCACGGTGGCGGTAGATGCCGAGTTCGGGCGTGTTGGGATCAATCACATAAATCTCTGCCGTATGTCTTGCATATTGCAGTAGCGATGCAGCAGGATAAACATTGAGCGAAGTACCTACCACAATGAGGATGTCCGCTTGGCTAGCTACTTCACAAGCCAACGGGAAATATGGTACATCTTCGCCAAAGAAGACTACATAAGGGCGGAGGAGTGAGCCGTCGGGATGGCGGTCGCCATAGTGTTGCTCCCAACCATCTAAGTCGATAGTGGCTAGTTGGTTAGTTTCAGAGCGAAGCTTGGTAATTTCGCCATGTAGGTGGATGACATCGTGGCTACCAGCACGCTCGTGGAGGTTGTCGATGTTTTGGGTGATGACTTGGGTGTCAGGGAAGACTTCTTGCAGGCGAGCAATAGCATGATGGGCAGCATTAGGCTGGGCTGCGAGAGCTTCGCGGCGGCGCATGTTGTAAAACTCTACACAAAGTTGGGGATTGTTGAGCCATGCATCGTAGGTGCACACATCTTCTATGCGGTAGCGGTCCCACATGCCGTCAGAGCCACGAAAAGTACCTAATCCGCTTTCTGCGGATACGCCTGCTCCAGTAAAAACAACGATTTTCTTAGTCATAATAAATAGATTTGATGTTAGAATTAATGATTAATGAGTGCAAGTCGGTGGTTACAGCTTCGCTAGTTTCATTTACTTTAAACGTTAAACTGTAAACAAAACAGCACCGCAGGTGCGCTTAAACAGCGCCTCTAGCGCCCTACGTCACCACCACGAGTGTTGCCCCTTCCTCGTATCGAGAGAAATCGGCATCGTGTACTTCTACGGCTGCTCCAAAATCACGACGGAGTATCTGCCTGATCTCGTTGCGCAGTACGCCATTGCCTTTGCCATGGATAACCACGATGCGGCGTCCTCGATGGCGCAGATGTTGCTGCATCTGCATGCGAAAGAAGCGCAGCTGGTATTGATGTTTCTCCACATCGTTCATGCCATTGCCGTTGGTGGGTAGGGCTTCAAGGTGCAGGTCGATGAGGTGCTCATCACGTTGGCGTTTTGGTTTTTTGCCAGGCGCAGCTTTGGGTGCAGCCGACGGTGTGGTGGTCGTCTCTGTTGTTTTGGCTTTGGGTGCATGCCCCATGCGTTGGTAACTAACCATTGGCGAAGCGAGTACGCATTTGCTGGCGGGTATAGGTCCAACAAGAAACCCATCGTCTGTTTCTACCCAGACGAGTTGTTGGTTGGCATCATATTGAACGACTTTTCCGCCGCCCACATCATCCAAAAATCGTATTGTATCGCCTTTGCGCATGAATAAGTTTGTTGTTGATTTCAAAAGGATATTAATCTGAAATCTTATTGTTATATTCTAACTCCCTGCGGAGTGGTTGTTCGGAAATTCCGAACAACTACATTCTTCTACTTCCTAATAGAAAAATCGGTCCGATTTTATTGATTCAAGTGGTAACAAATTGTTACCGGTTGGCCAGCTTCGGTATGTTATGGTTCTACCACCAGTTCTCTATATGCTTTTAGGTACTTGCGCAATCGCTGCACATCTTTGTCATTTATCTCCGTCAGTCGGCGGATATCCATGTTATCGGTCAGATCGTTGATTTTCACGGCTACTGCCAGCGGGTTGTTTTTCACGCGTTGAATGAACTCCTCGTATGGTTCGTCGTCGCTTATTTTGGTCACGCATCGCAGCGCATCAATGATATGTGCAGGAAAGCCTTCTGCTTGTAGTGCCTCGAATGTCCATGACGTATCTTCCACCAGGTCGTGTAGCATGCCTACTATCTTCTCGTCGATGGTGCGTCCTGCTTGCATCACGCGCATGACATGCCCGGCGTACGGCATGCCGGTTTTATCCACTTGCCCCTCATGCGCTTTGAGGGCTATTTCGATTGCTTTTGCTAGTAGTTTTTCCATAGTTTATTTTTGCGGGTTCATAAACATTTTATTATCTGCAGTGCGGAATAGGAGAGAGAATGTACTATTTCGCATTATCTATCTCTGTTTCTAATTGCAGAAAATGGTCAAAATCCGATTGGTACAGGCGGTCTTGTACAATGCGGTATTTTTCAAATTCTGTTTCAGCTTTAGCCTTGGCTAATTCCGCAGTTATGCGCCCTGCATCTTGCAG
>JAZOVR010000007.1:0-5291 GCA_045658785.1 Paludibacteraceae bacterium | reverse complement strand
CACCCTCGGTGGCGGCTGCACACATCTTTTTCAGTCTTGCATCAGCCACGGGGTTGTACAGGTGCTCCCACTCGCAGTGCAACTCCACAAAGAGACCGCTCTTCTCTTTTACTACAATCTCTTCGCCATTTTCCCTGTAAGGCTCAATACCCCATCCCTGCAGAATCTGCGGCAGCTGTTTCCAACCGTTTTTTACAACAATGTTTACGTCGCCGTAGCTTCTGTGTAGCGGCTGTGCGTACCATGCTGCTACCGACGTTCCTTTGAACACGAATGCCTCTATCCCCGCCTTTTTCAGTTCCTCTATCCACTGTTCGCCTCGTGCAGCAATGTGCCTGTTGTTGCGCTCCATAAAGAGCAGATGCACCATCCATTTCTCCCAAATATCCTCGTCGGGGCGCATAGCCGTGCGCGACACTCCGTCGATGAAAAGCCCCGTCACTGCCTGCCTGTAAGCAATGCCGTAGAGCTCTTCCCATTCGTGGCGCGAGAGTGAAACGTTGCAATCAATCGTCTCATTCCACAGCCCCGCCCTCAGGAATTTCAGGAAAAGTGGCAGCAAATTATCCATTGCCGAAATTCTTCTTCAGTTTGGCATTCACGAATTGAGGCACCTTCCAGCACATCTTCATCAGCTTCTCGGGCACTCCCCAAAAGCCGTGTCCCTTGAACATCCTCACGTCCTCGTTCCACATCTCTTTTCTGCGGCGGCTATCGGTGGAGTTTCCACCCATGCGCATCTTCAGAATATATTTGTCGAAATATTTTATCTTCAGCCTCTCCTTGTACATGTATCTAACGAGAAAATCGGAGTCGGCTGCAATCTTGTAGCTCTCGTCATAGAGTCCGCACCTCTCAATCACCTCGCGTTTAATGTACACAGTAGGGTGCAGCGGCAACCATCCAAGTCTCACCTTCCATCGTCTGTAAGCGCCACTTCTCCAGTCTCTTATTACCTTGTCGGTGTTGGCAGCGTCCACAAACAATCCGTTGCCGTAGACAATTTCGGCATTGCTGTGTCCGAAGACTTCTACAATATCCGAGATTATATGGTTGTTTATAAGAAAATCGTCCGAGTGCAACAGGCCTATAATGTCGCCTGTGGCAACTTTCAATCCCTTGTTTATAGCCTCGTACATGCCGCTATCCTTTTCCGAGATTATTTTCGTTACCCTGTCCCGGTATCCGTCTATCACGCCCATGGAATTGTCGCTGCTGGCCCCGTCAACAATAATGTATTCAATGTCGGGGTAGTTCTGCGCCAGCACACTCTCAATGGCTTGTGCAATGCTCTTTTCTCTGTTGTAGCAGGTGGTTATTATAGAAACTTTCATTGTTTCCAAGTTTTCTGTTTGTCTTTTTAACTCTCCCCTTTGCTTGCAAGGGGGAGTGGCCAACGGGCGAGGGGGATATTATTTCTTTGGGGTGGGGGGGGGGATTGTATATGTGTTTGTTTTTCATCCCCCTCCGAGTCTGCGCTTACGCTTCGTCTCTCGTCCCCCTTTTTAAAAGGGGACAGTTTTTATTTTTGCTTTTTGCTTTTCAACTCTCCCCTTTGCTTGCAAGGGGGAGTGGCTGCAAGCCGAGGGGGATATTCTTACTTTGTGGCGGTGGGGATTGTATATGTGTTTGTTTTTCATCCCCCTCCGAGTCTGCGCTTACGCTTCGTCTCTCGTCCCCCTTTTATAAAAGGGGACAGTTTTTATTTTTACTTTTGCTTTTCAACTCTCCCCTTTGCTTGCAAGGGGGAGTGGCCAACGGGCGAGGGGGATGTTTTTACTTTGTGGCGGTGGGGATTAATACCTTAACTCTATTTTAAGTAATTCTCCCTTAGAAAATCCTTAATGCGACACTCATCGAAGTTGAACCTCTTCTTTAGTTCTAGAATCTTACTATCTACAAGCATCCTGTACCAAAATCCCTGTAGAATGTGCCACACAAAGCCCTCTTTCCCATCGAGAAAGCCGCCTTTAAGAATGTAGCGTATGAAGAAATTTATGAACGGGCGCACAAACAACGGAGCCTTAACGTATTTCTGTTTCAACCAACGCTTGCGCTCGGCGTCTGTTCCCCAAAAGATAGGTTTCACTTCTTTGTCGGTTGTGTCAAGGCCATACTCCATCATCAGCATGTTCACAGCCTCGCGTCCCGCGTAATTCACATGCTTGTGACTCCACCAATTAAGGCTGTTTAGGTTCTCATCAGTTTGGTCACCATCAATGTAAATAGTCTTGCCCGAGAATATCACAAGATGCTCGTCCATCCATTTATTCTCACATGCACCGAATCCTTTTCTTACGATTTTTATCTGTGGGGCAGGGTACCATCCGCCGTGCAGCAACGGGCGTCCCATGAATATAATCTTTTTGTTCACATATATTCCGTTCACGCTCTCGGGGATATTTTTGAGCGCCTGCAACGCTTTTGCAGCCAATGGTGCTTCAATGTACTCATCGGCGTCGAGTCTCCATATCCACTGCGACTCAATGCCGCAATTCTCTATCGCCCAATTAAATTGTTTTGCTTGATTCTCAAACTCGTGGCAATAGACCTTTGCGCCCAATTTCTCGGCAATAGCGCAGGTGTTGTCGGTGCTGAAAGAATCTACAACTATAATCTCGTTGCTCACAACTTTTGCCGAGCGTATGCAGCGTTCAATGTGCAGTTCCTCGTTGTATGTAAGTATTACTACCGCAATAGAATTATTCATCCTTAATCACTCTTTTCTTGATGAACTTTGCAGGGTTTCCACCCACCACATTCCACGGCTCCACATTCTTGAACACAGCAGCGCGTGCGCCAACCACTGCACCCTCGCCAATAGTCACTCCGGGGCCTACAAATGCCTCGGCTGCAACCCAAGCCCAATCTTCAATTACAATAGGCTTTTCTATCTGCGGATGCGCGGCAACTGAAAAGTCATGCGAGGCTGTACACAAGAAACAGCGTTGAGATACTGTTGCACATTTACCGATAACTATCGGCGCAGCGTTGTAGCAATCCACTCCCGGCCCCAAGCACGCATACTCTTTCATCTCCAAGTTCCACGGCATAAACACTGTTGCCGAAGAATATACGCTTGCTGTATCGGCTATTTTTGCCCCGAACGCGCGTAGCAAAAAACGTTTCCACGGCATAAATATGTTTCTCGGAAATGGGCGTGCAAGGATAGTCCAGCAAATGCTCCACGCGAGTCTCTTTATTTTGTTGGCAGTGCTATAGGGAGGAATATATTTATCGGGTTGCATAGTGTAATTTATCTTTATCTTTAGGTTGGGATGGAAAATTTATAGTCCAATTCTTAAATTTACTTCTCCATCAATTTGTACCACTCGTTTGCAATATTGTCAACGGAGAAACGAGTAGAAGAATTCATTGCGTTGCATGCAATCTTGTTAAGAGTATCCTCGTTATTTATCAATTCTTCTAAAGTGTCTGAAAAAGCCTTTACACTGTATGGAGTATTGACAAGCACGCCATTCACTCCGTTTTTAATAAGTTCACCAGCTGTCTCGTAGCTGTTGTACACAACAGGAACAACACCATAGGTCATTGCCTCAACAATTACAAGCCCGAATCCCTCGTACTCTGATGTCAATAGTAGAATAGATGCTCTTTTGTAATATTCAACAGGGTTTACGAATCCTGTAATAGTTACTCGTTCCAATCCATACTCTTTGATTCGTTTCTCAATATTGCTTCTCTCTTCGCCGTCACCTACAATTGTCAATTTCCAATCGTGGTATTTTTGTTCAAGTTCGCGCCAAATGTCGATTACCCTGTAAGTGCATTTTTGAGTATAATCTATGCGGCCAACATAAATAATCTCCTTCTTTTTGGTTGTGATCTCCGATGGAGCATCTATTGTAATAGGGTTAGGGATTGATATCAATTTATCTTTTTCCGATACTCGCGCATACTTTTTAGCGACAGGAATAAAGGATGATGACAGCAGTATGAATTTGTCAGAACTTTTTATGCAAAAGGCCAGGCTTAAACGCGAAACCTCTCGCACTGCCCATCTTGCAAATTTTAAATATTTTTCCCCTTCATTTATACGCCTCTCAAGTTCCTTTATACGGTTGTTGGTGTCGGGCTTATTATGGTGCACTGAGAATACTTTGCACATTGTTCCCCATAGAGCCAATTTCCACACCAATGTAGCATAGAAAGGTATCACCCACTGATTGATTATTATATCCGTTTTTTGCGTTAGTACAATCCCTTTAAGTCTTTTGATGTTCTTTAAAGAGAGCACCGGGCGCGACAAGTAGAGCAGATTACACTTTTCTGATAACCCCAAGTTTACATCCCCTTCTTGCGGTCGGCCATATGAAACGATGGAAACATTGTGTCCATCGGCTATAAATTTATTGGCCAATGTGGTGGTTACAATCTCTGTTCCCCCATACGCGGGGTAGTTGCCAATAAGAAAAAGAATGTTTTTTTTGTTCATTGTGTAAATTATGCTTCTCTTCTTATTGTATCTTGTTATATATTTCGAAATATTCTTTTGAAATATGGCTTAGGGCAAACCTTTTAATATTTCCGAATCCTTTCTCTATATACTCTTTTGAATTTTTCAAAAGCGTTTCATATCCATTTCGTATGCTTTCGGGATATGCAGGATCCACTAAAATTGCTGCATTTGCTGCAACCTCTTTCATTGGTGATAAATTGCTGGTCAGTACAGGTCGGCCAACGCTCTGCCCCTCAATGATGGGCATCCCAAACCCTTCGTATAAGGAGGGGAAATTAACAATGTCGCAATTTATGTACTCTTGCAAAATTTCCTCATCAGTAAGGCCATGCGCACAACTATAATCTATGTCGTTGATTGCAAGTGTGCGCTTTTGCCTTTCTGTAAGTTTTCCGATAATTCTTAATTTACAAGCGAACCCTTTCAATGCGATAGCTGTGGTTTCTATGTTTTTATGTTCTTTAGTTCCTATGTGCAGAATCGTTGGGTATGCTTTGTTTATCTCTTTTGGATGTGCTGTAAATTCTTCACTAACAGGGTTCATTACCACCGAATAGTTTCCCTCTCTTAATTTAACCAACCCCAATGCCTCATTTTTACTCTTTTCTGAAATGAAGGTTACATGTGATGCTAATGGTAAAGTCTTAATCCAAAGAAAGCATTTCAAGATGTTTCTAATGCTCAATTTGTTATTGGTGTAAAATCCTAAATCGTGTACAGTTAAAATTGTCTTTTTGTTTCGTAAAAAAGGTAATAGATAGTGCTCTGTACCTGTTATGTGTATAATGTCGTATTGTCTCTTTTTGCAACA
>JAZOVR010000006.1:0-1620 GCA_045658785.1 Paludibacteraceae bacterium | reverse complement strand
AGGAGGCTATCGACGGTCACGAGTTCTGGCTCTACCCACACGATGTAGACTTTACACGTCAGTTCCAGTACTTGCGCTTCAAGTGTCTTGATGACTTTGGAACAGGTACAATTGGTTGCTTGTCTGAGCTTACATTGTATGGCGAGGATTGCTAACATTTAAAAAGTAAATGACTATGAAAAAATTGATTTATATGATTCCAGCTGTTGCTATGATGTTCGGTTTGGCATCTTGCGACAATATGGACGAGCTTTACAAGGACCAGAAGGTAGAGTACTCTATCTACTCTTCTAAGGCTTCTGGTTTGGCTATCCAGCCAGGTTACGAGCGCGCTACATTGACTTGGAATGTTCCTGAGGACCAGGTAGCTACAGGTATTCAGCTCTCTTGGGACGATGGCGCGAGCGTAGTGAAGATTGATTCACTTGCAACTACTTATATGGTTGAGGGTCTTACATCACAGACTTATACTTTTGAAGTAAGAACTTTCGATGCATTTGGTAACCTCTCACTCCCAATCTCTGCTAGTGCAAAGGTTTATGGTGAGCCAGATACTAGGATCTTTACAACTCCAACATTTGTTCTCTCTGAGACAGGTAACTATACTCATGCATTGACAATCAAGAATTTGTCAGGTGCCATGAATATGTGGGGTGGTAAGTTGGTTGTAACTATTGCTGGTAATGAGATTGACCTTTCACAGGAGTTCAATATCTTGGAGAAGAAGAATGGTGGTAAGGGTAATGCTTACTACTCTCGTTTGATTGATAAGACTATTGACTTGGGTGTTGCTCTTCCAGTTGGCGAGTACGATGTTAAGTGTGTTTATAACGAGCACTGTACAAGCTTCCAGCTTAAGTCAAGTGGTGTTTACTACTACACTGCTCTCTGTGTTGACCCATTGGAGTACACAGCTGAGGGTAAGGTAACTGTAGCAAACGAGCTTGTTGCTCCAGAGCCAGAGGAGCCAGAGGCTGAGGAGACTCCAGCTGAGTAATTACTCTGAATTTCATGGAGTGCTTCGGCACTCCTTGAAATAAATCTGACCTGTCCAACCTTTTGGTTGGGCAGGTTTTTTTGTGTAGGGGTGGTGGGCGGGTACATTTTAAAATGTGCCGGCGGCTTTTGCTCAAGACCTTATTTTATAGCGGTATTGCCCTCGCGGCGTGCCGCTTTTTTTTTGTCACTTTTTGAAGTTTTTCTTTTTAACATAATGGTTTTTCAGGAGCGAGTTTTTTGCGAGCTCGAAACATATTGCTGCAAATATCGCCAGTCTGAGAACATAATTTTTTTGCAGCGAGCGGCGCTAATGAGAGAGGAATTTTCTGTTAAAAAGGAGTGTTATATTTTTAGAATTAGACAGAAAAGGACTCCTAATTCTTTCGATTTTATAGCGAAATAGTGTTGGGTATATCGACTATATATTAAGTAGTTAAAACGGCAATTTTGAGGCTTTTCGCGGTCCTCGGGGTGGGGGAAGTATGCGCGTATGGCAGCGTTATGACTACCTCTATAAGACATATGGTCCTCGAGTATTCGAGTTCTGGATTTCTGACGATGATAATGCAGCAGACGGTATCTTGGAGGACTGGGAGTTGGTAGGTACTTACGCTATCGTTA
>JAZOVR010000005.1:0-11972 GCA_045658785.1 Paludibacteraceae bacterium | reverse complement strand
TCGTTGTAAAATAAAATTTGTTTGTTTAGCTCAGAATAACCTTAATCTATTGTGTACTTTATTAACGGGAACCGTATAATAAAAATCGTATTACACGTTTTCAGTTTCCCAATTGAGCATTACTGCTCTCTTGTACTACATTATTGCTTCAATTTCTCAAAGATCACTGTGATTTTGCGCTCATTTTTCGTTTAGCGCGAAATCGGGTGCAAAGGTACTGCTTTTTTTTGGACTGACCAAATTTTTAAGCAACTTTTTTCAAAAAACTTTGCATTTTCTTTGTAAGTGGCTGATTTTCAGCATTACATTTTTTCAGCATTTTCGCTCTATATTTCTGCTCACTTGCAGTAGGCGCGAAAACGGCTGCAAAGGTACTGCTTTTTTGTGAACTGACCAAATTTTTGAGCAAAAAAAATGTCAAAAAACATCATTTTCTTTATAAGTAATTGATTATCAACAATGGCATTCAATCGTATTGTATGCTATTATGAAATATCGTGTCTTACGCGTGCGTGTATGCATGCGCGTATATAAATATGTACGCGCGCGTGCGCGAAGGATAGAAGGAAATTAGGATAAGGATTCATAAAAAAAGTACTTCCGATTTATAAAAACCAGAAGTACATTACTCAAAATTAGATCTATTCTTTATCGAACTATCGTCTGCGCATGGAGCGAAGTCCCATCCTGAAGGATAGCTTCGACAATACATACGCCAGCTGGTGCAGATAAAGTGGTGGTATGTTGAAGCATATCAAACATTTGGTAGCCAATCAATCGACCTGCCATATCATAAAGTTTGACCTCACGCATCAGTTCAGAAGCACTGACTGTGACTTCACCCAAACTGAGCGAATATGCTCTGAGAGTAGCATCAGATGGGTTCTTGATGGAAGATGTAGAGGTAGCTACCCCACCCTCGTTGCTACCAAGGTACTCGTCGGGACCTTCGATATAGTAGCGTTGCTCGTGGTTCTGAGGCATCTCTACGGAGATTACCAAACCGTCCATGATGCGGATCTTCTGACCAGTCTTGCTGTCGCAGAAGTAGCAGGTGCGTGTCCAGTTGGCTGAAAGATGGAAGGCGACCTGCATGTGTGTAGTACGATAGCCATCCGCCACAACCATGCCCAATGGTATCTCGCTGATACCCTGACGCACGTCGCCATCATAGGCACTTGCTCTGCCACGGTGTACATGTTGAGAGGCGTGGTGATATAACTACTTGTCTCTATACCCGATGATACATACAATGCATCTTCACCTATCAGGTAGTAGTCGTTAGCCACAGGGGTAGTGGCGAGGATAGTGCGCGCATATGCGCTATTGGTAGAGGCGTAGATGGTCATTCTCTCCGAATCACCCTCCTCGGATACCCTAGCACGTGGAGCGATAGAGGCTGGAGTTTCAGAATTTTCTGGATCTTCAGAAATTTCAGGATGTTCATCAAATGGGTTCTCTAGGTCGGTGAGTGTGAGGTGCGATGGGTAGAGTTTGACTTCTATACTTCTTAATTGTTTGTTTTTATCTTTTGTTTCCAACATCACGGAAGTCATTGGTGCAAGGAAGCGGTTATCGCCCATCGTATGCTCAGTTTCTGCATTCCATGCTCCATTTTCCAGACGATAGAATGCATGATTCACCACCGTGCTATTATCATGCAAGAAGTCATGCATATTGATATATGCCATCGTAGGGTTACCGAAGACAAAGTACTCACTTGCCACATGATTGGTCAATGTGATTGACATTGGCTCGCTTTTAGTTGCAGTAAAAGCCAACTTATGGGCATTCTCGCGATTAAGTTTCTCTGTCATTTGCCCGCTAGGAGTGCCATCTGGATTGTAATATTCGAAACTATCTTCCTTTTTTGGTAAACGTACCGTGATAGCTCCTTGGTTTCCATTATCACCAGGACCAAGCGCATATACTTGGAATCCAGCACCCGCTTGCAGGGGTTGCGAAAGCGTATTGGATTGCACAAAATTTGCTGCTACGCTGGTCTTGATCGTTTTGTTGCCTTGGGCATAATTCACCAAATTAGCTTGGTTGTAGAATCCCTGCCAGAAAGCATATGCCGCATCCGTGTGGCGTTGACCTGCAAACGCAGCCACGTCAAATGGCGTTGCACTTTCTTTGCTAGAAGCATCTTTATCGTTCCACAAACCCGTATGTGGCACAAACATATCTCCCGAATACATATCCTGCAATGGAGCCGACATCATATTCCATTTACCTGCAGGCATGGACATATCTACAAATGCTTTATCGTATTGCAACAAGTGTTGGTTGTGGAGATGTGCACCTGGTGCAAAATAGATGTTGTTACAGATAGATGGGTGCGCATTCACATCCATTGGATAGTGGTTGTGGTCGTGTACATATGGGTAGAGCGTGACATCAGGCAATGTAGGGATAATCACATCCGAACCAGCCACAGGCACAAAGCCAACTTCCATCAATTCGCCTGCGTCAACTACTCCATTAGAGTTCGCGTCATCCCAGCCTCGCCAGTTTTCGTCGAGTCCCCATCCGTTGTAGCTACCCTCAGCAGGGGTCCAAACAACGGTATTTGGCAATATCATCAGGTAGAAGTAGAGGGTACCTACACGGCAATTTGCCGAATTACCTCCAATGTGGACATTGTCCCCATCTTTCATACGCATACGCATGAGATATTTTTGTCCAATCACGAGCGCTGGTTTTGCAATATCCCTACCATTCTCTATGTCCACGAAGGCCACATCGTCGCCAAGATTATTCAGATCAACTGTAATCTTATTATCTGCCAGTCCTGCAAGAGTAGTTTGGCTACCGATCTCGGTTACGGGTATGATGATGGTTCCAGCGTCAGCTTGCGCTTTCGTGATGCGGATGGTAGGCAATTGCAATCGCTGCAATCGAGACTTATTTTCTTTCTTTAACGGAGCAATATTAGCAAAGTAATTAGGTTGCTCTTGAGAGCTTACTCTCACCCAAATAGGTTCGCTACAATCTTGGAGCATGACGGTCACTTCTTTTTCGTCCATATCCTTCATGGTGCCCTTCGCAGTACCATCTATTGGGAAGAACCAGTAGCGGGCCGTATCTTGAGAAGCCAAGTAGAAAGATGTTTGCGATTGACCTAATATCAACAATCCTTTCTCGTATAGATCTTTGATGATGGTGTAGTTGCGTGCGGGGTACTCAAAAGCGTTGGCATCCAATTCTTCGAAATTGGTTACTAAGCGATTGGTATTGGCTGGATCATTACGACGTAGATCGTAAACAATGGCAGAGGTCACCTCTTCACGGTAGTAGCCGTAGGTTTGGAAGAAGCTTGTTCTTGCTGCTTCAATACTATCGTTGTGGAGGTCTCCATCATGCGTTTTTGTGTTGGTATATACATCATCAAACGGATATCCTACCAGCCAATCACCCAGTACGGCACCTTTCACTTGTTGAATCGTACCACCCACACCTGGTGAGATGGAGTTAACGATATTGGCTTGAAGCGTATAGTAATCATTCGCACAATTATTAGCTGATTCTGGAATAAAATTCTCGTCTTTCAGCTCTTTGTGGCCATTGTACAAGTCGAAGTGGGTAGCTTGGGTAGCGTGCAATGGCGTCTGCATATTACACTCTGCCGCTGCTAACTCTTCAGGCACGTTTGCCATACGAAGAGCATAATCATAACGCTCCCACAAATATTTCTTTTCTTCGTCTGCGGTAATATCTTCCTTACCTTCTTTTTTCGCATTGGGTATGATATGCATCACATAGAGCAACCATCGCTCTTGTCCCTTGATGGTAGAGCGAATATATGCTTTGCCCTTGATATGTTTTTGATTCTCCGTAATTTGATCTACCAAGTGGTCTTTAAACGACTGCACAGTAGGGAAAATAAGTACATCTTCCGCATCAGATGCTGTTTTATTAAACTCTTCTGGATTAAAAGACTTGTTAGGTATTTGTACAGAACCGTAACTACGATTGGTCTCATCCTCAACATCATGGTAATAAGCAGATGTACCATCCAATTTCATTAATTCTACAACATGATCTTCGGATGTATTGTATATTTGGTAGTACATGTAGTGGTCAGCAATACCTTCAAAAACGGTATAGTCAATACGCAAGATAGCCGCTGTAGAAGAAGGGGTATTTGCATCGGAAGCACAGTTGGTTTGTGCTTGGTAAGAGGCCAGTGGCAAACGCGAAGCGAAGAGGGTAATATCGTCCACCATAAAGTCGTTACCCGCACCACCCGTGGCAAAATTGTAGATGGACACGCGTGTCTCATCGTAGGTGTAGTCACTGGTTACAGGGAATGCCACTTGTTGCCAACCTGAGCCCTTGGGCAATTGTCCTACAAAGAATACGCTAATATCTTCCCAATCGCTCCATTGGCCTGCTTCTAGTCGCTTTCCTTGCACATTGCAGCGAAAAATAGGGTTACGAGGGCTATTGTAGTCAAACGAAGTAGGACAGGGGTTGTTCAGCCATACCGAGCAATATAGCGTTTGTCCCGCACAGATGACGGCATCGGTAGAAATGCTGGCTACCAAGCCTGGTTCGGTAGTACCATCCACATAGAGGGCATAGTCGTCCGTGCCACCATGCGCGATAGCTTGCGCCCAGTCCTTATGGATTTGATTCACTAGGAAATACTCACCATAGTATGGGATATTTTGTCCCGATCGGTTAGGACTGGTTTTACCTAGATTAGCATTGTCTTTTTTTGGATAGTAATAGCCATACGAACTTTCATCCCATGGCAAGTGAGCATTGAGTTGCTTGTAACCGTTTTCGTACTCTACTGCCTTTGCCTCATAGTTGAAGTCAATTTTCTTAATCAGCTGGAAGTGCAGTTCCATCTCATGATCGGTAATGATAGGTGTGGTGCGAGGTCCACAACTATTGATATCCACAAAGTTGATTTCAAATTGGGCAATCAAGAGGTCCTTGCCTATTCCTGTGCTTCCAGCAGGTACTCTTAACGCATACACTTGTACGCCTTCGGTATCTGAGTCCACATTTAGATAGTCATATACCTGGTAGTTAGGATTAGTCACTTCTACCCAATTGTTGCCATTCTTCTTGTACCATTTAGCTTGTACATCCTTACCAATGCGCTTGAGCTTGTTTTCCTTGTCGTAATAGAAATAGCAGAGCTCGGATTCGTGGGTATATTTGGTATATCGGAACTGTGTTGCCAAGTGCACATCGGCTCCCACGGCTGCCATATAGTGGTAATTCTCCAAGTATTTGTCGGCAGCAGAACTGGTATTGAGTTTAGCCGCTATTTCTTCTGCGGGACGCAAGTGGAAGAGCTGGCGGTAGGAGAGGGTTGGTTCTATGATAGAGGTACGCTCTCTATTGTCGTCGGTAAGTGTATAATCCGTATAGGCACTTACATCGCAGGCGATGGTATGGTAGCCAGAGGCGGCTCTCTCGCCATCGTCGCTTGCATTGGCGTTGTATGTGTAATTCCAGCCTTTGAGGACTGGTGCAGGATTATTTTCCGAGTCGCTGGTCAATTGTCCATCTTGTGCAGTAGCATATAGACCACGCGAGTTACCTGTGCTAGTGTTGATAGCGCGGAACGCATTGCCATTGGCACCACGAGGCGAAGTAACCCATGAAGTAGGATAAGTTGGGTTCCAATAAGGATCTCCGCCTTGACCATTAGATGCATAATCGTACCAACGCATATAGCCAAAAAAGTTGGACTCAGCCAATCGAAGTTCGATGTTCTGATTAGGTTGATAATAGATAATACGCTCTGCTGTATGCACTTGCTGGCGATCGTGGTCATCTAATTCATCGCCCGAAGCACCTCTTTGGTGTTCGAATGTAATTGTACCCGCTTCTTTGGAACGCTGGTTAATATTGATGATTCGTGTAGTGGTGTGTTGGTCTGGAGTACCAATTTGTGTTTGCTCCAAAATCACCTTCACCACCAATCGAGCTTGGCGATATCCATTGTCATTTGCCTTTGCATTCAAGGTGATAGTATTGTTGATCGCATCAATAGTGCCAACACTAAGCCAATCACTTTCTGCCTCAGAGTTTCGATCTAAGCACGAAAACATGTAAGATAATTTTCCTGGGTCTTCATTCAAAGGCATATCTACTGGACCATAGATAAGCACAGTATCTACCAGGCGTGCATCCACATCGTAGTAAGCCGTACCGTGTTGGTGTGTACCTTTGATGGTAAAGGTTTGTGAACCAGCATCAGAACCAAAAATATAAGTACTTGGTGAAACGGAAAACTCAAACTCAGGAAGCGGTTCCGTATGATAGGACTTACGGATAACGCGCATAGAGTGGGTGTAGGACTTTCCTTTATATGTCCATGAAGCTACCAGATAATCCACATAATTGACCCACGTGTTTACACCATTAGCAATTTCTCTTTGCAAGCCCATAGGACTGGTACCATAGGATCGGAGTGTGAGTTCGTAAGCTAATTTATCGTCTGATATATTGCCTTGCTCAAAAGCAAACATCACGCGAGAATATTCCGTATTGGAATCGTACTTGTATTGCGAACCACTTGTTGGCAGCGTGGATGATGGAGAGGCAACACCTTGATTGGATTCCCATTTGAATGTTAAGTCTGTAATACCTAGGTTATCCAAATTGCTTGTTACAGTTACTTGTTCATCCAATTTCTTGTTCGATGAACCCGTTTTGCAGACTAAGTGGCTATTTTCTTGCAAGTCCATTACGAAACGCACATTTCGTTGTTGAGCAACATCGGTGTCTTCATTAATAAACTCTCCATTAACACCTTTGTCCGCACTAGTAACAAGGTTGAAGTCGTAGGTCTCTGGCGAGAAGTAGGAAAAAAAATCTAACGTACCTTTTTTGGTCCATTTCTCTACTTGAAGCGTTTGATTGGTATTTTGCTCAAATGTCCAAGCGTTGTTTTTGATTACAAAATAGAAATCCTTGTTGTCAAAATAGTAGTGTATGCGTCCTTCCTCATATTGATCATCTGGGTTGACATCTCCTGGATTGTTGTGATGAAGAACAGATGCAGTTGAATTGGACAAACTATGATTGACAGTATATCTATTACCATTCTTGGTTATTTCTACATGGAAGTATTTCCCCGTCTTGTAATGTTTTAACGCATATTGGTTTTGGTCGCCCCAACTCTGTTGATTATACGAACATTCGTGCAAAATCCACAAGCTATTCTCATCAGGCTCGTTGTGCATAACAATCCCGCCATTATCATTCACGGTGAGGTAAGAGCGGGTAGCATTATTGACGCGACATAGCGTCACGGTATCACCTTTGTGAAGACGGTTTTTAGAGTATTCGCTACTCTGCGCTTGCGCAGAGAGGGCAATTAAAATTGTTGCGAATATAAACAGAAGCTTTTTCATAGGGCTTGAGAAGTTTTACGGTTACGGAATAGTTTAACAACAACATAGCCCAACGCAATCACGAGCATTGGGAGAAGCATGTCGCCTACAGGCACCAATTGACCAGTAGCTGGGTTTCCACCTGTAGGAACACCTGGACGAGAGGTCGATGTTCCGCCCGACGAATTCGAATTCATAAGCGAGATATTAACAGCATTGGCAGCCGTAATATCCCTGTGAATAGACGCGAACGAGATAGTACCCTTGACAGAATAAGGGGACACAAACTCACCAGTAGAAGAGATGGAGCGAAAACTTTTATCCGACAGTTTGGTCGAAAAAAGCGACTTCGAATGAGATAACGAAGGCTTGTCCTCGATATTTACCGAAGTATAAGTTATAATTGCCTTCTGTTCACCCCATGCAGAAGGCAGCGATATTGGAGTTGCTGGACTATGCATTCCGTCAACAAATTTGCGGCATTTTAGACTTTGTCTAACGCCCGGTGGTATTCCTTTTAATACCTAAAAAAATCAACAAACAAAAACCCAAATTCGCGCAATACGCGAATTTGGGTACAAAGTTACTGATTTTTAGCCACTTTTGCAAGTCATCTACACAAAAAAGTATTTACCCCCCCCCCGAAAAAACACATTTTGTCACATCGAGTTGACAAAAAGGGCATTTTTATTAAAATAACGGCGGATATCAAAATAAATGGCAGATAAACAGCGCAAGATCACGGTATCATCAGCCGAATAACTAACTAATCACTAACTTATCACTAACTAATCACCTATGATTTACGGGGTACTCATAGGGATCTGCTTCGATTTTGGTAAAGAAGCAAGGGATAAAGTCGAGGAGAGTTTTCGAACATTGAAAATAAATAGGGTGTTTGATGTAATCCACTCATTAACTGATAATTACAATGATAAAAAAGAAAGAAGCGATAATGAAATTTCTCCATTATCGCATCTTGTCGAGGAGAGGCGACTCGAACGCCCGACCCCCACGTCCCGAACGTGGTGCGCTACCAACTGCGCTACTCCTCGTTGCGCCGAGGCGCAGAGATAGCATTATTTCTTTTTAGAGAAGCGTTTCTTCGCGGAAGTAGGCTCAGAGTTGGCAATCAATTCTCTGCAAGAATCCTCTGTTAACTCTTTGGGATCGAGCGATTTAGGTAATTTATAGTTGCCCTGCGGAGTCTTGATATACGCTCCATAACGGCCATTGAGGACCTGAATATCACCAAAGACATGTATCGGTTGTTCCGCTTGTTTCTTTTGCAGAAGCAATGCGATAGCTTCATCCAAAGTGATGGAATATGGATCTGCGTTCTTAGGCAAGCTCGTATATTCGCCCGCATAGCGTACATATGGACCATATTTACCTTCTCCGACTATCACTTCCTGCTCGTTGTAAGTGCCGATATTGCGCGGTAATGCGTTGGCAAAGAGCGCCAATGCCTCTTCTAGCGTAATGGTGAAGATACTTTGCCCCTTGAGCATGGAAGCAAACTTGGGCTTCTCCGTATCGCTATCTCCCAGCTGAACACAAGGACCGTTCTTGGAAATGCGTGCTAAGACAGGCTCACCCGTTTGAGGATGTTTACCAACAAGTCTTGCTGCCATTTTACCAGCTGGAACTTGCTGAATAAGAGGGTGGAACGTATGATAAAACTCGTCGACCGTCTGCACCCAATCAGCTTCACCCGCAGCAATAGCGTCGAAACTCTCCTCCGAGTGTGCTGTGAAATCATAACTCAAGATATTGGGGAACTGATCCACCAAAAAGTCATTGGTAATGCGTCCGAGGTCGGTAGGAACCAACTTACCCGTATCCGCTCCCACGACTTCAGTTTTGAGTTCATCGCTCATCTTACCCGCCTGCAAGGTCAGGAGATTATAGCTACGTTGAGTCCCCTCGATATTGCGTTGCTCGACATATTTGCGCGATTGAATAGTATCAATGGTAGATTGATAGGTAGCAGGACGTCCGATACCCTCGTCCTCCATCTTCTTGATGAGCGACCCCTCGCTGTATCGCATAGGGGGCTTGGTAAAGGACTCTTGGGAATGAGCAACGGACAACTGACACTGGACATTCTCCTTGAGTTGCGCAATAGTCGATGAGGTGTTGCCAGCAGTCAGATCCTCATCGGCAGACTGCATATATGCACGCATAAAGCCATCAAACGTCACCACTTCGTGCGTAGCCGTCCAGAGGTATGGAGAGTTGTTCATGGCCACTTCCACCCTCGTCGTATCTGTCTGAGCATCAGCCATCTGCGAAGCAATAGCACGTTTGCGAATCAAGTCATAGAGCTTGCGTTCATCGCTGTTAGAACCCGCCACAGTTTTATTCATATAGGAAGGGCGAATGGCCTCGTGCGCCTCTTGCGCTCCCTTGGATTTTGTCTGATATTGACGCGACTTATGATACCTATCACCATATTCCTCCAAGATGGCGGTCTTGGCTGTGTTGATAGCCAAGGCACTCAGGCTGACGGAGTCAGTACGCATGTAGGTGATATGCCCGCCCTCATACAAGGATTGCGCCAAACGCATCGTTTTAGACACAGAGAAATGCAACTTACGCACCGCCTCTTGCTGCAGAGTAGAAGTGGTGAAAGGAGGAGCAGGACTGCGATGTCCTAACTTGTGCGACACCGATGTAAGGGTAAAAGTAGCCTCCTTACAGAGTTGGAGAAAGTCCACTGCCTCTTGCTTGGTCGCAAAACGATGGTTGAGTTCAGTCTTGAATTTAGCTTCTTGACCACTCTCAGTGACACCAACAAACTCCGCCGTCACACGATAGCTGACCGCAGGCACAAACAACTCGATCTCGCGTTCGCGCTCCACTACCATTCGCACCACCACCGATTGTACACGACCCGCACTCAAACCAGTAGTCACCTTCTTCCACAAGACTGGTGAGAGTTCGAAACCCACTATGCGATCCATCACACGACGCGCTTGCTGAGCATTGACTAAATCGTAGTCAATCTGTCGGGGCTGCTTAATCGACTCTAAAACAGTATCTTCGGTAAAATCCTCAAACGTGACACGACATGAGTGTTGATCATCTAATCCCAGGACCTCCTTCAAGTGCCATGCTATCGCTTCCCCCTCGCGGTCAGGGTCACATGCCAACCATACCATATCTGCCTTGGAAGCAGCTTCTTGTAATGATTGTACCAATTGAGCTTTGCTCTCTTCGATGGCATAATTAGGCGCATAATGGTTATTAAAATCAATACCCATGCTATTTTTACCTACGCCTTCAATATCGCGAATATGCCCTTGCGAAGACATCACACGAAAGCTCTTATCAAGATATTTTGCAATAGTTTCTCCCTTGTGCGGAGACTCTACAATCATTAGATTTTTACTCATTATTCAATTTTCGTTTAGGACATTTTATCTATTTTGAGACTAAAGTCTGTGGAATACTATATAATAAGGTGTATTTTCGAAAAACGGGGCAAAGGTACTGCTTTTATTTTATATGTGCAAATTTATTTTCCTGCTTTTTTTTGTTACTTATATAAAGTAAAGTTTTTTATTTTTATACGACCTCTTGCATAATTCATTTTATTTTTGTACCTTTGCAGCGGATAAAATTTACATACTATGACAACATTTCTAATATTGACCATTATCCTTGTTATTTTCGGCGTTGGTTTGCTATTAGCAGAGATGTTTCTCTTGCCTGGTTTTGGTGTCGCTGGTATCTGTGGACTTGCCAGTTTGATAGCAGCCGTTGTGATTGCCTATGTTAAGTTAGTCGCATTATGGGCGTGGGCGGGTCATGTCACATTGGCAGCATGCATAGTGCTTTGTGGCATCGCTATCTGGGTGTTCGTCAAGAGCAAAGCCATGGACAAAATGGCGCTCGACACCAAGATTGAAGGCGGTGTGGATATGCCTACACCAGGTAAGCGCATGGAAGATTTGCAAAAATCATAACTCTTAAAACTCTTAAAACTATTTTAACTCTATAATTATGGAAACATTTGGTATTCTTCAGCTTGTAGGTTTGGCGATATTGGCCATTCTCGTAATCATCTTCTTCTACTATGTACCTTTCATGCTGTGGATTAATGCAGTAGTGAGTGGTGTACATGTATCATTGATTCAGCTCTTCTTGATGCGTATTCGTAAGGTACCACCTACACGCATTGTTAACTGCCTAATTGAGGCACATAAAGCGGGTCTCACCGATGTGAAGCGCGACGGACTGGAGGCGCACTTCCTTGCTGGTGGACATATCGAACGCGTGGTGCATGCCCTTGTGAGTGCCAGCAAAGCAAATATGGCACTCACCTTCCAGATGGCAACCGCCATTGACCTCGCAGGTCGTGATGTGTTCGAGGCAGTACAGATGTCGGTTAACCCTCGCGTGATTGACACTCCTCCTGTAACCGCTGTGGCAAAGGATGGTATTCAGCTGATTGCGAAAGCTCGTGTGACCGTGCGCGCCAATATCAAGCAATTGGTCGGTGGTGCTGGCGAAGACACTGTGCTTGCTCGTGTAGGCGAAGGTATCGTATCTTCTATTGGTTCGGCAGAGAGCCACAAACTCGTGCTGGAGAACCCAGATAGC
>JAZOVR010000004.1:0-43364 GCA_045658785.1 Paludibacteraceae bacterium | reverse complement strand
TAATTTACCAAATGTGCAAGAAAAATAGTAGATTTGGTGAAAAATAATGCGATTTTTGCGAAAAAACGAATGATAGTTCACCAAATGTGGGTAAAAAATATGAGATTTGGTAAAGTATCGCGTATTTCTTGTGCGGCTTGCCGCATCCCATAGCTCGCTTGCGAGCGTCCCATAGCCCGAAGGGCGTCCCATAGGAGGTTTACCTCCGTCCTATAGCGGCTTCGCCGCGTCCCATAGCCCACAAAGTGGGTGTCCTATCACCTCTCCCACAGCGTAGATAAAATTAGGAATATATCTCTCCGTTCCATAGCATACGCAAGAAATCCGTAGCAGGGATAATTTCTATTCCCTGTAGAATACGATATTTCTCATCCAATGAAACTACAATCATTCTTGCATCTGGGTGCTCATCCTTAAACGCCTTCAAGCCAGATAGATGCCGCCTTTGAACTTCAGAGGTGGATTTAAATTCAATAGCCACTTTGGCATCACCTAATACCGCATCTACTTCTTGTTCTTGGTAAGTATGCCAATAACTGAGCTGGTTTTCATATTGGTTATACCCTAGATAAGCAATGAGTTCTTGCATGAGCAAATGCTCAAACGCATGCCCATAGTCTGTTGAACCAGGTTGTAATTCTCCACGTGACAATAAATAATTGGGGATTGCCACATCAAAATAATAGAAGCGAGGTGCTTGACGCAATTTGCGCTTTATCACATGTGTATATGCAGGTATCATATAACCTATATGCGTCTCCTCAAGTATTGCGAAATACTCCTTTACAGTCTTGTTGTCAATCCCACAATCAGTAGCAATATTGGAATAATTCACCATTTCACCATTCGTTAGGGCAGCAACCTCTAAGAAGCGATTGAATGTTTGCAAGTTGCGCACCAATGCTTCCGCCTTTATCTCTTCTTTGAGATATACTGCAATATATGCTTTGATACGCTCACGTGCAACGGCTGGCTTAGCCATATAATGACGAGGCAACAAACCTTGATTAATAGCTTTTCCTAAATCAAAATCTGGTATCTCAGCACTTACCAGTGGGTATAAAGTGCGCAGGATAGCACGTCCTCCGAGAGTATTTACTCCTTGTCGT
This sequence comes from Paludibacteraceae bacterium, assembly GCA_045658785.1. Lineage (GTDB taxonomy): Bacteria > Bacteroidota > Bacteroidia > Bacteroidales > Paludibacteraceae > Colicola. The sequence continues at coordinate 42,255 of JAZOVR010000004.1, read as the reverse complement.
TTGAGTTTCCTTGCGCTACTTCCAGTTAAGATAAAGCGCATATTCTTTTTAACTATCAAGCGATGCACTTGATCCAACAAAATAGGCATAAGCGGAAGTTCATCGATAATGACTAATGTATCATTAGGAAGTGTCAGTAGCTCTTGCTCTAATAGAGAGGGATTACGTTGCAGACGCTCAAAGGTTTTGCGCTCAAGCAAATCATAGTAAACAGCATCAGGATAACGCACTTGCAGCAAAGTGGATTTGCCCGTCTGACGCGCTCCAAACAAGAAAATACTATCTTCTTCTAAGTTTTCAAAAGAAACAACTCGTTTGTACATGGTTATCAGTGATATATGATTATAAAATAAAAAATATAATTCTTTAAAAATACTGTAATTTATGGAGTGTAACTCCAAATATTAGTGCATTTTTTGGATTCTGTCCGCAAAGGTACTACTTTTTTTTAAGATATGCAATATTTCCTCCGGAAATGTGGTAAAAAATATAGATTTCCGAAGATTATAGCTGTAAAATGGCTTATTTTCTTCGGAAATGTGTGACAGCTGTGACAGCTGTGACACCTGTTTCTTATGTCTCGTCCACGTATATGTACGTACACGCGTGGACGAGGTTATAGATTTTGCTGTCACAGCTGTCACAGCTGTCACAGAAAAAGGTACGTTTTGGGGGTGGTTGGAGTTGCGGTTAAAAGCGTATCTACAGCGTATCTACAGCGCATCTACAGCCGTTGAAGCTTGACTACGATGCTGGAGAGACCTGGGACGATGATGTCCTGTTGGCTCAAATCGTAGGTCTTGCCCGTAATCACATCTTCGCCTACAGGATGGTACTTGGTGAGGATCTCAGCGTAGTGTGCTGTAGGGATGGTGCGGTTCTCCTCGCTTGCGTTGAGATACACGAAGACTGCCTCGCGGTCGTTGTAGCGGAAGTAGGCGTAGGTGTTGTCGCGGGTGATGAAGTGCATGGTGCGACCTGTATGGATGACTGGCTCGCCCTTGCGCCATTGGAAGAGGCGGGTGTGGTAGTCGCACATGTCTTGCATCTCAGGTGTGACTTGTTCGCCGAGTGGTAGAGGCATGCGTAGGGTAGAGTGACCCAGATTGCGGTCGGCAGACTTCATGCCGTACTCGTCGCCGTAGAACACCTGTGGGATACCGCGCATGGTAGCGAGCATGGTGGTAGCCAGTTTGACGCGGCGTGGGTCTTGGTCCTTGACTACGTCCGCAATACGGTCCATGTCGTGGTTGCCGAGCATGATCATGATGTTGTTGACATCGGCATAGAGGTAGTCCATGGCTACGGCGTCATAGACGCGGGTCAAGCCGTTGCCCCAACCCTTGCCGTCGGTCTCGAGGGCTTGGCGGATAGCTTCTTCCACGGGGAAATCCATGACGGTCTTGAGGTGGCTGTCGAAGCCGTTGTAGTTCTTCACGCCTGATTGCCAGTAAGCTACGGCAGGAGCGGGGCGTGTCCAGCACTCGCCGACGATATTGAAATTAGGGTACTCGTCCATGATGGCTTTTACCCATTCGCTGGCAGGAAGCATCTCGATGTAAGGATAGGTGTCCACGCGCAGACCGTCGAGGTTGGCGTACTCAATCCACCAGATAGCCCACTGCTTGAAGTATTGCAGCAGGTCTGGGTTCTCGAGGTTCATGTCAGGCATTGGACGGTCGAACCAACCGCGGTTGGATAGTAGGCGGTCGTATTGAGAGGCGTTGGTGTCGTAGTTGGCAGAGAAGACATTGGGGGTGTTGGTGAACGTGTCAAACTGGTTGATCCAATTGTGGTAAGGCAGGTCCTTCATCCACCAGTGGGTGCCACCGCAGTGGTTAGGCACCATGTCCATGATGACTTTGATGCCCTTCTCGTGGGCTTTCTCTACGAGGTCGCAATAGAGCTGGTTGCTACCGCAGCGTGGGTCGATATGGTAGTAGTCGGAGCAAGCGTAGCCGTGGTAGGACCAAGCTGCCTCGTTGTCCTCGAGGAAGGGTGTTGCCCAAATGGCGGTTGCGCCGAGGGCAGAGATATGGTCGAGAGAATTGATAACACCCTGGATATCACCACCAAAGCGTCCGTGAACGTTGGCTTTGTTGGTTGGTTCAGCCATTTGTGGAAGGGTGTTGTTGGTCGTATCGCCGTCCACAAAACGGTCGGACATGATGAGGTAGATCATGTCGGCAGAGGTGAAACCTTGTCGCTCGCGACTGCCTTCGCGGCGGGTATGGATGGTGTAGTCCACACTGGTAGTTTCTTCGCCCTTGGTTAGTGTGATACGATAGATACCTGGTTTGTTTACCGCTAAATCTACGAAAAGGTAGTTGGGACTCTCGGCATTGTGTTGGCTTTTAACTTTTAGCCCCGCACCTGAAAATATGGATTTGAGAAACCCGAAGATAGAACTATCTTGGTTGTCAGATAACGGCTGGATAGTCACCTGCGCATCGGCGAGGTCTTCGCCCTGAAGCATGAGTGTGAGTGGGCAGTTCATCTCGGTCCACCAGCAGAGAGGCTCTGCACGGTCGATACGTGGTTTAGCTTGCAAAGAAAAAGCACTCAAGAGTGCTATAGTTAAAAGAAGTAGTTTTTTCATTGTTTGGTGTTGTTTAGTATGGTGTAGAATTGTAATCAAAAAAAATAGCGCATCTATAAGCCGGGTTCTGTGCCACAAATGGGAGTTGAAAAGTTTCAAGGTTCCAAATGTTGGTGTCTATCATTAATCTTGAGTGGCGTATTGCTACGCACTTCTGTTGCTTCCTACCCTCCAGCTTGCGCGAGCAACGCTCAAACACTGGTATACTTGGAATTGCAGCCCACCGTATGCTCGTATCACTTCCTCTCCTAGGAGATTGTTCGTCGCTTTTGCAGGGACCAAACATTGCTGCCTGACGGCCGTTAACCGCGATGGTGCTCTATGCTGCCCGGACTTTCCTCGTCGTAGGGGATTAAAACCGCAATTTTTCTTCCCTTACTCCGCGATAGACCGATGTGCTATGAGCGGCATACGGGAATCGAACCCGCCTCCTCGGCTTGGGAAGCCGATGCACTACCGATGTGCTAATGCCGCAAAAATCGGTGCAAAATTACCACTTTTTTTTTAATTATGCAAATCTTGGCATGTTTTACTCGCAGTTTGTCAAGAAAAAATGCGCAATTTGTATTAGATATTTTGTCAAATGATGTATTTTTTGTACCTTTGCAGGGTAATATGATGAAAAACTATCTCAATATATTTCGAACAGCGATTTTTGCGGGCGTATTGATAGCCGTGGCAGGGTATGGATTCTTGGCGGGTAAAGCCGTAGGGATGTTCCTGTTTATTCTTGGACTGGCGGCAGTAGTGTCGTATAAACTGAAACTTTATACGGGTACGGTAGGGTTTGTGAAGGTGAAGGAGATTCCTTCGCTGGTAGTGGTGCTGGTGGGCAATATTGTGGGTTGCTGGTTGGTGAGTTTGATTGCGAAAGTGGATACGGCTGTGGGTGTGCAGGCGGCTGCAGAAGGCGTGTTGCGCTCGCGTATGGAACTAGGTTGGTGGGCATGCGGTGTGAAAGCGATAGGCTGCGGCATATTGATGAGTACGGCTGTGCAGTTTGCAAGAAAGGGAAAAGAGTTTGGCAACTGGGTGCCGCTGTTGTTTGCTGTGCCACTGTTTATCCATTGCGGTTTTCCGCACTGTGTAGCAGACGCTTTCTATTTCTTGGCATGTCCTGGTAGTACGTTGGCAGAGTGCGGATGGGAGTTGCTGGGTGTGTATGTGAGTATTGTGATAGGAAACTCGGTGGGATGTAATATATACAGGTGCATATTGCCTGCAGAAAACTATGAATAGATATGAAAGTATTGCTGATCAACGGTAGCCCCCGTGCAAAGGGTAACACGAGTATAGCCCTAGCAGAAGTGGCCAAGGTGCTGGAGGAGGAAGGAATACAGACTGTGACGGTGGGTATAGGTACTCAGCCAGTTCGTGGTTGTGTGGCATGCGGTGCGTGTCATACGAAGAAAGGAAAATGCGCTTTTTCTGATTCGCTATATGATGAGTTGCATGCTATATTGAGCGAAGGTGTAGATGGTTTAGTAGTCGGTTCGCCAGTGTATTATGCAGGTCCTAATGGTTCGTTGTGCGCTTTGTTGGATAGGTTGTTTTATTCGGCGGGTGCAATGTTGAGTTATAAGCCTGCGGCTGCTGTGGCAGTGTGTCGTCGTGGTGGTGCGAGTGCCTGCTTTGATAGGTTGAACAAGTATTTTACGATCAATAATATGCCTGTTGTCTCGTCGCAGTATTGGAATAGTGTACACGGCTGGGAGAAGGGCGAAGCAGAGCATGATGCTGAAGGGTTGCAAACGATGCGAACCTTGGGAAGGAATATGGCGTGGATGTTGCGTAATTTGGCCAAGGAACAGCACCCAGAGAGCGAGAAACCAAAGTTGAGAACGAATTTTATAGGTTAGAAACTATGACGAATGAAGAAATAGAAGTACGCGTAGAGAAGGCGAAGACACTGTTTAAACAGGGCTTTAACTGCAGTCAATCGGTGTTTGCGGCGTGTGCGGACTTGTATGGTATAGAGGATGAAGCGTTGGCATTGCGCTTGTCAGCATCGTTTGGTGGTGGCATAGGTCGTATGCGCCAGACATGTGGTGCTGCTTGCGGCATGTTTATGCTGGCAGGACTGGAGAATGGTAGTGCTGTAGTGGGGGATGCGGAAGGCAAGATGCAAAACTATGCTTTGGTACAAAACTTGGCGGAGAAGTTCAAGAAGGAGAATGGTAGTTTGATCTGTTCCGAACTTCTAGGTATAGCTCCTCAACCCGAAGAACCAACCCCTGCTGCGCGCACGGAGGCATACTACCAGAAACGCCCTTGCGCAGAGATGGTGGCGAGTGCGGTGAGGATATTTTTGGAGAATTTTGAATTGAGAATTAAGAATTGAAAGCCGTGAAATACTTTTTAGCAATTATTGGTGGTGGCCCTGCAGGTTACACTGCCGCAGAGATCGCTTCGAAAGCGGGTAAAGATGTAGTAATCTTTGAGCAAAATGCGTTGGGTGGTACATGCTTGAATGTAGGATGTATCCCAACTAAGACCTTGCTCTATGGTGCCAAGCAATATTATAACGCTACGCACGCGGATAAATATGGTGTGAAGGCCGAGGGGGTGAGTTTTGATTATACTAAGATGGTGCAACGCAAGACGAAGGTGGTGCGCAAACTGGTAGCAGGAATCAAGCAGAAACTCAATAATGAGCACTGTACCGTGGTGATGGGTGCAGCTCAGGTGGTTAGCCGCACGGATGAAAATGTGGTTATCGCTTGTGGAGAGGAACAATATGAGGCAGAGAACCTGCTGATTTGTACGGGTTCAAATAACTTTGTGCCACCTATACCTGGTGTGAAAGATAATCCTGCTATTTGGGATTCTACAATGGCATTGGATAGCAAGGAGTTGCCCGCTTCGATGATCATCGTGGGTGGCGGTGTGATCGGTATGGAGTTTGCGACATTGTACCACGAATTGGGTGTACCCGTGACGGTGATTGAGGCAATGCCAACCATCTTGCCGAACTTGGATCAAGAGGTGGTGACTATCCTGCTGGAGAAATATCGCAAGGCGGGTATTCAGATACTGACCGACACGAAGGTGACAGAGGTGCAAGGCAATAAGGTGTTGACAACCAATGGTGAATACGAGGCAGAGCATATATTGGTGTCGGTGGGTCGTCGTGCGAATATGCAGGGTCTGGAGGCATTAAGCGACTTGGAGATGTATCGCGGCGGCATTGTGGTGGATGAGATGATGCGCACCAATCTGAAGAATGTGTATGCCGCAGGCGATGTGACGGGTAAGATCATGTTGGCGCATGTGGCGAGTCGTCAAGCCGAGGTAGCGGTAGGGCGTATGCTGAAGCAGATACCACTGCAGCGCATCGCATACAATGCCATTCCAAGTGTGGTTTATACCAATCCTGAGATTGCGTGTATCGGATTGACTGAGAAGGACTTGAATGAGATTAAGGAAGGTGATTTTGCACCATCGATGTCCACAGACGAGCCTTTCGTTCCATACGAAGTACATAAGTTGCCAATGACCTATTCGGGTCGTTTTGTAGCTGAGAACGAGGGGGAAACCGGTTTGTGCAAGGTGATTGTAGATAAGCGCAGCAAGACCATCTTGGGTGTGCATATGATAGGCAATCCATGCTCGGAGTTTGTGGCTGCGGCTAGTTTTGCTGTACGTATGGGCTATACGGTGGGCGAGTTCAAGCAGGTGGTGTTCCCTCACCCTACAGTGGGCGAAGTGCTGCGCGAAGTGGTGATGGAAGCATAATTTTGAATTAAGAATTAAGAATTTTGAATTATGAATTGTGAGTGCGAAATCGTCTCAGAACGCCAAGAGAAAGTGCTGGCATATTTGACGGAGCATGGGATTGCGTATGAGTGCTACAACCACCCAGAAGGCAAGACTATAGAGGAGGCAAAGCGCTGGTGGAAGGATGATGGTAGCGTGCATTGCAAGAATATCTTTATGCGCAACCATAAGGGTACGCAGCACTATTTGATATGCTTTGATTGCGAGCATGATTTGGCGATACATGATCTGGAGCAAAGACTGAAGGCATCGCTCATGGCTGCGGGCAAGAACTCACCCGGAAAACTGTCGTTTGCCAGTGCAGAGCGCATGATGCGTTATTTGGGATTGGAGCCAGGGAGCGTGAGTCCGTTTGGCTTGATCAATGACGCAGATGGTCATGTGATATTATTTTTGGATAAAAACCTCTTGCAAGCGGATAGTTTGAGCTTTCATCCAAACGATTGTCGCGGTACGGTGGTGATTAAGCGTGAGGAGTTCGAACGATACTTGCAATCTGTGGGTAATGAGGTAGAGTGGATAGAGTTGTATTAGGTTTAAGGTTGAAAGTTTAAGGTTGAAAGTTTAAAGTTGAAGGTATGAAACAAACAAAAGAGTGGGTTAGGGTACTGAAATTTGTACTGTTTTCGGCAAGCGCAGGTGTGATTCAGTTTGGGTCATTTGCTTTGCTCAATGAATGCACAGAGTGGCGCTATTGGCCATGCTATTTAATATCTCTGATATTAAGTATCTTGTGGAACTTTACGTTTAATCGCCGTTTTACCTTCCAATCCAATGCCAATATCACTCGTGCCATGCTTCTCGTGCTGGCGTTCTATGCAGTCTTTACCCCTGCAACTACTATATTAGGCGATTGGTTGGCGGAAGATCTGATGTGGAATGAATATGTGGTGACAATCATCAACATGCTACTCAACCTGACATTAGAATATTTGTACCAGCGTTTTGTAGTGTATAGAAATCGAATAGATAATAGATAAAAAATGTAGATAATATGAAGCGAATAATCATTATTCTTCTGGCTATGTTGTGTATCACCACTGCTTTTGCGTGGGGACCTAAGGGACATCGTATTGTGGCTCAAATAGCATATGACAATTTGGATAGTAAGGCACGCAAACATGTGGACAATGTCTTGGGTAAGCATGGAATGGTTTACCTCTCTACTTGGCCCGATGAGATAAAGAGCGATACCATTTATCCTACTAGTTTTACGTGCCATTATCAGGATTTGCCAGGTGGTATGACTGATGCAGAGGTGGTTGCCACTCTGACCGATTATCCTCAGGAGGGTGGGGACCTCTTTATGGCACTGGATAGCCTAGAAACAGTACTCATGCGCCAACCAGATTGCCATGATGCGCTGGTGTTTTATGTACATATGATGGCAGACCGTTTTTGCCCTATGCATCTTGCGCATTTGGACGACAAGGGGGGGAATGCTGTACGTATGAAATGGTTTGGTCAAAATACCAATCTACATTCGGTTTGGGATAGTAAACTGATTGAAAATAAAGGCTTTTCATACACCGAATATGCCAACTATCTCTATGATGTGTACGGCAAGCAACGCAAAGAGATTCTCCGCATGACTGAGGAGGAAACGCTGCTCTATACTTATCATCTTACGGATAGTGTATATCAATATCATCCTACATGGTCGGGTAATGCCTACCACTATGCCTATCGCTGGGCAGAAGCAGCAGAATATCAGATGTATATGGCGGGTGTTCGTTTAGCAAAACATCTCAACGAATTGTTTTAAAGCATGTTTTGGGCATTATTGATAACATTTCTATTGACGCAACGCAAAAAAATGGACTTTACCTTGCGTATTTATCGTAAGTTATTGAGTACCCTCTTGCACCATGGTTACCAATTCCTTACTTTTGAAAATTATTGTACACAGCCTTCAGATCAATGCCCTAAACGATTAATTATTTTGCGCCACGATGTGGATCTAAAGGCGGCAAATAGCTTACGTACCGCGCAAATAGAGCATGAATTGGGTATTAGTGCTTCGTATTATTTTCGCGTAGTGCCTCAGAGCAATCAGCCTGAAGTAATCCGCGCTATTGCTGAACTAGGGCATGAGATAGGCTATCATTATGAGGATATGGCTATCATGCATGGCGACAGGGAAAAAGCATTGGCGCATTTTCAGCAGCAGCTGATATACTTTCGTCAGTATTATCCGGTGCGTACTATTTGTATGCATGGTGCTCCTACCAGTCAATGGGATGGGCGTGAATTATGGAAACACTATGACTATCGTGAGTTTGGTATAGTAGGCGAACCCTATTTTGATGTGGATTTTTCGGAAATATTTTATCTTACGGATACGGGTCGTCGGTGGGATGGGTATAAAGTTTCTGTTCGCGATAAGATTCCTCAATACCAAGATCAATGGACGGCGCAGGGACTCGTATATCGTCGCACGCAAGCAATTATTCGTGCTGCAAAAGAAGGTTTTTTGCCTGCTCGTATCATGATTACTACTCACCCGCAACGTTGGAATAGTCGTCCCATTCCATGGATAAAGGAGCTTGTTTTACAATCTCTCAAGAACACGATTAAGCGGTTTTTTATTGTGAAATAACCTACTTTGGGGCTAAAAATAAAAAGTTTTTTGTAAAAAGTGTATATGCATTTGCATATATGCTTTTTTTTGTGTATCTTTGCGGCGTAAATTAATCTAATTAATACCATTATGGCTAAAAAAGAAGTTCAATTCTCCCTTGTCTATCGCGACATGTGGCAGAGTAGTGGCAAATATGTGCCACGCAAAGATCAGTTGGCAAAAATAGCTCCCGTCATCATTGATATGGGTTGCTTTGATCGCGTAGAGACGAATGGCGGTGCCAGCGAGCAAGTGAATCTACTCTATGGCGAGAATCCCAATATAGCAGTACGCACTTTTACCAAGCCTTTCAACGAGGCAGGTATCAAAACGCATATGTTGGATCGCGGTCTGAACGCGTTGCGTATGAACCCAGTGCCTGCAGATGTACGTAAGTTAATGTATAAGGTGAAGCATGCGCAAGGTGTGGATATCACCCGTATCTTCTGCGGACTGAATGACCCTCGCAATATCATCCCCTCTATTAAGTGGGCGAAGGAGGCGGGCATGACCGCGCAAGCCACCATGTGTATCACCTATTCTGAGGTGCACAATGCGGAATACTATATCAACCTTGCGGAGGAACTCATCGCCAACGGCGCACAAGAGATATGCCTGAAAGATATGGCTGGTATTGGTCGTCCTGCAATGCTTGGTACAATCGTTGCAGCTATCAAGGAGAAACACCCAGATATCATTATTCAATACCATGGTCACTCTGGTCCTGGTTTCTCAGTAGCCAGCATGCTGGAGGTTGCTAAAGCTGGTGGTGACGTGTTGGATGTAGCAATGGAGCCACTCAGTTGGGGTATGGTTCATCCTGATGTGATTACTATTCAGTCCATGCTCAAAGACGCTGGTTTCCTAGTGAAGGATATCAATATGAAAGCATACATGGAGGCTCGCTCGCTCACCCAAGAGTTTATCGATGACTTCCTTGGTTACTGGATTGATCCTCGCAACTCGAAGATGACTTCTCTCTTGGTAGGTTGCGGTTTGCCAGGCGGTATGATGGGTTCGCTCATGGCAGACCTTAAAGGTATGCATGCGGCCATCAACGCCAACCTTGTGAAGCGCGGTCAAGCTGCCCTCAGTGAAGACGAACTCCTTGTGGAACTCTTCGATGAGGTACAACGTATCTGGCCTATGCTCGGTACACCATGTTTGGTAACGCCATTCTCACAATATGTAAAGAACGCTGCGCTGATGAACCTCTACAGCAAGTCCATGGGCGAGAAACCATTCACCCGCATGGACCCTGCTATGTGGGGTATGATCCTCGGCAAGTCGGGTAAACTACCTGGTACTTTAGCTCCAGAGATTGTTGAACTCGCAAAGGAGAAGAATATGGAGTTCTATACCGATGACCCACAAGCCCTCTATCCAGATGTATTGCCACAATTCATTGCTGAAATGGAGAAGAACGGTTGGGACCGCGGTCAAGACGATGAGGAACTCTTTGAGTTCGCTATGCACGAGAAACAATACCGCGAATATAAGTCAGGTCAAGCTAAGGAGCAATTCAATAAGGACTTGTTTGAACGCATAGAGAAAGCAGCAGCGAGCGGTCAACCTGTGAAGGTGCTGACTGCGGCTGACAAACGTGCTATTCTACATCCTAATGCTGAACCTGTAGAGGCAACCTTATCGGGTAAGGTCATGTGGGAGTTGGACTTCAACGAGGATAGCAAAGCACCTGCATTGGGTACATTCTACAAGCAAGGCGATGTAGTTTGCTACTTGCAAACGCCTCATGGCATTGAGCCAATCCGTGCGTTTGAACACTGCCGCGTGGTGGCTATTGATAAGGAGCAAGGTGCTACTGCTGTCAAAGGCGATGCGCTCTGCTGGGTAGAGAAAGCCGACTTGGTGGAGGAAGTTGTGGAGAACGTGAAAGAAGCTGCTAAGAAAGTAAAAGATGCTATCAAAGACGCAGTTAAGAAGGCCGACACCGAGATCATCGAAGGCACCAAGAGTAACTGGAAAATGACGAAAAACCATAAATAATATGAAAAAATACAATTTTAATGCAGGACCAAGTATCCTGCCAGCAGAAGTGATTAAGCAAACAGCTGAGGCTGTAATCGATTTTCAAGGCGAGGGTCTGAGTATCCTTGAGATTTCTCACCGTGCTAAGTATTTCCAACCCGTTGTGGATGAGGCAGAAGCACTGATGAAGGAACTGCTGAATATCCCAGAGGGCTACCGCGTGATTTTCGTGGGGGGTGGTGCAAGCTTGCAATTCTGCATGGTGCCTTTTAACTGCCTTGAGAAGAAAGCCGCTTACCTAAATACGGGTGTTTGGTCGAAGAAAGCCATCAAAGAGGCAAAGGCTTTTGGTGAAGTGGTAGAGGTAGCTACCTCCGCTGCGGATAACTTCAATAATATCCCTATGGACTTTGAAGTGCCACAAGATGCGGATTACTTGCATATCACAACCAACAATACCATTTATGGTACAGAGATAAGTGATGAGAAACTTCAAACTATCTACGAGAAGAAAGGCAATGTGCCATTGATTGCAGATATGTCATCCGATATCCTCTCTCGCCCAATTGATGTGAGCAAATACGATATTATCTATGGTGGTGCACAAAAGAATTTGGCACCTGCAGGTGTGACTTTCGTAATTGTGAAAGAGGAATTTCTGGGTAAGGTAAGTCGTTATATTCCAACAATGTTGGATTACCGCACTCATGTAGAGAATGGCAGTATGTTCAATACACCTCCTGTATTGCCAATCTATACAGCTATGCTAACTTTGCGTTGGCTCAAAGCTAATGGTGGATTAGAGGCAGCATTGGAGCGCAATGTGGCGAAGGCAGAATTGCTCTATAAGGCTATTGACGAGAGCAAAATCTTTGAGGGTACAGCCAAAAAAGAAGACCGCTCAATCATGAATATCTGCTTTGTACTGAAACCAGAGTACGCACATTTGCAAGATGACTTCTTCAAGTTCGCTACCGCGAAGGGTATGGTAGGTATCAAGGGACACCGTTTGGTAGGTGGCTTCCGAGCAAGTACTTATAATGCGATGACATTAGAGGGCGTACAAGCCTTGGTAGATTGCATGAAGGAGTACGAGGGTCAGCTATAACTTAGGAATAAGCTTTTAAAAAAATAAAGTTAAAACCGCAGGTGAAATGCCTGCGGTTTGTGGCTATATGACGGCGCACGAGGTACTCAGAAAATACTTTGGTTACGATGAGTTTCGCCCATTACAGGGTGAAATCGTTCAATCTGTCTTGGAAAAGCGCGACACATTAGCACTGATGCCTACGGGCGGTGGTAAGAGTCTTTGTTTTCAGGTTCCGACGCTGGTGATGGGGGGATTGTGCCTTGTCATTACACCGCTCGTGGCGCTGATGAAAGATCAAGTGGAGAACCTCAAAAGGCATGATATCCTTGCTGCTGCTATTTATGCAGGCATGACTTATGAACAACAGAAAGTGGCGCTTGATAATTGTATGTGGGGACCCTATCGCTTCTTGTATGTCTCGCCCGAACGATTGGAATCGGAAGAGTTTCGTGAGCGATTAGGGTATTTACCTATATGCTTGATAGCAGTAGATGAAGCCCATTGTATCTCACAATGGGGGTATGATTTTCGACCAAGTTATCTGAAGATTGCAGAAATTCGTGATTTAATAAAAGGTGTAAGGGTTCCAATACTTGCACTGACAGCTACTGCTACCCCTCAAGTAGTGGAGGACATACAAGATCGTCTGGCTTTTCGTCAAAAGCACGTCTTGCGCAAGAGCTTTCAGCGTAGCAATATTAGCTATGTGGTACGCCAAACCAATAAGAAAGTGGATGAGATAGTGCATATCCTCTCACGTGTAGCAGGCTCTGCTATTGTGTATGTTCGCAATCGCCAACGGGCGCAAGCGATAGCTGATTATCTGATAGAGAAAGGCTTGTCTGCTGATTTTTACCATGCGGGATTGACTGCTAAGGAACGCACAACGAAGCAAGAACTATGGAAAAAGGGTGATATGCGTGTGATCGTAGCCACCAATGCTTTTGGTATGGGAATAGACAAACCCAACGTTCGATTGGTAATTCATCACGATTTGCCCGATACGCTGGAGGCGTACTTCCAAGAGGCTGGACGTGCTGGACGTGATGAGCAGCAGGCATTTGCGGTGTTATTATACGACCCAAGTGTAGACAAGGCAAAGGCGCGCAAGCGGGTAGCGGATAACTTTCCTGAACAGGAGTTTATACATCAAGTGTATCATAAAACTTGCAATTATCTAGGAGTGGGTGTAGATAGTGGACAAGGAGCAACCTTCTTTCTCAATGTCTATGACCTTTGTAGCAAAATGCATCTACCTATTTTGCCCACTTATTCTGCCTTACATATACTCAGCCAGATTGGATATTTCGCATTCGAAGAAGATCAAGAGATACGTCCTCGTGTGATGATACGTGTGCCTCGGCGCGAACTAGATAACTATGGACTCACGGAGCAGCAATCTGCTGTACTAGAGGGGCTGATGCGTGAATATACGGGTATATTTACGGACTTGCAATACGTGCATAATATTCAGGATAAGCTCCATGAGATACTCGTGTCTTTGGCTGAAAAACGTGTTATTACGTATATCTCTCGTACTGTAGCCAATGTCTTGCGTTTGCAGGTTAATAGACAAGCTCAAGTTCGTATCCCTGATGCTATTTATTATCAACGCCGTGATCACTATGTGGACAAACTTAAAGCTATCGTGGAGTATGCAGAAAATCAACATTTTTGCCGTTCACAAGTGTTGCTTTCTTATTTTGGTGAGCATGATTCTCCTACTTGTAATACTTGCGATATATGTCGTCAGCGGGCTAAAATATCCCCTAACGGGTAGCATTGTTTACTAGGAATGATGGCGCGATAAACTGAAAATAAATTCTAATCCGCCTTCTGGTTTGTTGCTTGCCGTGATAGTGCCGTGGTGAAATAGTACGGCATGTTTTACGATGGATAGTCCCAATCCAGTACCTCCTACTTTGCGACTTCTCCCCTTGTCTACGCGATAAAAGCGCTCAAATATATGTGGCAGTGCTTCTGTTGGGATTCCATTGCCGTTATCTGAAATACTGAAATAGAGTTTTTCTGGAGATTGTTGCGTGAGCTGAATACTGATCTCTGCTTTTTCTACATAGTTGATAGCATTATCTATGATGTTGTGGAAAATAGAATATAACAGCGTGTAATTTCCATTGATAATCAAATGTTTTGGTATGTTGTGTGTGATAGATGCACCTGCTTGCGAGGCACGTAAAGATAAGTCTTGTACTACGTTTTCTACGATGGTATGCAAATCTACTTGTAAGCGTGTATAGAAGTTGGTTTGGCTATCTAGTCGGTTGATGGTAGATATATCTTCCACTAAGTTGGTTAGGCGTCCCGATTGTTGGTAAGCTCGTTCGATAAACTGCCAACGTTGCTCTTCGCTCATGTCACGATGCATTAATATGGTTTCCAGTGCACCGCGAATACTGGCTACTGGAGTTTTTAGTTCGTGTGAGATATTCTGTGTTAGGGTTAGTCTCTGCTGCTCTCGCACTTTGCGGATTTTGTTTTTGTGCATAGCATATACTGCACATACCACTACTATTGTGAGAATGAGTATGAAGATTAGTGTGTTCATGTTTTTTTGATTTTTGCTGCAAAGGTACATATTTTTTACGAAATATGCAACATGGAAGAGGGTGAAATAAGCTATTTTGCTGTTTGAGATTATATCCTATACTGATCCTATGTTTATCCATCTTTCAAAGTTGTCAATAAAAATTGTGTTTTCTGTTGCGTATGTCAGAAAAAATCAGTAACTTTGCGGCATATTTTGAAATAATGTAAAAAATGATGTTATGTCAGAGATAGTATTGATCACAGGAGCATCGTCTGGTATAGGTGAGGCATGTGCGCGTAGGTTTGCCCAAGCGGGTTATCGATTGTTGCTGAACGGTCGCAATGCATCGAAGTTGCTGAGGCTTCAGTCTGAATTGCAGACGTTGTATGGCGTGGATGTACATCTTCTTGTGTTTGATGTACGTGATCGCCAAGCAGCCGAGCACGCGCTGAAAGATGTGCCCGCAGACTATCAGGATATAGATGTGCTGGTGAATAATGCAGGGTTGGCGCTTGGTATAGATAAGGAGTATGAAGGTACAGAGGAGAACTACGATACGATGATAGAAACGAATATTACAGCGTTGCTGATGATGACTCGTATGATTGTGCCAGGTATGGTAAAGCGCGGTAAAGGTCATGTGATCAATATCGGTTCGGTAGCGGGTGATGCAGCCTATCCTGGTGGTAGTGTGTATTGCGCAACGAAGGCAGCGGTGAAAGTGCTGAGTGATGGTTTGCGCATGGACTTGGTTGATACTCCTTTGCGTGTAACAAATGTGAAACCAGGGTTGGTGGAGACAAACTTCAGCGTGACACGTTTCGCGGGTGATAAGGCGAAGGCGGATAAGGTATATGAAGGTATCAATCCTTTGCGAGGAGAAGATATAGCAGAAGTGGTGTATTTTGCTGCTAGTGCGCCTGCGCATGTTCAAATAGCCGAAGTGCTGGTGTTGGCCACTCATCAAGCTAGTGGCTCTATTGTGAGTAGGAGATAGAGAGTAGAGATAAGAGATGAGAAGAACGTTAAAGTGTATAGTGGCGATGGTGGTGTGGATGAGCTGCCAATGCGCTGAGGGGGCAGATATGATGCACCTATTGCAGGGTGGGTATGATGCCAAAGTAATGTCCGCAACTCAAATAGACAGTGTGTTGTGGATTGACCATCGGGAAACGGAGGGCAGTACTCGTTACAGACTAGAGCATGAGAATAAGCAACCGCTGTTTAGACATTCGTATATGGCAGACTATTATCTGATAGATACTCAGAAGAATACTCGCACAAAATTAAGCAATCAGCCAGTTCGCGATGCGGTTTTGTCGCCTAATGGTAAGTATGTGGTCTATGCAAAAGCGGATAATAATCTATATATATATAAGGTAGATTTCAAAACAGAAGTAGCGGTGACGCAGTCGAGAGACGCAGGTGAGCTGATGGATGTTGATCCCAAGGGTAATACTCAGATTTTTAATGGTATATCTGACTGGTTGTATGAGGAGGAATTTGGTGTGACGTGTCTGTTTGCTTTTTCTCCAGATAGCCGATACGTAGCCTTTGTGCGTCTTAATGAGAAAGAGGTGCCTACCTTTGAGTGGCAAACGTATTTAGGTGTGAATCATTATCCTGAATTACATAGTTTGCGCTATCCTAAGGCAGGCGAGAAGAATGCGGTGGCATCGCTGTGCGTGTATGATATACATGATAAAGAAATCAAGACAATGGATCTGCGCTTGGCGCCAGATAGTTATATTCCTCGTATTAGATGGACGCATCTGCCAGCTTTGGAGAAGGGGGCACAGCCACGTTTAAGCGATGTGGTAGCGCTGGTGCTGAATCGTGATCAGACCAAGATGGAAGTGGTCTTGGCACATCCAGAGTCAACTGTTGCTCGTTCGTTCTATGTTGAGGAGAGCAAGGAGTATTATGTGGATTATGATTTGTTTAATCAGTGGCAATGGCTGGCTGATGGACGTGTGGTGGTGCTAAGTGAGAAGATGGGCTATACGCAGGCCTATATGTATTCTTCGCAAGGAATAGAGCAGAGAAAGTTAACTACAGAACAACGTGATGTGACAGCGGTGTATGGCTATGACGAGAAAAATCACATACTCTATTATCAAGCCGCCGTTACTCCAATGACGCGTCATGCGTTTGCGCTGAACGTGAAAAAAGGAATTACAACTCAGTTGACCCAGGCGGAGGGTACGCATGCGCTGTGGTTTTCGAAAGATTGGAAGCAGTATGTAGACTGCTATCAGAGTGTTTCTCAACCTAATCAATATACTCTTTACAAGGCAATGAGCAATGGGCAATGGGTCATGAATAGAGTGGTGATGGATAACGACTCGGTATTGCGAGCATGGAAAGAGAGTGGCTTGCCCAATAAGGAGTTCTTCTCACTGACCACAGAGCGTGGCGATGTGTTGAATGCTTGGCAGATCAAGCCACAAGGCTTTGATTCTACAAAGAAATACCCTGTAGTAATGATGCAATACAGTGGTCCTGCTAGTCAGCGTGTGACGGACACTTGGCGCAAGCGTTTTGGCCATTATTTGGCCGCGCAAGGCTATCTGGTGGTTTGTGTGGATGGACGTGGTACGAATGCTCGCGGCAGAGAATGGCGCAATGCAACGTATATGCGATTGGGCGTGAAAGAAGCTGAGGATCAGATTAGTGCAGCAAAATATCTGAAGACCTTGCCCTATGTGGATGGCGATAGGATAGCGCTTTGTGGTTGGAGTTACGGTGGATATCAGACATTGATGTGCATGAGTAAACAAGGCGCTGAAGCAATATGGCAATGTGGTATTGCAATCGCGCCAGTAACCAGTTGGAGATTGTATGACTCGGCTTATACCGAGCGCTATATGCGTCGTCCGCAGGTGAATGATGCGGGGTATGAGCAAGCAGATGTGATCAAGTTGGCAAAAGACATGACAGGCGACTTGCTACTGGTGCATGGACTGGCAGATGATAATGTACATGCACAACATTCTTGGTTGTATGTAGATGCGTTGGTGCAAGCGGGAAAGCAGTTTGAGATGCAGATGTATGTGGATGATAATCACTCTATCCGGAAGCCTGCTAACAAGGAGCATTTGCACAAGAGAATCCTGTTGTTCTTAGAAAAGCATTTGTAATATGAAGAAACTGAATATCTTGCCCATCGTGGTGATGTACCTGCTATTTTTTATGATTGCGTTTGTGACCAACTTATGCAATCCGATGGCGGTGATAGTGAAAAATAATTTTGCGATGTCTAATTTCGCAGCGCAGTTGGGTAATGCGGCTAATTTCATTGCTTATGCTGTGATGGGTATTCCTGCAGGTCTGCTGCTCAAGAGGATAGGCTATCGCAAGACGGCATTGGTGGCTATTTTGGTTGGTTTCGCAGGAGTGTTTTTGCAATATATGTCAGGCTGGGCTGCAGTGGAGAGTTTTTGGGTGTATCTCGCAGGAGCGTTCACCGCAGGTTGCTGTATGTGTATGCTTAATACGGTGGTTAATCCTATGTTAAATATTTTGGGTGGCGGCGGCAATCGTGGTAATCAATTGGTGCAGTTCGGCGGTGTATGTGGCTCTACTGCTGCGGTTTTGGTGACTATCATCATGGGTAGTTTGATCGCTGATGCCAGCAAGGCGCAAATTTCGGATGCTACCCCTGCGCTGATGATTGCCTTGGGAGTGTTCGCCTTTGCTTTTGTGGTACTGCTGTTGGTAAAGATACCAGAGCCAGATATAAAGGACGCGTTGCTACAGGACGGGCAGAGCCGCCCCGAGGAGGCTATGGGTTATAGGCGAGAGGAGCAGTATTCTGCCTTTTCGTTCCGCCATTTCAACTTAGGAATGGTAGCGATATTTATGTATTTGGGCATTGAGGTGGGTGTTCCTACCTATGTGATGCAATATCTGACTACTCCTACGAATGCTGCTACGGCAGGTTTGGGCATTAATGCGGGTATTGTGGGTATGATAGTGGCGGTCTATTGGCTGTTGATGTTGGTAGGACGTTTCCTTGGTGGCTTGATTAGCGGTAGGGTTAGCAGTCGTGCGCAGATTATTGGCGTGTCAAGCATGTCGTTGGTGTTGGTATTGTTGGGTATGTTCTTGCCCGATAACTGGATGGTAAGGATGCCTGGCATTGATTGGGCAACCTTGACGGTGATGACAGCAGAAGTGCCTGTGGGCGTACTGGCGTTGATATTAGTGGGTTTATGCACTTCTGTGATGTGGGGCGGAATATTCAATATGGCAGTTGAGGGATTGGGTAAATATACTTCAATTGCTTCGGGCGCATTTATGACCATGGTTTGTGGCGGTGGCATATTGATTCCGCTGCAAGGCAAATTGGCAGATGTGCTTGGCAGTTTTGAGATGAGCTATGTGGTGGTGCTACTTTGCGCCGCGTATATACTATATTATGCCTTGATCGGGTATAAGAACGTGAATATGGATATTCCAATAGAGTAATGTATGGGTAGCGCACAATAATCTGAATCACTAACTAATCACTAACTAATAACTAACTTAAAACAGAATAAATATGCAAAAGAAACCTTACGTAATAGGTCTGGATATGGGTGGAACAAACTCCGTATTAGGCGTAGTAGATGCACGTGGTCAAGTGTTGGCACGTACATCCATCAAGACACAAGCATTTCCTGATATCAACGATTATGTGAATGCGTTGTATGTGGAAGCAGAGAAGATTATTGAGCCATTAGGGGGATTTGATCAGGTGCGCGGCATAGGTGCTGGCGTGCCAAATGGTAACTACTATACAGGTATGATAGAGGGTGCCATGAACTTGCCATGGCAGTCTATTCCATTCGCACAAATCATGTCTAACCGCTTTGGTCTGCCTTGTAAGATTACCAACGATGCAAATGCGGCAGCCATGGGTGAGATGACTTATGGTGCAGCTCGCGGCATGAAGAACTTTATTATGATTACCTTGGGTACTGGTGTAGGTTCGGGCATTGTGGTGGATGGCAAAGTGGTGTATGGTCACGATGGTTTTGCGGGCGAGTTGGGACATACTTGTGCTGTTCGTGGTGAGAATGCACGTGCTTGCAACTGCGGTAAGATGGGCTGCTTGGAGGCTTATGCTTCTGCTACAGGTGTGGCTCGTACAGCGAAAGAGATCATATCTTCTACAACCAAAGATACCCTACTTCGCCAAGTGAATATGGATGCTATCACATCCAAGGATGTGTATGATGCAGCCGAGCAAGGAGATGAGGTTGCAAAGGAGATATTCGACTTTACTGGTACCATTTTGGGTCAGCAATTGGCTGACTTTATTGCGTTTAGCGCGCCAGAGGCTATTGTAATGTTTGGTGGTTTGACCAAGTCTGGTCATTGGATTCTTGATCCAGTGGTAAAGGCAATGAACGACAATGTGTTGCCATTGTGGCGTGGCAAAGTGCAAGTCTTGTTCTCTGACTTGAAAGAGGCTGATGCAGCGGTATTAGGTGCTTCGGCATTGGCTTGGGGTGATTGATAAGTCTGTATAGAGCGCGCTACGTTTTAGTGTTTAGCAGATTACTATATCAGTTCCCCACTTGGTTGCAGCGACTCTATGGTGGGGTCATATGGCGAAAGGATTCTTCGTCGAAGGTGGTTTATCTGACCTTTGACGATGGTCCTATACCAGAGTGTACTCCTCAGGTGTTAGATATTCTGGCCCATTATGGTGTCAAGGCCACTTTCTTTATGGTGGCAGAAAATGCAGCTAGTCATCCAGAATTATTGGCGCGAGTTCGTGCAGAAGGTCACTCGGTAGGCAATCATACCTATCATCATATGCGAGGACATCAGTCTTGTTTAACTACCTATGCGAAAGATGCTTGGTTGGGAGAAAAAGTATTGCAAACCAAATTATTTCGCCCGCCGCATGGTCGTATGCGTTATTCGCAAAAAAAAGCGATGTTACAGAGTGGCTATACCATATATCTTTGGGATGTGTTGACACATGACTATAATCCCCGCTACTCTGCGGACAGAATAGTATCTGTCGTGAAGCGATATACGCGCAATGGCAGTATCATCGTGTTTCATGACTCGCTAAAGTCGCAGGAACGGATATTGGTAGCGCTGCCACAGGTGATAGAATGGTTGCAGAACGAAGGGTATGAGATGAGGGCTTTATGAGATAAGAGATGAGAAAGTATTGTTATATAGTGGTAGCTATGGTGCTGTTGCTGGCATCGTGTGCGAATCGTGGACAAGGACCTCAGGGAGGACCGCGAGATACTATTCCACCAGTAGTAGTCAGCGAGGTGCCTGTGAATGGGACACTGTTGTTTGACAAAAAGGAGATCGTAATTCATTTTGACGAGTATATCCAGTTAGCAGATATACAGAACAACGTGATGTTCTCACCACCTCAGCAGAATGCTCCCGAAGTGAAAGCGGTAGGTAAGAAATTGACAGTGGTCTTCCAAGAAGAATTGCAGGACTCTACGACTTATACCATTGATTTTGGTGCAGCCATCTGTGATTACAACGAGAAGACACCTCTTGATGGCTATGTGTACTCCTTCTCCACGGGTGAACATATGGATTCCTTATCCATTGCGGGCTGTGTGTATAATGCCCAGACGCTTAATCCTATGCCCGCAGTGCTGGTGGGTATTCATCGCAATATAGAAGACTCTGCATTGAGTACTTTACCTTTTTCTCGTATCACGCGCACGAACGAAGAGGGACTGTTTACCATTCATAATATCCAACCAGGTACCTATCGATTGTATGCGCTAAATGATGTCAGTCGCGATTTCCTCTACCAACCTGGTGAGGGATTGGCCTTTTTGGATTCACTGGTGACTCCCACCTTTGAAGTCAAAACTCATTTTGATACCATCTGGTATGACACATTAGGTATAGATGCATTGACGGGTGATACGCTTTTTACACGAATGGTAGATTCTGTTGCTATGCATGCGAAAACTCATTTCTATCCAGATTCTGTGTTGCTTTGGTATTTTGAAGAAGCTAAACAACGTCACTATTTTCAAGGAGTAACTCGTGAAGAGCAACATGCTTTTACGTTGGTGTTCGCAGCTCCTCAAGATTCTTTGCCTCAGATACGTGCATTACGCCCCAGTGAAGTGGATTCGCTCAAGAGTGATTCTGCTTGGGTGGATTTCTTAGACCATAGTTTGCAGCAAGTCTCTCAGACACAGGATACTATCACCTATTGGTTGACTGACTCTATGGCCATCTCCATGGATAGTATCTACCTGCAGATGCGCTATTGGGTGAGCGATTCGCTCTATAATCTAGTAGAGCAGACGGATACTGTATTGGCGGTATATCGTAGACCTCGAATGTCGGATAAGGCACGTGAGGCGTTCATGAAACGTAAGCGTGAACGCAAACTAGAGTTGCAGAGCAATGCTTCGAAATCCTTTGATATTTTTGATACGATTCGTATCGTCTCCTCCTTCCCGATAGATAGTGTACATGATACGCTTTTCCATCTGACACAGAAGATCGACACCATCTTCCAGCCAGTTCCTTTTACGATTCAGAAGCGAGATACGATGGCTATGACACTATATGTGTTAGCCAAACTATTGCCCGAAGCATCGTATCAACTCAAGATTGACTCTGCTGCGTGTCGAGATATATACGGTGCGTGCAACGATAGTTTGCTGCAGAATATCCAACTCAAATCGAAAAATGAGTATTCTTCGCTGCGAGTGAAACTGGCGCACTATGACAAGCGCGCACGTATCCAATTGCTCAGCGAAAAAGAGGTAGTAGTGCGGGAAGCGTCTATCCTGCCAGATGGGGTGAAGTTTGAATATCTGTCGCCCACCACTTTCTTCCTAAGAATGTATATAGATGAGAATGGTGATGGCAAGTGGACTACTGGCGATTGGCTGACCAAGCGACAACCTGAGCCGATATACTATTATCCTAAGAAACTGAAGCTTCGTGCTAATTGGGATTTCGAAGAGATGTTCGACCATTTGGCTCGACCACAAATCCAATCCAAGCCAAAGGCGCTTAGACAAAAGTCCAACAAACGCAATTAGTCAGCCATGTTTGTATCTTCCAAACCAGTTGGCATGTGGTTCTTTCTTGTAGCGGGTTTGCTCGTGCAGGTGATCACTTTTTGCCTGTTACCACATAGTCCGTGGGCTATTGTTAGTGGTATTTTTGGCATCTGCTCCGTAGTGTTGAGTGCACAGGGAAACATATTGACTTTTGTCTTTGGTTTTGTGCAGGTAGCTACCTATACCTATCTGTGTTGTATAGAACGATTTTATGCGGAGATAGCCATCAATATCTACTATTTTATCACGATGATATATGGTGTCTATTGTTGGCGTAAACGCTTGTGTAGCAATACGATGCAGGTGCAGACACGTCGATTATCGTCTTCCTTGTTATCTTGGCTAACGATGGCTGTTCTGCTGGTTTCTCTTCTCACGGGGTGGCTATTGCAACGCTATACCGACGACCCGCAACCTTATCTGGATGCATTCACTACCATACCTGCTATCGTAGCGCAAGTGCTGATGGTGCTGGCATTTCGCGAACAATGGTATTTGTGGCTGATAGTAGATGTGTTGGCTATGGTCATGTGGTTGCGCGCCGAAAATTACTGCATGGCAGCGCAGTATGCATTCTGGTGTGCCAATTGTATATACGGCTATGTACAATGGACTAAGTCTCTGGAAAAGAAATAGTTATCTGACTAACTCGCCGATGACGCGAGGTAGTAGTTTTTTCTCAGATTGCTGTATGCGCTGGGACAAGGTTTCTGGAGTGTCGTTTTCTAACACGGCTATTCTCTCTTGAGCAATGATGCTACCACCATCCACCTCGGCGCTCACATAGTGTACCGTGCAGCCTGCTTCGGTCTCACCAGCTGCTAATACTGCCTCTTGTACGCGAATGCCGTACATACCTTTCCCGCCAAACTTAGGCAATAAAGAGGGGTGAATATTGATGATCTTCTTATCCCATTTTTCGCAGAACCATTGGGGTATAATCGCTAAGAAACCAGCTAAAACGATCAGTTGTATATCATTGGTTGTGAGGGATTTATCTATCGATTCCCAATCTTTGGTTTGTAGGGTAGGGATATGATGAATGGCTGCTCGCTCAAGAGCCGCACAGGCGCGATTGGCTACCATCAATGCTACATGATAACCATATTCTGTTTGGTTATCAATCAGTGCTTGCAAGGTGGTACCTGTACCCGAAGCAAAAACAGCTATGTGAAATCTGTCTGCCATCTAATGTCCTCTCACGAATATCCCTTCTGCTTGGTTTTCAACGAAACAGCACTCCTCTGAATGCTCTTCGGCGAATGCTGTTTCTTGTTCGTGTATATATTCCTCGTAAGTCATTAGCGAAGTTTGGCAGCGAACTTCTCCTCGAAGGTCTTTTGCAACTTAGCCATGATGGCTTCTATCTGCTTGTCTTTCAAGGTATTCTCTGTATCTTGGAGAATGAATGAGAGTGCATAACTCTTCTTGCCCTCCTCTAGGTTCTTACCTTCATAGACATCAAAGAGCGTCACTTGCTTGAGTAGCTTCTTCTCAGTAGCTACAGCTGCTTGTGCTAGATCTGCAAACTTAACTGACTTATCCACCAGCAGTGCCAAGTCGCGTTTCACCTCTGGATACTTAGGCAGGTCATTGATTACTGGTTTGTATTGCTTGTGCAAACGAAGCACCATGTTCCAATCCAAATCCGCATAATAGACTGCATTGTCTATGTCAAAAGCTTTGAGCTGTTTCTTCGCTACAATAGCCATGATACCTATCTGCTTGCCATTAGGAGCAAGGATAGCCATACCGTCTTCATACAACTCATTAGCAGCCAAAGGAGCCAACTTGTATGCAACACCCAAACGACGGAGTACATTCGCTACATAGGCATGGAGTTGGTAGAAGCTGGTCTTCTCCTCCTTCATCACCCATGACTGAGCGGTCTTGTTACCTGTCAACCACAATGCCAAGTGTGGCTCCTCGCTGTAGGCATAGAGTGGGTCATATACCCAATGTGGGTCTTTGGCTTGGCGGGTAGCAATCTTCTGAGCATCATAGTGATAGCAGTTGCCAAACTCGTAGAACTTCAGGTCTGCGTTCTTGCGGTTGGCATTGCGTTGGATACTCTCCAAACCACCAAAGAGCAATGTCTGACGCATCACACCCAGGTCTTGGCTGAGTGGGTTCATGATCTTCACACAGGTAGCCAAAGTGTATGTCTCCAATGCCTCGTAGTAACCCATCTTGGTGAGCGAGTTATTGAGAATCTCGTTGAATCCTTGAGCAGTCAGTTGCTCAGAGATACGAATTTGCACCGCTACTGGATTAGGCTTTTGGCTGTAGCTGAGACTAGTATTCAATTTCTCAGGGAACTCCACATTGTTGAAGCCATAGATACGCAAGATATCCTCTACCACGTCGCACTCACGTTGCACATCTACACGGTAGCGAGGTACACCAATGCTCCATACATTACCGTTCTTGCTATAGACATCCATCTCAAGTGCCTTTAGAATTGTCTCGATCAACTCTTCGCCCAACTCCTTGCCAATCAGGGCGTTGGTGCGATCAATGTTGAGTTCAATTGGGAATGGAGCAAATTCGGTTTGACCTTGATCAGTCACCTCCATGGCAATCTCACCACCAGCTACTTCTTGAATAAGCAATGCACAACGCTTTAATATATATAAGGTGTTGTTAGGGTCGCAACCACGCTCATAGCGGAAACTAGCATCTGTAGATAACTGATGACGACGAGCGGTTTTACGAATACTTACTGGATCGAAATACGCACTCTCAAGGAAGACATTGGTCGTTTGCTCAGTAATACCTGAGTCTTGACCACCAAACACACCTGCAATACACATTGGCTCTTCGGCATTGCAAATCATGAGGTCAGCTGCAGACAAAGTGCGCTCTACACCATCCAGCGTCACGAACTTCTGTCCTTCGGTCGCATTTTTAACCACCACTTTTCCTCCTTTGATTTTATCCGCATCAAATGAGTGCAAAGCTTGTCCCATCTCATGCAGCACGAAGTTGGTCACGTCCACCACGTTGTTGATAGGACGAATGCCTATCGTACTCAACGCTTTCTTCAGCCAATCTGGTGATTCCTTGATGGTTACACCCTTAATACTCACACCCGTATAACGAGGACATGCTTGTGCATTCTCTACCACTACTTCAATAGGCAGATTATTGCTATCCACCTTGAATGCCTCTACAGAAGGTTTGGTAAGAGCGATATTTTGTCCATGTGCTTGGTAGTACGCATACAAATCGCGGGCAACACCATAGTGGCTGGCACCGTCGGCACGGTTAGGAGTAATATCTACCTCAATGAGCGTATCGTCCTCTACGCCAAAATACTCTTTCGCGGGCATGCCCACAGGTGTATCTGCTGGCAATACCATGATACCATCGTGGCTATTACCTACGCCTATCTCGTCTTCTGCACAGATCATACCCAATGACTCCTCGCCACGGATCTTGCCTTTCTTGATAGTAAATTTCTCCTCGCCATCATAGAGAACGGTACCCACCGTAGCCACAATCACCTTCTGACCTGCTGCTACATTGGGCGCACCACACACGATTTGCAGGGGTTCTGCATCGGGAGCTACACGAGTAGTAGTGATATGCAAGTGGTCGGAGTTAGGGTGATCCACACAGGTGATAACCTCACCTACGACCAATCCCTCAAGACCGCCTTTGATGGTCTGAACTTTTTCTACTTTACCTACTTCTAATCCGATAGAAGTCAAGATTTGCGCTACTTGTTCTGCACTGTCTGTGAGCGCGATGTAGCGTTTGAGCCAGTTGTATGATATATTCATAAGTCTAAATGTAAATCGTTCATATAAATCGGCTACAAAGGTACGGAAAAATTTGCAGGTGTGCAAATTTTAGCTTGAAAAAGTTTTAGGAGTTCTTTCGCTCCCCATGCAATTTCTTACCAAAAACTTGCACATTCACAAATTTTGTTGTAACATTGCACCCAAAATGCCCTTGTAAATCTTTAGTGATTCATTAGTGATTCTTAGGTGATTCAGCTGTAGATACGCGGAGGATGAGCAGTACACCCAATCCTGTAAGCTGCCCAACACCCGTGGCAAACACCCAGCACCCATTGATCCAAAGTCTACCACTAACTAAAGACTTAATAATCTTTGTCCATGAGTCCCCAATCATATTGGGGCATTTCCTTTCTCCCAATGGGCGCGAGTACAGGACCACTTGGTTTAGATAGTTTAGATTTCTGCCGTAGGCAAGGCTGCTTTTTCATTGTAACATCTCTCGTATCCCCGCCACTGGTCTAGTGCTCGGCGTTAATTCGCCGAGCTAAGTTCCCACTCATCAGTTTAGCCTTGCGGTTCCGCCCGCAAGAAAATTCCTTATAACTTTTTCTTCTCAAAATTTGCACATCCGCAAATTTTGTTGTACTTTTGTGGACTTATTTTCAAAACATATGAAACACATAATCCCATTTTTCATTCTTTCCATCGCGCAGCTGGTGTTGGCGGCGCAGCCTTCGGCTACATTGCCTGTATTGTACATTCAGACGCAAAACAGCACACCCATCACAAGCAAAGACTATTACCTGCAAGCTACCTACTATCTCGACGCAAAAGCACTGGCGGGATATGAGACCATAGGATCTGCCCAGCAACCACTCAGTATGGAGATCAAAGGCAGAGGAAACTACACATGGAGAGACTTCGACAAGAAGCCCTATCGAATTAAGCTGGCTGACAAACAGCCACTACTCGGCATGAACAAAAGCAAACATTTTGCGCTACTCGCACATGCTGACGATGCACTCAATAGCAAAGGATTTATGCGAAACCAAGTCGGATTCTTCCTTAGCAAAATGATAGGAATGGACTTTACACCCAACGTGAAGCCACTGGAACTGGTACTCAATGGAGAATACATAGGACTCTATTTCCTTACGGAGACGATCCGAGTGGATCAAGACCGAGTGAACATCCAGGAGCAAGCAGACCAAGTTACCGACCCAAGCGACATCACGGGAGGATGGCTCGTAGAGATAGATAACTACAACGAAGACCCACATATCACCATCTTGGAAAATGAAAATTACACCATGTGGGTGACATACAAGACACCCGAACTGCTATCCAATGCACAAGAGCAATTCCTTATACAGGAGATGCAACGGCTGGATGGGCTGATATATGGCGACAAAAACTCTGCCGAATTATGGCAATACCTAGATATGGATGCACTGGCGAAGTTCTATATCGTACAAGAAATAATGGACAACTATGAGGCATTCCACGGCAGTTGCTACCTATATCGGGAAAAAGGAGAGGGACAAAAGTGGAAGTTCGGACCCGTATGGGACTTTGGCAGTGCAATCAATCGAGACAAGAGCCAATATATTTTTGAGGGGCAGGTGTGGCACAACCATTGGATTCCAGAGATATGCAAGTTCCCCGCATTCAAGCAGCATGTGAAGCAACTCTGGCAGAACGTCTATCCACAGCTCCCTGAGGTATATACGTTTACCGCACAGCAGCTCTCCATCTTGCAAGCGGCTGCAACAGCAGATGCCAACAGATGGACGCAGTATAGCGGAAACAAGGACCTCACCAAACGGATTACGGAGGTCAATCAATGGCTAAAACAGTCGATTCATTGGCTCAATAAGCAATGGGGAAACGGTGAGAGTGGCGGTAACGAAGGCGACTATACAGGCAATAATCCCGAGTATGACCCTACTACCACCAGCACACACTATATGCACGTGTGGCACAACGGAATACCTGTGGAGTATAATATCGCGCAGGTAGATAGCATCACCTTCCTAGAGAAGGAGGATAAGATCGTGGTCAAAGCCAAGGTGCCTGAGTCTTGGAACGAAACCATCTATGTCTGGATATGGGGCGATGATGTGAATGAGAACGAGCATATAGCTATGCGCCAAGGCGAGTGGATGGTCTTTGTGCATGAGGGTAAGGAGCTGAATATCATCTTCAAGCAGGGAAAGGGCTGGCAGGGACATCCGTATCAGACCGAAGATATCTATACCACACGCAGTGCCTGCTACCTGCTCACGCAGCAAGGCGAAGACAAAGCCCAAGCCACCGAAGTGGACTGCCCAGAACCCTAAATACGAAACAAAAAAAATAGGCGAGTCTCCTCGCCTATTTTCATTTATTATCTCTACTCTTTGCTCTGCTTGCTCAAGAGCTCTTCCAGCTCTGCTTCATCGGGGTTGCGCATGACAATCTTGCCTTCGCGGTCGATGAGTAGGGTGGTAGGGATAGCGCTGATACCATAGGTGTCGCATGGGTTGTAAGGTGCCTCATGTTGGTCATGAACTTGTTGCCATGGCAATTCCTCTTCCTCTACTGCCTTCAGCCATTCGTCTGCATCGCGGTCGCAACTGATACCCAGGATAGCCAAACGACCAGAAGGGTTGTAGGAGGTGTAGAGCTCCTTCAAAACAGGCAACAACTGACGGCATGGACGGCACCACGATGCCCAGAAATCAACCAGCACATAGTCTGCAGTACCCACTACTTGGCTCAGACGAAGCTCTGTACCATCGGCTTGCAGTGCTACCACATCGGTGTACATCTGACCAGGAGCGGTAAGGCGCTCTGCTTGGTACTTCTTTTCGATCTTTGCCATACCCTCAGTCAACCAGCGGTCTGCACTAACAACGGCAAAGAGCGAGTCTTTCTGCTCCACCGTGAGCATATAGAATAGGTCGATGATGATTGAGTCGGTCTCTACATTTTGCACATTCTCCATCAAGAGAGTGTAAGATTTTGCGACATAGTCGGCGATGATTGAGTCCACTTTCTCGCGAGATGAAGCGGTGTTCATCTGCTCAATGGTCTGGTCGGTCAACGCTTTGTATTGCTCCAGTGGAGTCTTCTTGTCTGTACATGCTACCAAGCATACCAATGCCAATAGCGAAATGATAATCTTTTTCATATATTCTAAACTTTAAACACTAAACATAGCGCAGCGTCCCTTAAACCTTACTCCGCATTAGCGAGTGGCGAAGCTTGTGTATAGACGCGTGCTGCGAGTTCTTGGTCAAGTTGGTAGAGGCCATAGCCATTGTCGCCTACCATGCGGAACTTATTCACCAGGTCGGTAGCGTTCTCTTCTTCCTCTACTTGCTCATCTACGAACCAGTTGAGACGACTCTGGAGCGCAAAGTCTTTTTCCTCCACAGCCATTGCCATGAGGTTGTTGATCATAGCGGTCACCTTGCCCTCATGCTCCAGTGTGTGTTGGAAAGCAGCCAAAGGCGAAGTCCACTCGGTATCTACAGCAGCGATAGGCTCCAGCAAGACACGACCACCGCGACTTTGCAGGTAGTTGAACAGGATCATAGCATGGTCTTGCTCCTCCTTAAACTGGATAGCAAACCAGTTAGCTATACCAGGGTAGCCAGCATCTTGGCAATAGGCTGACATACTCAAATATAAATAAGCCGACCACATTTCGGCATTGATTTGGGCATTGATTGCCGCTTCGAGTTTCTTGGAAATCATAATTTGTAAAAGTTAAAAAAGTTTTATTCGTTTTAAAAGTTTTAAAGGATTGGGTACAAAAATCGTGCCACAGCCCATATTTGATTAATTAAAGAACAGCGATAGACCGATGGAGAAGGTCAGTGGACCCGAGGGGTGCTTGATCTCGCCCTTCTGGTTGGCAGCTTGCTCAATGACGGTAGGCATCAAGTGCTGCGTATATGCTGCTTCTGCAAAGACGGCGAAGTTGGAGAAGATAAACCACTCTACACCCGCTGCAAAGCGCAGGGTAGGGACTACGTGGTCGAAGTTGGACATGGTGTATTGTGTAGCATTGTCCGATGGGGCGGTCGTCGCCAGGGGAGTGATGTTCTTCACTGTGGCGATCGATACACCAGGTTGTACGCTCACATACATGTCCCATGGGTGGAAATAGGGATTCTCATAGAATTTCTTGATGTCTTTCACCAGCGGGAAACGGTATCCTACGCTCATACCCACCTCATTGTACCACACTTCGCCGTTGCAGATGTTGCTACCTTGCACGATGAGTGAGTCGTAGGTATTGCTGTGGGTGTCATAGGTGATATAGACAAAGGTGCCATAGTTCTTGTGATGACGCCATCCTAGACGCATGGCAGAGTTGAAGGTCGCGCCTTCAATTCCATTGGGTGTCACACCTACACCCAGTACGGTAGGTAAATCGAGTGCATCAAAGAAGTCACCAAACGTGTATTTCTCTTTGGCTGTTGGTGTACTGATGCTGTCGTTTTGAGCAAAAAGTCCCATGCTTATTACTAAGCACAGGACTAATGTAAGAACCTTATTCATAATTCAAAATTCACAATTCAAAATTATCTTCTCATCTGCGCTTTAGCGTTCTCACGTGCCAGACGTTGTTGCTCACGTTGCATAGCCTCCAAGCGTGCGGCGAAGCCAGATTTCTTCTGAGTACCTTTCTTCTTGGCATTGGCTTCCATCTCTGCCAGCACTTTCTTGTCGTCGGTAGTCCAACGGAAGATCATGGTTTGGAGAATGGTCATGAGTAGGCTCACAAAGTAGTAGTAGCTCAAGCCAGCTGCATAGTCGTTGAAGAAGAAGAGGAACATGAGTGGCATGAGGTACATCATCCATTTCATCATCTTCATCTCTTGACCTTGCGATTGGCTCTGCATGGTAATATGGGTATAAACGATGTTTACCACGGTCATGATCAAGCAGAACAAACTTAGGTGGGTACCAAATAGTGGGATAGGGGTGTTCCATGTGATGATGGCATCGTAGGTAGAGAGGTCATCTGCCCAGAAGAGCGACTGACCACGCAACTCGATAGCGGTAGGCAAGAACCAGAACATAGCCATCAGTACAGGGAACTGGAACAGCATTGGCAGACAGCCCGACATCGGACTGACACCTGCTTTCTGATACAGCGCCATGGTCGCCTGCTGACGCTCTTGCATCTTCTCTGGTGGGTACTTGGCGTTGATCTCATCCAACTGTGGTTTCAATACACGCATTTTGGCACTGGACTTGTTAGATGCCCATACGAATGGCAGGATGATGAGTTTGATGACCAAGGTCATGAGCAAAATCACGATACCGATATGCAAACCCCACGACATGAAGAGGTCAAACATAGGAATCACCAGCGCCTTGTTGATCCAAGACACCAATTTCCAACCCAATGGCACTAGTTCATTGAGGTGTAACTTCTCGCTACTCTCCACCTCCTTGTCGTAGGCTTTGAGCGTGTTGTAATGGTTTGGGCCGAGATAGTATTTCAGTGCTACGTGCTTCTTACCTGTGATGTCAAATGGCAGACTCGCAGTGGTCTTGTATTCCTTGATATGGCGGCTCTGAGCGTTCATAGGAGTGGACTCCATCTGTGTGGACTCAAATCCATCGCCTGCGATCAAGACGGTGGAGAAGAACTGATCCTTGTAGGCAATCCATTTCAAACGTGCAGACTCTTTTGCGCGGTCGGCTTTCATTTCGGAGAGTTTCTCTATATCGCCACCTACAAACATATATTGCAGTTGCGCATACTTTTCTTCAAACTTGCGTCCTTTCTCCTGTTGTGGAATCAGTTGGTTCCAATGCATTTCCAGCGATGCCATGTTTTGCGCCAATGCGAGGTGCATGTTGTGTGGTGCAATAGTCATATTCACCATGTAATCATCTGCTGGCAAGGTATATACAAAGTCCATGTAGCAGTCCTCAATGCTGGTGTTGAGGCGCATGATGAGAGTGGTGTTTCCCTCGTTGTCAGTGCTTTGACTAACCGAGGTGAAGTATAGGTTCTCGGTGGAGAGAATGCGGCTATTGTTGGTGATGAGCGTGAAGCTTAGGCTGCTCTCCTCGCCTTGGAAGAGGCATAGGTCGTTCACACTGTCACCGTATGCTTTGTATTCTTTGAGTTCTGCTTTAGCGATACGACCACCTCGTTTGGCGATTTGCACACGCACTTTCTCATTCTCAAGGGTGATAGTACCCTCTTCACCTTGTGCTGCTGGGGCGAACGGACCATACAAAGCTGCTACTTGTGCTGCCAAAGCCTCTGCGCTGGCGGTAGTGGCATCCTCTTGAGTCAGTGCCTGCTCTGCGGCTATTTGTTGCGAAAGCAACTGTGCCTCTTGCTCCATAGCACGAACCATAGCGATAGAGTCTTGCACACGCTGACGCGCTGCCAATTCCTCTTTAGAAGGACGGTTAATCAATGAAAATCCGATAACTATTGCGGCTATTAAGCCAAAACCAATCCACGTGTTCTTATCCATATACTATAATGTGGTTAAAAAAGTTTTAAAAGTTCTAATCGTTTTTAAACGTTCTAGAGTTTGTAATGTTTTAAGAATTCCAAAAGTTGTTCATATCAATATAAGGTGTTGTCAAGCACCAAAAAACATGCAAAGTTACGCAAAAAAAACGGAATATGAAAGAAAAATGACATAAATTGCATTTTTTTTGCATTTTTTCTTCAAAATATTTGGTCATATCAAAAAAAAGCAGTACCTTTGCACTCGCTTTCGAAAAGGAAGTGTGCGGGATGTAGTTCAGCCCGGTTAGAATGCCTGCTTTGGGAGCAGGAGGTCGTGAGTTCGAATCTCGCCATCCCGACTAACAAAAAATAACCATCTGATTTTCAGATGGTTATTTTGTTTTTTTTCTGTATGATGTGTCTCTTTATTGTCCTTTTCGGTTTCTATTTCTGAACTTTAATATACGTGATCGTTCCTTCGCTACTGGTGAAGATACACTCTGTATCGCTCAGTGGCAATGGAGTATTCAATATCGAGTTACCTATCTTATGGCGCCAAAGCACTTTGCCAGTCTTAGCATCCATACCAAGCAATAGACCATTCTTAGTACTTACCCACAATATACCATCTTTCTCCAGTGGCATAGCAGGGTTATGTTCATAGCCAAAATCGGCATGGGAACTCCAACGAGTGATAGGCTCGTGCGTGGTAGCATCCATAGCTACGACAGTATCCCACATACATTTAGAATAGACTGTTTTGCCATCTTCGCTCAAACCTACAGTCTCACGGACTTTGTATTGATTAGTGCGCCAAACCTCTGCACCCGTCTCGGCATCAAGGCAGGTGAAATAGCGATCAGGAGCCGTGATGAAGATCTTGCCATTAGCGGCTACTGGCCATACGCTGGCAGGGGAGAGCTTGGGGTTGGTTTTGCCATTGTTCCACTTCCATACTAATGAACCATCGACCAGATTGAGCGCATAGAGGTGGGTGTCCCAACAGCCGAAATAAAGTTTGTTGTTATACACTAGAGGACGAGTAAGAACATAGTTGCTGAGTTCATCGAACGACCATTTGATACTACCTGTATGAATATCAATGGCGAACATTCTGCCATCTCCACCTCCGATATACGCTATGCCCTCGTGGATAGTGGCTGCACCCATCACAGCTTGGTGGGTAGGGATATGCCAAAGTTCTTTGCCCGTTTGGGCATCTAGACCATAGATATTGTAGTTGGCACTACCAAATACTACTACACCCTCACTTACTGCGGGCGAGCCAACAATACGCATACTCGTTGAAAAGGTCCAGAGTGTCTTGCCCGAATTGAGATCTAATCCATACATCACACCTACATCATCACCGATATATAGGCTCTTGCCATCGGTGACAGGGGTAGAGTAGATACCACCTTTCAGCGCCTTATGCCAATGGCGATAGACGTTCTGGTATTCTTGATTGACCGAGAAATCAGGGCGCAAACTCTCGTCAGAGGGTCCGTATTGCTTGTTTCCGAAAGGTAAACTGAGCCAGTGTTGCATCGCTTGCCCAATTGGTTTCTCGTGAAAACGAATACTATCCGTCACCGTAATGATAGAGTAGCCATTGATGGAGTCATTGCCACGCAAATTCGAGCGATTGAGTACATCGGCAATGCCATCGCAATCGAAGAGTAAGTTGCGGTGGTAGTGACCGCCCATGATGCATTGTACATTATGCTTTCGCAGCACATCGGTCACTTCATACCAGTTGTCTACATCTCCGTTGCGCAGTGGATAGTGGGTAAATACGAAGATGGGCGCATTGCTTACCTTAGATACACTATCCAGATTATGTTTCAACCATGCTATGTCCTGTGGTGCCACATGTCCATCTGCCATGCGGATGACAGGTCCCGAATTAAATCCGATGAAGTACATACCCTTGTGCGAGAAGGCGAATCGACTATCACCAAACACGCGGGTGAAATCCATTACGCCTGACTCAGACCATGTAGTCTCATGGTTACCAGATGCCGCATAATAAGGCACGTGGAGCTGATCTAATGCAGATTTGATAGACTCAATAGAAGTACGATCACCTGATTCAGAGAGGTCACCTGTAACGACGACGAACTCTATATTCGGATTCTGATTGATGTCTGCAATCGAGCGTTGCAAGTCTTCCATCGGTTTGGGATTGGAGGTACTGATATGCGTATCGGTTAGCAACGCAAAAGAGAATAATAAAACGGAGAGGATATTCATAATTCAAAGTTATTCCAACTGTAGATTCATCTTAGCTCTCAACTCTGCTAAATGTGGATTGTGCT
This sequence comes from Paludibacteraceae bacterium, assembly GCA_045658785.1. Lineage (GTDB taxonomy): Bacteria > Bacteroidota > Bacteroidia > Bacteroidales > Paludibacteraceae > Colicola. The sequence goes on along the minus strand of JAZOVR010000004.1, from coordinate 7,024 downwards.
TAGTGAGTAGTTTGTATTTATCAGCTGCAGTATAGGCACGTTGACTTCTATCAAATTCAGCCACTTCTACTTGTAGCTTTAGCAAATCGTTTTGCAGAGCTTCGCGTACAATATCCATGATTCGTTTGCCAAACTTAGCAAACTCTTCTTTCTGCCATGGGTTTGTCACAGTGATGCGACACAATTCGGCGTTCAATAATACAGGTTGACTATTCGATAAGATAGCCAACAGACGCTCTTCTCCCTTGAAGTACTGGTTCAGACCAACCCACGCGTCAATGAGTTGGTCCTGTGTAAAAGGGGTGTTGCGCTGTACTTCCGTAGTAGCAGCGGAGGATGGAGTAGTAGGAGCCGCGGTACTCACCGTGTTAATCATACCCAAATTGCCCAACGAGGGTATATTTCCCAACATGGGTTTAGTGGCAGTAGGCTTGGGTGGTGGTGCTTGTGTGGTAGGCTTGGATGGGGTAGTTGCCGTGGGAACTGTTTTGGCACTACTTTGGACAGGAGTTGGTGTGGTTCGAACTACCTGTTTGGTCGGTGTTGAACTAGGCTGAATAGGCGTAGCCTCTGGCTCCAACAGACGGCATATTTTGATTAATGCTAATTCTACTGTCAGACGTTTGTTTTTAGCTGTTCGGTAGTTGATATCACATGTATTCATCACGTCAAGTGCATTGAATAGCCACTTGGCATTGCAGCGTTGAGCTTGCTCTTGATAATGTTGACGAATGGCTTCGGAAGTCTCTAGGAGTGGTATGGTAACTGCATCTTTGCTCACTAATACGTCGCGTAGATGTTGAGCAAAACCAGTGACGAAATGATTGGCATCAAATCCCTTTTGTAGGATATCGTTGAGTAGCAGTAATGTAGCACTTACATCACTATTCAATGCGGCATCAATTAAGCGGAAATAGTAGTCGGTATCTAGTACATTTAGTACCTCAATGGCTTGCTCATAGGTGATAGTAGTGCCGCAGAATGAAACCAATTGGTCAAAGATACTCAACGCATCACGCATACCACCATCTGCCTTCTGTGCTACTACGTTTAGAGCTTCTTCGCTGACATGAATACCCTCTTGACGGGCAACGTACTGCAAATGATGAATAGTATCTGCCACTGTAATACGGCTGAAATCATACACTTGACAGCGACTCAGTATAGTAGGTATGACTTTGTGCTTTTCGGTTGTGGCGAGGATAAAGATAGCATATGAGGGTGGTTCTTCTAAAGTTTTCAACAAAGCATTGAACGCCCCCTGAGTGAGCATGTGTACCTCATCAATGATATATACGCTGTATTTCCCAATTTGTGGTGGAATACGTACTTGGTCAATGAGAGAACGAATATCATCTACTGAGTTGTTGGAAGCCGCGTCTAGTTCGTGGATGTTGAACGAACGTTGCTCATTGAAAGCAACACACGATTCGCATTGGTTACACGCATCTTGCTCCGTTGTAGGAGTCAGACAGTTGATAGTCTTAGCGAATATACGTGCACAAGTTGTTTTGCCTACACCACGTGGGCCACAAAAAAGGTATGCGTGTGCCAAGTGATTGGTGCGTATAGCATTGCGAAGCGTTTGTGTCAATGCTTGCTGACCTACTACGCTTTCAAAAGTAGTAGGGCGATACTTTCTTGCTGATACGATATATTGATCCATGAATTACGTGATTGTGAGTGATATATCAAAACTCGCTGGTGAAATGAAATTTAATGTTCTTATAGTCGTTTTGCGCCATTTGGAGTACATAGCCGCTATCTGCCATGAAGACATCTCGGCCTTCTTTGTCCTTTGCCATGTACTGGGCTTTGCGTTTCTTGAACATATCCAGTTCGGCTTCGTTGTCGGACTCTATCCAGCAAGCCTTGAACATCTGCAATGGCTCCCAGCGGCATTTGGCTTGGTACTCATGCTCCAAGCGGTGTTGGATAACCTCAAACTGCAATTGTCCTACCGTACCAACAATCTTTCTACCGTTGAACTGGCTGACAAACAACTGTGCCACACGTTCGGCCATGAGTTGGCTAACGCCCTTGTCAAGCTGCTTTTGCTTCATAGGGTCGGCGTTCTCGATATACTTAAACATCTCTGGCGAGAAGGAAGGCAAGCCCTTGAAGTGGAGGTTTTCGCCTGCAGTGAGGGTATCGCCAATCTTGAAGTTGCCTGTATCTGGCAAACCTACTATATCGCCTGCAAATGCTTCGTCCACCGTCTCCTTGCGTTGCGCCATGAAGCAGGTAGGCGCTGAGAAGCGCATCTGGCGGTTCTCGCGCACGTGTTTGTAATAGGTGTTACGAACGAACTTACCGCTACAAATCTTGAAGAACGCAATACATGAACGGTGGTTAGGGTCCATGTTGGCGTGGATTTTGAAGCAGAACGCTGTGAAACCATCTTCCATAGGTTCGACCTTACGCTCCACAGCTTCCACAGGGCGTGGCGATGGCGCTATCTGCACAAAGCACTCGAGGAGTTCCTTGACACCAAAAGTATTCAACGCCGAACCAAAGAACACAGGTGCCAAATCACCCGCCAAGTAGTCCTCACGCGAGAAAGGATTATACACGCCCTCGATCATCTCCAAATCCTCTTGCAGTTTCATAGCATCTTGTTCGCCTACGAGCTCGGCAATCTGTGGGTCAGTAACGTCGTCAAAACGCAATGACTCAGTGACTTGCGTCTTATTTGGCGTGTAAAGGTCGAGGGTAGATTGGAAGATGTTATACACACCCTTAAAACGCTCACCGCTGTTGATTGGCCACGAGAGTGGGCGTACATGGATGCCGAGTTCGCTCTCTACCTCGTCCATCAAATCAAATGGGTCTTTACCCTCGCGGTCCATCTTATTGACGAAGACCATCACGGGGGTCTTGCGCATACGGCAGACTTGCATAAGGCGGCGGGTCTGTGTCTCGACACCTTTGGCTGAGTCGATGACAATGACTACGGAGTCCACAGCGGTCAGCGTGCGGAAGGTGTCCTCTGCAAAGTCCTGGTGACCAGGGGTATCGAGGATATTGATATGGTAGTTGTTGTAGTCAAAACCCATGACGGAAGTAGCTACGGAGATACCGCGCTGCTTCTCGATCTCCATCCAGTCGGAGGTGGCGGTTTTGCGAATCTTATTGCTTTTTACGGCTCCAGCTACGTGGATAGCACCTCCGTAGAGCAGGAGTTTCTCGGTGAGCGTCGTTTTACCCGCATCCGGGTGCGAGATGATCGCAAAGGTGCGGCGACGTAGGATTTCTTGTTGTTCTGTAGTGTTTAGCATTTTCTGTTAGATGTACTTTGGTGTATTAGTCTGCAAAGGTACGAAAAAAAAAGTAAATATGCAAGTAAAAATATAGAAAGTTGAAATTCTCATGCACTATGAGTCAGAACTATCTGCCCAATCGTAACTATGAGACTCGGGTAAGGCTTTTTTTGTCTTTACGCCCATTTCACTTAATCGTTTTCCTGTATTCAATACACTCTGCGAACTAAGCATCAATTGGTTGTTAGCTTCATCGTATGCTTTGGAGGCTTGTTGCAGACTCTTCTCAATCTTACCAAATTTCTCAATAAATCCGTTCAGTCGATCCAGTAGCAGACCTACTGTTTGGAATACTTTGGCATAGCTCCTATTCTGCTCTATCTGTCGCCATGTGACATTCACAATGCGTAATGCAGCATATAAGTTCATCTCGCTGACTATGAAGATTTTGTCTTTGAGAAAGGTGTCGCGCCAAAGATTTTTCTCGTGGGCTAAAGCCACTTGCATGGCACCTTCATTGGGAATAAACATGAATACGAAATCAGCAGATTTTCTACCGTTCTCAATGTAGGAAGCGTAATTAGCGCGCTTCAACTCCAAAATATGATTATGGATGCTAGTCAAGATCTCCTTGGCGTAAGCCTTGCGCTCTTCATCGCTCTTGGCATGCACGTAGTTATCGTATGATGTGATGGTCATCTTCGAGTCGATGATAACATCTTCTTTTTCATCTAGATGCAAGATGAAATCTGGTCGCATGATACGATTTGTTTCTTCATTGCGCAGGACTTGTCCTTTTTCATCTCGTAACGTAGGCTGGTAGGTGTAATGAACCCCTTCTTTCAATCCTTGACTCTCTAACATTTCTTTTACTACCAATTCTCCCCAGTCACCTTGTGTCTTGGGCTGGTATAGTAAGGTCTCCACCAAGCGATCGGCACGTGCTCCGATGTTTTCAGTCTTGTCAACCAAATTTTTGATGCTTTGCTCCAATCGTATAGTGGTATTTCCATGTAGCGTTTGGGTATCTTTCATCTCCTTTTCTAACTTAGAGATAGTCTCTTTAAGGGGATCAATGATAGAAGACATCTGTGTTCTATTGCTTTGTTCTAATTTTTCGCTACGGATATCTAGTAGTTTTTGTGTGGTATTTGTTAGTTCTGCTTGTAGATACTTGATTTGTTCTGCCAATTTATCGTCTGCTTGCTTACGTATCTCTGTATTGGTCTTGCGCTCGAATTCTAATTCTATCTCCTTGCGTGACAGTAGTATATGTGTGTGTCTGGCTTTCTCTTGTTCTTCTAGTAAAGTTTTCTCTGTTTGGGATAATAAATCTTGTGTGCGCACAAGGTGTTGGCGCATAACAATGTAAATCGAAATCGAAGAAGCGAGTCCAATAAGCAATATGATAATACCAATGACTATTTCCATATAAATTAGTAATGTTAATAAAATCTTTGCAAAGGTACTATAAAATTTACATATTTGCAAATGTTATCTACATTTTTTTATACAAAAGAGTGTGCCTACATTTTAGACACACTCTCTTATATATAATAAGGTGTAAACCCTATCTTAGAATTATAAATTCCTAATTCAACATTATCCCAGCATGGTAAGCAAGATACCTGCAGCCACTGCTGAACCGATCACACCAGCTACGTTTGGACCCATAGCGTGCATGAGGAGGAAGTTGCTAGGATCAGCTTTTTGCCCTTCCATTTGGCTCACACGAGCAGCCATAGGCACAGCAGATACACCAGCAGAACCGATCAGTGGGTTGATCTTCTCTTTTGAGAAGAGGTTCATGAACTTAGCGAGGAGTACACCACCTGCACTACCCATACCGAAGGCTACGATACCCATGCAGAGAATCAAGATAGTCTTCACATTGAGGAAGGTAGCACCTGTAGCAGTAGCACCTACTGAGAGACCGAGGAAGATCACCACGATGTTCATCAACTCGTTTTGAGCTACTTTGCTCAAACGATCAACCACGCCAGACTCCTTCATCAAGTTACCCAACATCAAGCAGCCAATCAATGGAGCAGCATCAGGCAATACGAGCGCTACAACAGCAGTGATGATGATAGGGAAGACAATCTTCTCTACCTTGCTCACAGAGCGGAGTTGTTTCATCTTAATTTTACGTTCAGCAGGAGTAGTCAACGCACGCATGATAGGTGGTTGGATTACTGGCACCAATGCCATATACGAATAAGCCGCAATAGCGATAGGGCCGAGCAAGTGAGGAGCCAACTTTGAGGTCAAGAAGATAGAAGTAGGACCATCCGCACCACCGATGATACCGATAGAACCTGCCTCTGCTGGGGTGAAGAATGCACTCGCGCAGAGGAAAGTGATGAAGATACCCAACTGAGCCGCAGCACCCAAGAGCAAAGACTTAGGGTTAGCAATCAGCGGACCGAAGTCGGTCATCGCACCTACACCGATGAAGATCAAGCAAGGATAAACACCCGCTTTCACACCGATATAGAGCACGTCAAGAAGACCCGCATTCTTCATGATGTAACCATAGCTATGATAACCCTCATGGGTTGCATCAAGGAAGTTTGCCCACAACTCTGGGTGGTACATATTAGCGTTTGGCAAGTTAGTGAGCAACATACCAAATGCGATAGGAAGGAGCAACAATGGCTCATATTGCTTCTTAATTGCCAAATACAAAAGGAAGAATGAAATCAGGAGCATAGCACCTTGTTGCCACTCCATATTCAAAAATCCCATGCTTTGGAAGAAAGCTAAAAAGTCATTCCACATAATTCTTGAGTTTTAAAAGTTTTAAGGGTTTTAAAAGTTTTAAAGGTAAAATTATGCGATAACAACGAGCAAGTCGTCTTGCATTACGCTTTGACCCGGAGCCACAGCAATCTTGCTAACAGTACCGTCGCAGTCAGCCAAGATAGGGTTCTCCATCTTCATACTTTCGAGCACGAGCAATGTGTCACCTTTCTTCACAGCTTGACCCTCTTTTACTGCTACAGAGATCACTGAACCTGGGAGTGGGCTGTTAATTTTGTTTCCACCTACAGGCGCAGCTGCTGGAGCAGGAGCTGGCGCTGGAGCAGGAGCGGCAGCTGGTTTTGGTTGAGGAGCAGCCACAGCCTTTGGAGCTGCAGGAGCAGCAGCCTCTGCTACGGTCTCAATCTCAACGAGCTTGTCGTCTTGCATTACGTTTTGACCAGCTTGTACGAGGACGTTCTTCACGGTACCAGTGTACTCGCTAGCTACTACGTTCTCCATCTTCATACTTTCCATGGTGAGGAGGGTATCGCCCTTCTTCACGCTGTCACCTGGCTTAACCATCACTTTTACGATGCTACCTGGCAGTGGGCTCTTAACAGTAGCAGCACCAGCTGGCTTAGCAGCTACAGGAGCTGCAGTAGGAGCAGCGGTAGGGGCAGCTACTCGAGCAGCTTTCACTTTCTTAGACTCATTCTTTTGGAACTCAACGATGAAAGAAGTACCATTCACTACTACTTCTGCTACGTTTGGTTCTATTTCTTTAACGGTTGTCTCGTATTTTTGACCACCGATAGTAAAATTAAATCCTTTTTTCATTGTTTTAACGATGTAAATTGTTCATGCCGTACATCTTGTTGTTCCATTGTGTACGGTGTGGTTGAATAGTAATTTTGGTATCTTCCTCATCGTGTACACCATTATAATAAAGGTGCAAAGCGAGGGCAATAGCTGCGGTACTATCAGCAGTCAGCGTGATAGAATCGTCGAGCTTGCTGTGG
>JAZOVR010000003.1:0-11769 GCA_045658785.1 Paludibacteraceae bacterium | reverse complement strand
GCAAAGGTAGTGTATAATTTTCGAACGTATGTTCGTTTTTCTTAAAAAAAGTTTGTGTATATAAAATATTTTTTCTACCTTTGCAGTCGAAATTGTAATTCTGAATTCTGAATTTAGAATTATGAATTATTGTAAAACACTTAAAAAGAGTGAGTTATGGTAGAAGATCGCAAAGAAAAAATCCTGTTGAAAGCTATTGAGTTGTATTGTGTAGAGGGATATGCGAATGTGTCGATTACGGATTTGCAGGCAGCGTTGAACATGGGGCGTGGGACATTGTATTACTATTTTAAGGATAAAGATGAGTTGTTTCAAGAGGCCGTAACGACTTTTTTGTTGCAGCCCAAACAGCGTGCGTTGGATAAGGTGAAGGAAAGTGCAACAGTACCAGAAGTGATCGAGGCAATGATGTACTATCTATATCAACTAAAAGAGTTTCACGAACAAGTTGATAATAAGAACATTAATGTGTCGAATGTGGTGAATGTGATGTTTACAGCGTATAGCAAGTTTCCTGATTTGTACAAGAAGGCTCGTAGGTTATATGAGCATGAATTGAGCCTATGGACTCAAGCAATTAAAAATAGTATGCGCGCAGGTGAAGTGCGTGGTAATGTGCATATTGACACTGTGGCTCATATGTTTGTTCATATCAAGGACGGTTGGGATCCTGGTCGTGCGGGGGTACCGATGAATTATGAGATTTTTTCGGAACAATACAATTATCTATACGAGTTGATAAAGAAAGAAAAAAACGCATAAATTACTAAAAAACAACAAATACTACGATTTTCGAACGCTTATTCGAGAAAATAATAGTATCTTTGTAGCGAAATTCATATAAAAATCATATAATTATGGAATTAAAACATTATCTGGATTACCTCCAGAATACGATTGTCAACAAATGGAATGTGTTGGCAATGAAGGATTTGGACGGCAACACATCTTACACGTATGGCGAATTAGCTAATGAGATCGCTCGTCTGCACGTGACTTTTCGTGAGTTGGGCATCAAAGAGGGTGATAAGATTGCGTTGTGTGGTCGTAACTGTGCAAACTGGGGTTTGACATTTCTAGCTATCGAAACTTATAAAGCCGTGGCAGTAAGTATTTTACCTGATTTTACTGCGGAAGGTGTACACGCGTTGGTAAACCACTCAGAGGCGAAGTTACTGTATGCGGGTCCTAATGTGTTGAAAAAGATTGATGCCAAAGAAATGCCTGGCTTGACCGCTTTGGTATTTATGGACGATTTTAGTTTGAAGTACGCAGCTAATGAGGATGTAGAGAAAGCTTATGCAGGTGTAAACGATGCATTCGCAAAGGCATATCCTAATGGTGTGAAAGCTGAAGATGTGAACTATCCTACAGATAATCACGACGATTTGGCATTGCTGAACTACACTTCAGGTTCGACTGGCAATCCAAAGGGTGTTATGCTTACCCACAAGAACCTATCAGGTAACATCGATTTTGCGGTGAAGAAGATTCCTCACCAACCAGGCGATAAAGTGATGTCTATGTTGCCTATTGCGCATATGTTTGGACTGATGTTCGAGTTCTTGTATCAAGTGTGTGATGGTGCAGAGGTATATTTCTTGACCAAAGCTCCAACACCATCTGTATTGATGAAGGCGTTTGCTGAGGTGCATCCATTTATGATTCTCACCGTACCTTTGGTTATTGAGAAGATTATCAAGGGTAAAGTGTTCCCTATCATTAAAAAACCACTCATGAAAGTGCTTTGGAATACTCCACTTATCAATAAACTTCTTCACAAGAAAGTTTGCAGCAGTGTATTGGCCGCTTTTGGCGGCGAGACACGCTATTTGATTATCGGTGGTGCTGCACTCAACGAAGAGGTGGAAACCTGCTTGAAGCAAATGCATTTCCCATACTGCGTGGGCTATGGTATGACCGAATGTGCTCCGCTGATTAGTTATGAAGATTGGGATAAATATGCATATCGCTCTTGCGGTAAGATCATCCCTGGCATGCAAATTCGTATCGATTCTGAAGATCCTACAAAGAAAGAAGGTGAAGTACAAGTATATGGCGTGAACGTGATGAAGGGCTACTACAAAAATGAACAAGCTACCAAAGAGACCTTCACCGAAGATGGCTGGATGCGTACTGGTGACTTAGGTATCTTGGATAAGGATGGCAACTTGTTCCTCCGTGGAAGAAGCAAGAACATGCTCCTTGGACCAAGCGGACAAAACATCTATCCAGAGGAAATTGAAGATAAACTGAATAGTTTGCCATTGGTATTGGAATCAGTTGTGGTGCAACGTGAGCAAAAGTTAGTAGCATTAGTGTTTCCAGATATTACTCCAGCGGGTCAGAAGATTTTGGCTGGAAGAAATATTTTTGACTTTATGGAGGATAATCGTAAGGAACTCAACAAATTATTGCCTCAATATAGCCAAGTGACAGCCATCGAGGTTGTAGAAAAAGAATTTGAGAAAACCCCCAAGCGTAGTATTAAACGCTTTATGTATAAATAAGATAACGTTGATTGCAGATAAAAAAGCAGGTTAGTCTGAAAATGACTAACCTGCTTTGTATATGCATTGTCTAATTATTCCTCATCATAGATTAATCGCAGATTATCTACCCATAGTGTATTGCCCTCACATGCGCGGAAAACGCCTGCATTGCTGGATGAAATATACATTATCATATGTGTAGGTTCGTCTAGACTCCAGCCCACTTCTTTAATCTTCATCATTTTTCCTTCGGAGTTACGTGCCATCATTTTAATTTGATTTAAATCTTCATATGGCTGAAAATCCATATCGTTGGTTATGTTTCCCCAGCGAATAGGAATTTCATGTTCGTTCTCCCATTCGGTAATACTCTCACAGATTGCTTCGTAGGCAGTAGCTACACGACGAGCAAAAATTTCGCCTGTTTCGGGATCTTCCCAGCGATGTTGTAGATAGATGTAGATGACAGCACAATCGTGGCCAGGGACACGTTCTGGTCTATTTCTCTCGGTGGTGATTAGACTGTCTGCTTCTGATATACAAGCCTTATAGTCAAGTTGTAGGGCTATGGGATGTTGTGTAAATGGAACTCCGAAGTCAATGGCTGTATAGGGTCTGCTCTTAGCTCCAATACCAAGTGGCTCTAGGGCCTTTCCCATATAAATAGTTCCAGATACCATAGCATGCATATCAAAGAGCTTAATATTGGCAAGTATATTTTGCAATTTGCAACAGTATCCATAGCCTCTTTTTTCTGGGGTTACGGATCCTTCCATTCCCGTTTCAATTCCCATGAACTTGGCATATGTGGCACTACTTCCCCATGGGTTACCTTCTATAGGTTGATAGGCTTGATTCTGCTTAATAGTGTCGTTCGGAGCGAGGGCATACAAGATTTTGGTTTGATCCCCCATAATTTTTGACTCTTTGACATAACGTACCTGCCATTGGTCCATATCACCATATGGTATAGGTTCTATCCTACGTTCTGCATGAAGTAGGGGAAGCACAAAGCACAAGATAATGGTAAGGTACTTTCTCATAGCAGACTGAAAGCAACATCCATCATGTGAGTGAAACTATTTTGACGCTCTTCTGCGGTAGTCGCTTCTCCAGTAAGTATGTTGTCAGATACAGTGCAAATAACAAGAGCCTTGTTCCCACTGCGTGCCGCGTTCATATATAACGCTGGAGCTTCCATCTCTACCGCTAGTACACCCATATTGATCCATTTATCGTTGTTTGGGTTTTCGGTGTAGAAAGTATCGGATGAGAAAACATTACCTACTTTGTATTTATACCCGAACTTTTCTGCGGCTTCTGCAGCACGGCGGCAAAGATCGAAGTCTGCGATAGGTGCAAAAGTACCTGGTAGCTCGTATTGCAATGCGTAGTTGCTATTGGTGCAAGCGCCCATGGCAATAACGAGATCGCCTACATGTAGATCCTTGTTGATACTGCCAGCACTACCTACGCGGATTATGGTTTTTACGCCGTAAAAATTATATAACTCATAGGTGTAGATGCCGATGGATGGAATACCCATGCCGTGTCCCATTACACTCACACGCTTACCATTGTGTGTGCCTGTAAAACCTAGCATACCGCGTACATTATTGAATTGCACAGGGTTCTCTAAATATTTTTCTGCCATCATCTTAGCACGTAGTGGATCACCTGCCATGATGACTGTTTCGGCGATTTCGCCTAATTGTGCCCCGATATGGGGAGTAGGTGTTCTTTTCATATTATTCTTATGTTCGGTTTTATAGTGGGTGTATAAATAATATTCCCTTTCTCTTAGAGGTATTAAGAGTAAAACAGTCTGCAAAGTTACACATTTTTTATGATATGTGCAATAGTTGACTATTTTTTATGAATTAATTCCTCTTCAAAACAAGTAATAGATTACGATAGAAACTAATAAAGTGCAATCTCCGTTGGGAAATAAGGCTGCAACGGGTCTGCATTGCTTTATTAGGAATTTTATAGCCTTTGATGGAGATTCTTTAAGACGATTTTTGGCGTCCAGCTATTGATAGTTGGATAGAGTTGAAGATATTTTGCCAAATGATATATGCTGCTGGCGCAATTGACGTTACAGGAAGTAAATATGTCTGTGCCATCCAGATAGCCAATGTGGTGTTCTTTTGTCCGAAGGCTTGTCCAGCTGTGATGCGACTGATTTGTTCCATGCTATAGTTTGCTGCAGCAGGATTTACCAGAATATCTCGATAATCTTCGCCTTTGGTGGAAGCTGGAAAGTGCGCACCTATCCATTTGCCTAAACTAAACTGGAGTAAGCATGTCATTAGCGAACCTATACACAATATAACAATCGTCCATATACTATAACTTTGATGGATAAGTGTATCGGTCAAATCAGCCATCAGAATCACCAACGTTATTATCCATATGTAGAAAGGCATGGAAGCCCATCTCGGTGAGAGTGCAAATGTTTTACCTGTCTTGTGATGTCGGTGATAAATGTTGTAGAAAATACGCAACAACCATGCTGCAAAAAAAGGACATAGCAGGAGAGGAGATATGCGTTTGAGAATCATGGTAAATGCCTCAAGAAACTCAATCCCTGCACTAGGATTAACAACAGGAAAGAACACTGGTACCACTATCGCAGTAACTATGTTGCTTAATAAGGTGAAAGATGTCAAGTTCTGAATACTGCCTCCTAACTTGCCTGCAATGATAGCGGCTGCGGAGGCTGTAGGCATCAGTACACACAGCATCACCCCCTGTGCAATGATGTTCCAATCATCCAGATGTTTCGTTGGAAACCAATTACCTATTGCTAATAAACCATAGTAAACACCAGCACTCAAACATAGTTGTACTAGTAAAACAATCCCATGCCACATTCGCAAACGTAAGTCCATGGGATTGGTTTTACAAAAGGTGAAAAAGAGCATTAAGAAGATAAGTGGTGGCAATATACATGTTAGATGTCGAAACATAGGAAACCCTATCACACCTACCATCATAGCCAACGACAATGCATTGCGCTCTAAAAAATTTCCGATACTGTGTATTGATTTCACCGCACTATAACCGCACTATAACCGCACTATTTGGCTAATACAATGCTGTTATTATACTATCTTCGCTGGAATCAGCTTTTCGCGAATCTTTACATAGATTATGGTATCTTTCTTGGCAAAAGCAGTCTTTACATAGCCCATACCGATGCCCACTTTAGTGGTTGGCAGCATGATACCACTCGTTACATTACCTATCACTGTACCCTCAACATCGCATATCTCGTAGCCACAGCGGGGGATAGCGCGCTCTTGGCATTCAAAGTGTACCAACTTGCGTTGTACGCCCTCTGCCTTCTGCTTGAGCAAGTATTCTTTGTCGATAAAGTCCTTGGCATCGAACTTGGTGATCCAACCCAATCCCGCTTCCAATGGCGAAGTGGTGTCGTCGATATCATGTCCATAGAGGCAGTACCATTTCTCCAAACGTAAACTATCACGTGCGCCCAAACCAATAGGAGCCAAACCGAAAGGTTTGCCTACCTCGAAGAGGGCATCCCAAATTTGTTGGCTGTACTCTTTTGGGAAATACAACTCAAAGCCACCTGCACCTGTATAACCCGTGTTACTCAATATTACGCCCTGTACGCCTGCGAATGACCATTCGCGGAAAGCGTAGTAAGGAATCGCACTTAAATCTGCATCCGTCAAAAGTTGCAACATCTCGGTCGCTTTGGGACCTTGCACTGCCAATTGACCATAGCGGTCACTGGCGTTCTCGAGCTGAACACCAAAGGTGTTGTGCTCGTTCACCCATGCCCAGTCTTTGTCGATATTGCCTGCGTTTACCACGAGTAGGTATTTGGTAGTGGAGTATTTATAGATAATAAGGTCGTCTACAATACCGCCTTTGCCATTAGGGAAACAGGTGTATTGTGCTTTTCCTGCCTCCAGTTTGCTCACATCATTGGTCGTGATATATTGCAGAAAATCCAATGCTTTCTCGCCTTTCACCCAAAACTCGCCCATGTGGCTCACATCAAATACGCCCACGCCTTCGCGCACAATCATGTGTTCTTGGTTGATACCTGTAGGATATTGAATAGGCATATTGAAGCCCGCAAAGTCTGCCATCTTCGCTCCCAAAGCGATATGGATGTCTGTAAATGGAGTTGTTTTCATATATTATTTCTTTAAACTTTAAACTTTAAACGATCTTGCAAATTACGCTTTGCGTACAATTTGCAAGATTACTTCCATTGCCTTCTCCATGGATGGAATAGGCAAGTACTCAAATCGACTATGGAAGTTCACACCACCAGCGAAGATATTAGGGCAGGGCAGACCCTCAAATGACAAGCGTGCACCGTCTGTTCCGCCGCGGATAGGTTGTACTTTAGGGGTAACGCCGACCTCCTTCATCGCTTCCTCTACGAGGGTAACGATATGCATCACGGGTTCCACTTTCTCGCGCATATTATAATATTGATCGCGAAGCTCCACCTCTACGGTGCCTTCGCCATATTCTTGGTTGATCTTGCGTGCCAAGTGCTCAATCTCGCGCTTACGGCTCTCAAAGCGAGCACGATCATGGTCGCGGATGATATATTGCAGAGTAGTCTCTTCTACGGTGCCGTTCATGGCGATCAGGTGGTAGAAGCCCTCATAACCTTGTGTGTGCTCTGGGGTCTCCCAACGAGGCAACATCATAGCAAAATGATTAGCTATGCGCATGGAGTTAATCATCTTGTGATAACCATAACCAGGGTGTACATTCACACCATGCACCTTCACCTTGCAGCCAGCCGCATTGAAGTTTTCGTACTCCAACTCGCCCACTGCGCCACCATCCATCGTATAGGCAAAGTCGCAACCGAATTTCTTGACATCAAAGTGGTCTGCACCTTGACCGATTTCCTCATCTGGTGTAAAGCCCACGCGAATCTTTCCATGTTGAATTTCTGGGTGTTGAATCAGGTACTCACATGCAGTAACAATCTCTGCCAATCCCGCTTTGTCATCTGCGCCGAGCAGAGTAGTACCGTCGGTCACGATGATATCTTGACCTTTATAATCCAATATTTCTGGGTATTTTGCTACTTCAAACACGATGTTCTTCTCTGCATTGAGCAGGATGTCTTGTCCGTCGTAATTTTCTACGATACGCGCTTTTACATGCTTTCCGCTGGCATCAGGAGCAGTGTCCATATGTGCGATGAAACCGATGGTAGGCTTTCCTTCTGTGTTAGCAGGTAGGGTAGCCATCACATAGCCATTCTTATCCAATGTAACCTCTTGCATACCAATCGCTTTTAGTTCAGCTGCTAGGTACTTTGCAAACTCCATTTGCCCTGGTGTGGAAGGAGTCATGTTGGTTTGCTCATCTGAAGTAGTGCAGAAACTCACATACTTCAAAAATCTTTCTGTTAGTGTCATAGTATTGTATCTTATTACTTGTCTTAAAATTAAACACCCTGCAAAATTACTATTTTTTTTGCATATAACCAAAATATTTGTTCATTTTTATAAAAAAGAAATTTATATGATAGTGATATTAGGGGCATAAGCTTAGATAAATCGTGCTATAATTATGATGGCAATAGGATCTTGACCATATATTTGAAGTAAAAAAACGTCATCTAATATTTTCTGGAAAAATAGACATAATAAGCAAAATTTTTTATTATTCCAAATATTTGTTGTATCTTTGCATTCATTTTGTAAATAATTGATGAGACTTAAAACAGATAAAGCTTTTTCTTCGCAAAATAATGGATGCATACGAACTAGCATATGAATATGTGCAACATACCAATCGATGTGTTTTCCTAACGGGCAAAGCAGGGACGGGAAAAACCACTTTTCTGCGTCGTCTAAAGCAGGAATGCTCTAAACAAATGGCGGTGGTCGCTCCTACAGGAGTAGCTGCTATTAATGCTGAAGGGATGACAATTCACTCCCTTTTTCAGTTACCTCCCCAAGTATTTCTCCCTACACCTGAAGCACGCAAACAACTCTTCTCCGAGATGCAGATGCGTGTTCAGAAACAACGTGTGTTGCGTAACTTGGAACTCCTTGTTATAGATGAAGTTAGTATGGTGCGGAGCGATTTGTTAGATACGATTGATGCCGTACTTCGTCACATCAAGCATCAGCCTAGTCATCCTTTTGGTGGTGTACAAGTGTTGGTAATTGGTGACCTCTTCCAACTATCGCCTGTGGCGCGCGAGGAGGAATGGCGCATGCTGCAAGGCTATTACAAAGGACCTTATTTCTTTCAAGCGCGTGTGTTTGAGCAATTGAGCCCTGTATATATCGAACTTGATCATGTTTTCCGCCAAACCAATCTGGATTTTATTGAGATACTCAATCAAGTCCGCAATAATAAGCTTACGTCTCAAACACTGCAGAAACTAAATACACGTTATCAGCCTAATTTCAGGGTGGATGAACAAAAGACACATTATATCACCCTTTCTACCCACAATCGCAAGGTGGATGCTATCAATGACTGTGAATTGGAGGCACTACCTGGCAAAGTATATACTTATCATGCAACGATAAAGGACACATTTCCAGACTCAATGTACCCAATGGACGAGACGCTAACTTTGAAACTTGGGGCACGCGTGATGTTCACCAAAAACGACTCTTCTGTTGAGAAACGCTACTATAATGGGAAACTGGGTATTGTCTCTCATCTGACCAACAAAACAATAACGGTCACTTGCGAGGGGGAAGAACCAATAGAAGTACATACTGAGACATGGGAGAATATCCGTTATACGACTGACACTGGTGCAGATGTTATTATACCCGAGATAGTGGGGAGCTTTAGCCATTATCCTTTGAGATTAGCATGGGCTATTACAATCCACAAGGCACAGGGATTGACTTTTGATCATGTGGTAATTGATGCAGCGGATGCTTTTGCAGCAGGACAGGTGTATGTAGCATTGTCGCGTTGTCGCACATTGGAGGGCATTGTACTTTTGACACCCATCCCAAGTCGTGCACTAACCAATGCGTGCGAGGTGTTGGATTTTACCAATCAGCAACAGCAGCTAGAGACTGTCTTCCAGCAACTTCCTATGGCGCAACAGGAGTATGCAACAGCTTTATTTTGTGCGCTGTATGATTTTCGTGAACTGATAGGGCGTTGCTACGCGCTCTCACAAATGAGCAAGAAAATGCATTCGCTACAGAATACTTCGGAGGATTATTTTGCCAATATAATTACTCTATTGGAGGAACTTCAAAGGGTGGGAGAGCGTTTCCAACAGCAAATACGTCAAATCATTTATCAGGGAAATATGCAACGTTTGCAAGAGCGTTTAAAGGCGTCTATTGCATTTTTTGCTCCTCGTCTGCATGATGTGCTGAAGACTATGATGGATTCTCCTCTACGCAGTCATGATAAGAATGATGCTTCTATGCTCAAACAGTCACTGACGGACATCTATGCATCTATCGCTCGCATCGCATTCTTGCAATCGAAGGTGTCTTCCGATCCTACCGTAGAGGGATATTTCAAAGCACGGAGTAAGTTTCAACTGAAAGAACCTAATTTGCAGATTTACACTCAACAACGCAAAGTTCGCACTAGTAGTACTGCTTTTCAATCTGTGGTGTTGCTTAGGAAAGGTTATAGAATAAACGAAATAGCTAAGCAACGTGGTATAACTCAAAAAACTGTAATTAAGCACTTACGTACATTCCTTGAAGATGGAGTTATCCAATTGCCAGATTTTCATCCTGCTGATCGTTTTTGGATCAGATAAAAATATAAACTTTTTTGAAAATTAAGCATTTTTTTTTAATTGATATTGTATATTCCATTTTTTTTGTGTAATTTTGTGGCCAATTTCGAAATTATTGATATAAACAACCATAATTTATGCAAAAACTTATCATTCTTGATTTAGGTTCGCAGACTACTCAACTCATTGGTCGCCGTGTACGCGAGTTGGATACTTTCTGCGAGGTTTTGCCTTACAACAAGTACCCAGAGGATGACAAAGACATCATCGGTCTGATCCTCTCTGGTGACAAAGACTCTGTAGAAGAGCCACAGGCACTCCAAGACACTCTCAGCCGCTTCTGCAGCTGCATTCCTCAACTCAACATCGCTGCTGGTGAACAACCTACAGTAGAAGAACTCCGTCCATTTGTACTCGACACTTGCGGTAGCGCACAGGACTGGACGCCTGCTAATTTCGTAGAAACTACTGTGGCTCAACTCAAGGAGCAAATAGGCAACGAACGTGTCATTCTTGCCCTTTCGGGTGGAGTAGATAGTTCTATTACCGCTGTGCTTCTCAATCGTGCTATTGGTGAGAACTTGACATGTATTTTCGTAGATCACGGCTTGCTCCGCAAGGACGAGTTTGAGAATGTTCTTCGTGATTATGAGTGCCTAGGACTGAATGTAATCGGTGTGGATGCTAAGGCTCGTTTCTACGGTGACTTGGCTGGTGTAACTGATCCAGAGCAAAAACGT
Source organism: Paludibacteraceae bacterium (assembly GCA_045658785.1). Classification (GTDB taxonomy): domain Bacteria; phylum Bacteroidota; class Bacteroidia; order Bacteroidales; family Paludibacteraceae; genus Colicola. The sequence continues at coordinate 784 of JAZOVR010000003.1, read as the reverse complement.
AAGATTATCGGTCGCGACTTTATTGAGGTATTTGATGAGGAAGCCAAGAAGATTACTGATGCTAAGTGGCTAGGTCAAGGTACTATCTATCCAGATATTATTGAGTCCATTAACCACTCTGGTAAGGTCATCAAGAGCCACCATAACGTAGGTGGTCTGCCTAAAGAGATGAACCTCAAACTCTGTGAACCGCTTAAGCTTCTCTTCAAGGATGAGGTTCGCCGCATCGGTCGCTATATGGGTGTACCTGAGCACCTTATCACCCGTCATCCATTCCCAGGCCCTGGTTTAGGTGTGCGTATCCTCGGCGACATCACTCCAGAGAAAGTGCATATTCTCCAAGAGGCAGATGCTATCTTCGTGAACATGCTTCGCGAATGGAAAGATGAGGATGGCGTAAGTTTATACAATAAGGTATGGCAGGCAGGTGCTATCTTGTTATCTACCGTGCGTAGCACAGGTATGAAAGGCGACACCCGCACTTATGAGCATCCTGTAGCACTCCGTGCTGTACTCTCAGTAGATGCTATGACAGCCGATTGGGCACGTATCCCATACGAGTTCTTGGCTAAGTGCAGTAATGAGATTATCAATAAAGTGCAAGGTGTTAACCGCGTTTGCTATGACATCTCTGCAAAACCACCCGCAACTATTGAGTGGGAATAATGACATTACCTAGCAAGAATTCTTACAATTTCTAAATAATGATTAAAAGAGGCAAGAGAACTATATCTTGCTTCTTTTAATGTAGAAAGTGATATATGCAAATACCTAATATAAATCC
>JAZOVR010000002.1:0-12017 GCA_045658785.1 Paludibacteraceae bacterium | reverse complement strand
TCTATATTTAGCGGGTAATAATGTGAATACATCTACTCGTTTTAATATATTTGAATTAGGATGAGTAGATGTGGTAAAAGCCGATGCAGGTTCAAAGCGAACACGTGTACGATTTTTATCAAAATACATATAACAGGTCCTATTAGACATTCCGTATCCATAATTTGTTCTGTAGGAATAAACTGTATAGTATGAGTCTGATTTTTCTGGACAATACTTCGCTACACTATAATAATCATCACTTTTCCCATTCCCACGAACCCATGCATCGAAATGTTTGGAATTGCGTTCTAAACGATTTTTAACTCCTAGTAGTGTCGCTCTACAGCTGTTGGCAGATTGAAAACTCCAACAAATAGCTTCGTTTCCGTCAAAATGTACTATGCAAGCGTGACCAGATTGCCCATCATCATAAATGTATACTTCATATTCCCCGTAGGAGTGTTGAAATTGTGCATAAGTAAAATTTGCAATCAATAAAGTTGTTAATACAAACAATAGTTTTTTCATTTTGCGTTTTTGGTCGCTTATATCCCATAGACCATCGGTTTTGTTGAGTTTTACTTTGTGGGAAGTTGGCTCCAAACGCCCCGTTGGTATAATTATAGAAAAAGCGTGGAACCTCTTTTTGCTTATTCTCTACTCTGAGGTTCCTGCAAGACCCTACACACAAGAATAAACAATGAATGCCCACGCCGATATGCTAATCGTTGTGGGACACAACGGATATAACATACCAATGGGCATTTATCGCCCTCTTGCTTTGGGAGTGTGAAATTTTGCAGGATTTCAGAGTACCAAAACAAGCGCCAATAAACGCCTTTTATTATGTCTTTGAAAGATTCTTGTTAGGGTGAAAGGCAGACACACCCGCCCACATTCCCCAGCGTGAATCATTTCGACAGCAAAGGTAGTGAAAAATTTGCAATCGTGCAAATTTTTCAGTTGAAAGTTTAGAGTTTAAGGTTTAAAAGCGGCGACTATGTCGCAGTTTAGAGAACGGCGCAAAGCGCCTACAGTTTAGTGTTTAGAGGCAAATGCGCAAGCGCACAGGACGCCGCAAGCGGCTATAGGACAGGGAGTACCCGACTAAAAGTCGGGATAATAAGAAGAATATTTACTCGGCGGGAAATCGCCGAGAACTAAACACATCCCTATGTAGGCAATGAAGAAACAGCATCAATATCGGACGATATACCCTATTTCTCTCGATGATCTTACGGTAATGATACGGCGAAGTTCCTATGAGGTCACGATGAGGTCACGATGAGGTCACGATGTGGATAGGTGGCAGACAAGGGGGAGATAAGAGTTGAGAGTTGAGAGTTGAGAGTTGAAAGTTGAGAGTTAAGAGTTGAGAATCGTCTGCCATTGTTGTAAGAATTGCGGATAGGATTTGCTGATGCAAGCGGTATCGTCCACTTCGTAACCAGCGATCAATAATGCCATTGCCATGCGGTGGTCGGCATCGGTGCGGTGTTCTGCCACGGCACGCAAGCGGTCGGACTCCTTCAACGGAAGGGAGTCGGTGCCAGCGGCTTCTAATTTTATACCTAATTTTTCGCAGGTCAATGCGACCGCAGGGTATAAGTCAGGGCAATCCTTAAAGTCTTTGTGGAGAGTGCCATCGACAATCATGTTGCCAGAGTTTTGATTATTAAAGACAACATCAACAACTTGCGCGGCAATCAACTTCCTGCCGCGCTCTGCGGAATAGTTTTGGTTCGTCCTCGTTATTACAACACCTTCGCTGGTATATTGGGTTTGAACACTGAGGCACGAGAAGATGTCGGCCACGACCTTGTCGCCTTGCAATGAGTCGCGAGAGAGACCTGGGAGCGTGATCTCACCACCATGGAGAGCTACATACTCGTACCAGAAAGCGGCGGAGGACCAATCGCGTTCGAGGAAAATAGGGTTCCTGTTCGCTTCGCTCACGAAATCTAAATTAATCTTATTTTCTACGCTGCTGATTTTATTGCCACCGCTCCTTCGCACGCTCGTCGCTGAATCTTCAGTAAATGAGGCAAGAGCATACTGCTTGATAAGCGCGCGGGTGAGGGTGACGTAAGGAGATGTGCTGTCGGTTTGGACATTCGCACCGATGAGGAGAAGCGCAGAAACGAACTGCGTGGATTGGGGATGGTTGAGGGTGATAGGTTTGCTCTTGTCAAGCACCTTGCCCATGATACGCAAAGGCGGGAAGCCTTCTTCGCCCAAATAGTCAATCTGCGCGCCTATCTCACGCAAGGCGTCCACCAACTGACCAATAGGGCGATGGTGCATGCGCTCCACGCCGTCCAAGATGGTGACTCTATTTTCCAATTGTGCTGCATAGGCAGTTAAGAACCGCATGGCGGTTCCACAATTGGAAAGGTGTAGTGTTGTGTAGGATTGTGTAGGATTGTGTAGTGTTGTTAAGGCGCGGTGGAGAATCTGCACATCGTCGGGCATATCGAAGCACCCCACGATGCGAGCATCGTCGGGGACCCCGCAAGCAGAGACGGTCACTAGACCGTCTCCGTGTATAGCTTGCAATATCAATAATCGATTTGCAATGGATTTTGATATGGGCAGTTCGAGGAGCATTGATTTTTTTAAGACAATTGGCGTCAATTAGGGTCGTCAATTATTGTCAATTCAATGGTTATTTTCGTTTTTGGCTCAAAAGAATGCAACATGTTGCATGAATGAGCCAAAACGAAATAATATTCTCCAAAACACTAAACAGTAGCGCAGCGTTCGCAAAACGATATTAGTTAATGTCTGGTAAGAAAGAATAGTCGCGGGAATAGCGGAGGTGCTGCTCGATATAGCCCTCGGTGTAGTCGAGTGTGACATCCGTGATATTGCCCTCTGCATCGTAGTGCGCGGTATAAACAGGGTTAACAAAACCCTTGTATGGAGCAAGATTGAGTTTCTCGTAGCGCTCTAGGATCTCTTTGTGCAAGTCTTGATCCACTTTTACGGCGTACTCCTCAACCATCGCTTTAGCTGCTGGGTAATCGCCCTCGGAAGTGATGCGTTGGATCTCGCGGAGCAACTCGCCATAGAGGTGACGAATGCCCTCATAATCATTGATTTGGAGGTAGTGCTTGCCGTCACGCTCGATCATCTCCACCTCGTTGTTCTTGGCGTTCTTGAATACCCAAAGGGCGATGAGCTGACGGTTGCGCATGTGTGATTCTTCGATGTCCTTGCCTGGCTCAATGCGCACAAGTTGGGTCATGAGGCCGTTCATCATCTGTTGGTAGTAGAAGCCCTTGTATGCCTCTTCGTCCTCCAAGAGTCCGAGTTCGACGAGCTTAGGATCAGCCATATAGTAGAGACCAAGCAAGTCGGCACGCGCCTCCTCGATAGTAGAAGCATGCTCCTTGAGGGCATCTTTGGTAACGCCAGGCATGAGTTTGCCCGAACCGTGACCTACGCACTCGTGGAGGTCGGTATGCAAGTCGCCGCAAGCACCTGCTTTCTCATACATAGCAATCACCTCTGGGCTAATCATAAACTCCTCGTTGAAGCCATTGCCTTTGGCTGCCTCGTTGTAGGCGTGGGTGATATTGTCGATGGTCACAGACTTGGAGCCATAGTCCTTGCGAATCCAGTTGGCGTTAGGCAGGTTGATACCGATAGGGGTTGCTGGGTAGCAGTCGCCAGCGAGGATAGCTGCGGTGATGACCTTTGCGCTCACGCCTTTGACTTCCTCTTTCTTGTATTTTACATCAGTTGGCGAGTTGTCCTCGAACCATTGCGCGTTGTCGGAGATGGTTTGGCAACGGTGGGTAGCGCGCATGTCTTTGAAGTTCACGAGTGACTCCCAAGTACCTGTAATACCCAATGGATCAGCATATGTCTCGGTGAAGCCATTGACATAGTCCACACGGCTGTCGAGGTCTTTGACCCAAGCGATGCAGTACTCGTTGAAGGCACGGAGGTCGCCCGTCTTGTTGAACTCAATCATCTTCTCGATAACAAGGCGTTGTTGCTCGTTCTCGGCAAATGGAAGCGCTTTCTCGAGATGTTCTACCACTTTTTCGAGAGCGGCACTGTACATGCCCCCTACTTTGTAGGTACGCTCAACGACTTTGCCGTTCTCCTTTACGAGTTTGCTGTTGAGACCAATCCAGAGTGGCTCTGCAGAGTTATCCTTGTGTGCCTCGTAGTACGCCTCTGCCTCGGCTTGGGTTACGCCCTCATAGTAGTTGTTGGCAGATGCGAGGAGGAGGTCTTCGCCCTCAAGGCTGAGCGATTTAGGCATTACGGTTGGATCGAAGATAACAGGCAGGATTGCCTCGTCGTAAGTCACGCCTGCTTCAGCACAAGCGTTTACGAACCACTCTTGAGTAAACTCAGGTTGGAACTTGTCGGATGCATAGTGGTGGTGAATGCCGTTGGCAAACCATACGCGCTTGAGGTATTTCTCGAAGTTGATGAACTCAGCGCTAGTCTTGTCGCCCTTGTATTGGGTGTAGAGCGCTTCGAGGGCGCGACGGATACGCAGGTTGTAGCGACCGTTTTGGTCGAAGAGGATATCACGGCCGTGCAAGGCAGCTTCGGTAAGGTGATAAACGAGAGTTTTTTGTTGCAGACTCAGAGAGTCAAACTCTGGCACTTGGTAGCGCAGAATCTCGAGGTCATAGAATTTGTCCACGGTGTAGTCGAATGTTTGTTCTTGTTTGCAGCATGCGCTCAACGCGATGAGGGCGATGCTGAATAGGATTGTTTTTTTCATATGATTTAATTTCTTATTTCTATATTTTGCTGCAAAGATATAATTTTTTTTTGAGATATGCAAGTTTTTGGATTAGAATAAAAAAAAACAAGTAAAATTTCGACATTTAGAGCGTATATGCTCAGAGTATTTATCGATGAAATTCCCAAATCTTGGTATGATACTCCAAAGACCTTGGTTAGTTTCGGCACGGATTTTGTGAATAAATATTGTAGTTGATAGCAATAAAAGTAAACTACTCTTGCATATTTGCGTTTTTTTATGTACCTTTGCAGCGCAAAGTGGCAAATAAACGATTAAAAACAATACTACAACAACGCACTATGGATAAACAAACTCAACGTGATTACCTCTATATGCGCATGGCGCGCACATGGTCTGAAAATAGTTATTGTATTCGCCGCAAAGTGGGTGCAATATTGGTAAAGGACCAGATGATTATCTCTGATGGTTACAATGGAACTCCTAGTGGTTTCGAGAATGTCTGTGAGGATGAAAATAATGTGTCTAAACCATACGTTCTGCATGCAGAGGCCAATGCGCTAACCAAAGTGGCACGCAGCAATAATAGCAGTGAAGGAGCTACCCTATATGTGACCGCTTCGCCCTGTATGGAGTGCGCGAAACTCATTATCCAATCAGGTATCAAACGCGTAGTGTATGGCGAGAAATACCGTATCATGGACGGAGTGGAACTCCTTGAACGCGCAGGCGTGGTGGTAGAATTTTTGCCAGACCAGGAATAATCATTGCACCCAGAGCAAGAAACCATGTTCCTTAATCGAAGAAAAGAACTATGAAAAAGTATTTATTCCCAACCGTGACCATTGTCTGCCTACTATTGGGCTTTTTGATTGGTAATGCTGTATCGAACAAAGTGAACGCACAGCGTTTTTACATTCAAAACGGACAACTCTTCCAACAGCCTGAGTCAAAGATTGATCAAGTACTGAGCTTGATTCAGGCGGGCTATGTAGATCCTATCAATATGGATAGCATCACAGAGGAGGTGACCAAAGAAGTAATCAAACGCCTTGATCCCCACTCTGCTTATATACCAAAAGAGGATTTGGAGATGGTCAATTCGGAACTTTCTGCTTCTTTTTCTGGCATCGGTGTACAGTTCTCCATACAAAATGACACCGTACAAGTGGTGTCAGTTATCTCAGGTGGTCCATGCGAAGGTGTGGGTATCTTAGCGGGCGACAAAATCGTTATGGTCAACGACTCCAACTTCACGGGTACTACCATTACCAACGAAAAAGTGATGCACGCTTTGCGTGGTCCTAAAGGCACCAAAGTAAAGATTGGCATTGCACGTAGTGGCACAGATGAGGTGCTTGACTTCACGATCACACGTGGCGATATTCCTGTACATTCGGTAGATGCAAAGTTTATCATCGAGGCAAAAGGCGAGAAGATTGGTTTTGTACGCATAAGCCGTTTTGCCGAGAAGACATACGATGAATTTATTTCGGCATTAGCTACGTTAAAAGGACAAGGAGCTACCGCATATATCATCGATTTGCGTGAAAACTCAGGCGGCTACATGGATCAAGCCATCAAGATAGCGAACGAGTTCTTGAGCCGTGGCGACATGATTGTGTATTCCGAGGGTCGCGCTTATCCTCGCTATGAAGCAAAAGCCAATGGTTCGGGTCGATTCCAACGTGAGAAGTTTGTGGTATTGATTGATAATTTCTCTGCCTCTGCCAGCGAGATTGTTGCTGGTGCGATGCAGGATAATGACCGTGCAACGATTATTGGTCGTCGCAGTTTTGGAAAAGGTTTGGTGCAACAGCAGATTCCTTTTGCAGATGGTAGTGCAATGCGATTGACGGTAGCTCGCTACTACACTCCATCGGGTCGCTGTATTCAGAAACCATACAAACTAGGCGAACAAGAGGATTATGCACAAGACTTGATTGATCGTTTTGAGCATGGAGAATTCTTCTCCGCAGATAGTGTACATTTTACCGATTCCACCGTATATTACACCAAGCAAGGTCGTAAGGTAATGGGTGGTGGAGGTATTATGCCAGACGTGTTTGTAGGTCGTGATACGACACTTTACACCCCCTACTTCAATATCGTTTCCAACCGCGCATACACTTATCAGTTTGCGTACCAATACACCAATAAACATCGCGCTAAACTCAGCAAGTACACAGATTGGCAATCTCTGGAGAAGCATCTGATAGAAGCGAACTGGGTACCAGAGTTTGTAGCATTTGCTCAGGAGAAAGGTGTAGCGCCTAACGAGAAACAATTGGCTATCTCACGTCCGTTGCTCGTGCGTATTGTGAACGCATATATCGTGCGTAATATATTGAATGACGAGGGATTCTATCCACTCTTTGAGCGTGATGATGATATCACTAAAAAAGCCGTTGAGGAACTGACGAAATAGAGTCTATCCTTTAGTTTAGAGTATCAATAATTTGCTCTGCGGCAGTGTCAGAAGCGAAATGGTCGCCAAGTATGTGCCATAAGTGTTGATAGTTAGCCTGCATTTGAGTGCGGTAGCAGTCGTCATAGAGCAAGCGATAGAGTTCTTTTGCGACATTTTCCTCGGTAAATCGACTAGCAATCAGTTCTTGGATTATTTCTTGATTAGGAATGATATTAACGAGCGTGAAATGGGGAATACTGAACATGATGGGTCGTAAAATCTTTTCTAAATACTTGCTACCTGCAACATGATAAACGGCCGTTTGTGGGCATCCAATGAGGGCAGTTTCAAGTGTCGCCGTTCCTGAATTAACGACAGCTGCCTTCGCTTGAGCAAGCACTGCGTAAGAATCTCGTCTTAGTTCTTCATTTTGCAAGTACGGATGATAAAATTCATCTTCTATACCTGGCGCAGCAACAACGATAATATTATACTGGTCTTGGGCAATTTGCCTAGCTGCCTTTAACATCGTAGGGAGACAATGACTAATCTCGCTACGACGCGACCCAGGAAGCAGGGCAATGGAATTAGACAGGTGAGCGGTAACAGGTGAAAGATTAAAAGTGCGGATGCAATCGGCTGTAGGGTTGCCTACATATTGGCATGTATATCCGTACTTGGCATAGAATGCAGGCTCAAAAGGGAATATACCTAAAATCTGATCACAATACTTGGCAATAGAATGGACTCGCCACTTCTTCCATGCCCATATTTTAGGTGGAATATAGTAGATTACTCTCGTATGCGTTAGGTGCCGTTTGCAAAACCTTGCTATCTTGAGGTTGAAGCTAGGATAGTCTATCAATATGAGTACATCGGGCCTTTCGTCCAATAATGCTTGTTTTGCAATTTGCAGGTTGCGCTTAACTTTTTCTAGGTTCTGCAATACTGCCACAAAACCCATGTAAGCCATGTTGCGGTAATCAACATAGATTTGACACCCTTCGGCGCGCATCTTATCGCCGCCTAATCCTACAAACACCGCCTGCGCGTCTTTCTCACGCAGTGATGTCATCAAGTTGGAGGCATGTAAGTCCCCCGATGCTTCTCCTGCAATTAAAAAGTACTTCATATTACACAAGTAATCCAAAACATGCTATCAAATAGGGCATCGCACCGATGAGTAATCCTTTTGCGACGTGCCACATCTCTAATGTGTAGAAAACGAAAATTAAGGCGAGGTTAGGGAAGATGCCAATTTGCCCGATTCGTCCTAAAATTGGGCGTGTCAAATCCCAATCGAATGCTTCGAAAGTGTACCACAGATTGAAGCGTTCAATATACACATACCCCACCAGAACGGGTAAGATTACCCCCAGCAGAATACCAATCCAATATTTGTCAAATTTCTTCGTAAGCCGTTTGATCAATTGTACAAGGTTGCACACTAAGATAATGATTATTCATTGCCCAGTGGTCGGTATCTTGGGCTTCGGGCTCAATGTTGATAAACTCTCCGCCTAGTTTGAAGCATGCCTCACCCGTTTCATCTACTGCGGGAATCATCTCTTTGCTCCAGTAACCACGGCATTGACGCGTCCATTTCACGCCTACTAATTCGCCTACAGGCGCATTCACATTGTAGCATACACCATATGGCATCCCCTCTTCCAAGAGGTGTTTGGTAAGCTCTAGGATATACTTCTCCATATGACTAAAATCCGCTTCTGGACTATGATCATCGATGGAATAACCTATCGATGGGATACCATGCTCAGCCCCCACGAAACATGCACCCATGGTGCCTGAGTAGATGACATTGATACCTGCATTTGAACCATGATTGATACCGCTTACCAGCAAGTCGATCTTGCTGCTGTCTCCTTCGAATACCACATCAATGGCGAGTTTTACGCAGTCACTAGGGGTACCATTAGTGGTATAGATGGTCACATTTTTCTGCCATTCTTCTAGCCCCCAACTAGGGTCATTGAGTTGACGCAGATAGATGGGTTGCGCCACTGTGATGGCATTGCTCATACCGCTACGTGCACCATCAGGGGCTACCACTGTTACATGCCCCAATTCGCTCATTATACGCACGATGGTCAGGATACCTTTTGCACCCCAACCATCGTCGTTAGTTATCAGTATCTCCATTAACCTACTACCTCCCAAACCACGTCAATCACTTTCTTTGCCAACGCGTCTGCCTCTTCCATTGTAGCGGCCTCAGAGTAAACGCGGATGATTGGCTCGGTATTAGACTTACGGAGGTGTACCCAACCGTCAGCAAAGTCGATCTTCACGCCGTCCTTATCGTTGATGCGCTCGCCTGCGTATTTCTCTTTTACCGCCTCTAGCACTTTGTCCACATTGATCTCTGGAGTGAGGTCAATACGGTTTTTAGAGATACAGTACTCTGGGAAAGTAGCACGCAATTCGCTTACCTTGCAACCTTTTTGTGCCAAGCTACTGAGGAATAAAGCAATACCCACCAATGCATCACGACCATAGTGGCTGGCTGGATAGATCACACCGCCATTACCCTCGCCACCAATCACTGCATTGGTGCGTTTCATCTCGGTAGTTACGTTCACCTCACCTACGGCACTCGCGCTGTATGAACCGCCATGCTTAACGGTCACATCGCTCAACGCACGGGTAGAAGACATATTGCTTACAGTATTACCTGGAGTTTTGCTGAGTACATAATCAGCAACAGATACCAAGGTGTACTCCTCGCCGAACATATCGCCGTTCTCGCAGATGATAGCCAAACGGTCAACGTCTGGGTCAACGACAAAACCTACGTCCGCTTTACCCTCGCGCATGAGGTCAGAGATCTCGGTGAGGTTTTGTGGCAATGGCTCTGGATTGTGAGCAAAGTGACCTGTTGGCTCGCAATTGAGTTCAATGATATTCTTCACGCCCAATGCCTTCAAGATAGCTGGAATAGCCAAACCACCTACTGAGTTGACGCAGTCAATAGCTACAGTATAGTTCTTAGCCTCAATAGCCGCTTTATCTACGAGTTCGAGTGCCATCACGTCGCGAACGTGATCCTCGAGATAGTCACGACGGGTGATTTTGCCCAAATCATCTACCTCTGCAAAGTTGAAGTCCTCTGCCTCTGCGATTGCCAACACCTCTTTACCCTCTACGTCATTGAGGAACTCACCCTTCTCGTTGAGAAGTTTGAGTGCGTTCCATTGTTTTGGGTTATGACTTGCAGTCAGGATGATACCACCTGCTGCATTCAAACCAGTTACAGCCAACTCTGTAGTTGGAGTGGTAGCAAGACCAATGTTGATCACATCATAGCCCATACCCACAAGGGTGCCACATACCAATTGGTCCACCATCTCGCCAGATAGACGAGCATCACGACCTACTACAATTGTCTTGTTGTCTGGCAACATAGCCTTACGTTGGGTTGCATAGGCTGCTACAAAACGAACAACATCTACAGGGCTTAAACCCTCTGCCACGCGACCTCCAATGGTGCCGCGAATGCCTGAAATACTTTTTACAAGTGCCATAATTGTTATTTAATATCTTTGATTATCAAATCATATCCATATGGAGTCACAGAACTATTTTCGTTACTAAACCCTGACTTGCTTGGGCAAATGATTTTGCATTCTGCTTTGGGATATTTCATGTACTTGACAGCATATTGCCATCCTTTGCACGTTTGTTCTGAAGTCGCGACTTCTGGATGGTACTTAAATTTAATCGGATTAGGACCATCTAATGTAGTCCAAAAAAATAATGTATCTGCGTATACGTCAAGGGTATATCGTCTGAATCGAAGCAGTATGTTGTTGTTGATCTCTACTTCACTACGTGTAGTATCGCCCCTATTGACCAAATGGAAATAGAAATTGTCAGCATCAGGTATTTTCCAATACACTTTTTCTCCCCATTCTTGAGGCTCTTCTGTAACCACAGTGATACCTTCGCGATTGATGTATGATTGTATCAGTTTGCGTTCCTCTTTTAAGAGGTCTGAATATACATTGCCATTATTGCATGAGGTTACGAATAATATCAGCAATAGTAGATATGTTATTTTTGTTTTCATCATTCTATTCTAATGTTTATCAATAAGTTAGTATATGGTTTAATAATGTCTGTACCTTCTATTCCATATGCTGTATACCAAGGCGCAACGATACGCATTTGCTCTCTAGTTGCCATCATCTTTATAGATCGGCTCAATGCTAACGGCAATTCACCGCTACCCACTATGTGTTCATACTTCACATCAGATAGTAATGGTCCATTTAATTCGTTTATCTGAATATGCAATGTTATCTTTTGCCCAGTTTCGACTGTTTCCATCTGGTACTTCGTTGTTTTACAATACCAGAAACCATATGCGTCAATGGTATAGTTTAGCGAATCTGACTGTACAAAAGCGATACATTCTCTATCAGCAGCATCTGCCATATGCGTGTTAAATTGCAATTGTAGCATTAGGAGCGAGTCTATTGGCTGTTTTTCAGTCAAATGCTTTGCTCTTTGTGGCTTTGGTTGGCAACCTACGAGTAATGTTGCTACAAGCAATATCACCAAATGCAATGTTTTATGGACAAAGTCACTCATCTTTACACATTTCGCTGCAAAGGTACTTATTTTTTATGAGATAAGCAATAGTTGAACCATTTTTTTGTACAATAATATTATTCTTGGGTTCTCTTTTTATACGAATTATCTTATTCTCCTCAGTTGCCGATACGCATCGCCATATAAACAAAGAACCCCGAAGATTACTCTTCGAGGTTCTGAAAATGGCGGCTACCTACTCTCCCACAAACGCAGTACCATCGGCGTTGCTGAGCTTAACGACCCTGTTCGGAATGGGAAGGGGTGGGACCTCAGCGCTAT
>JAZOVR010000001.1:0-2997 GCA_045658785.1 Paludibacteraceae bacterium | reverse complement strand
TTTGAGATATTTTGTATATTTTTGTGTTACGAATAGGATCAATATGAAGATTATACTTACAGGAGCAACTGGATTTGTTGGCGAAGGTATATTGCTTGCGTGCCTTGATAGACCGGAGGTCGAGAAGGTGCTGAGCGTAAGCCGTCGCCCGTGTGAGATTTCGCACCCAAAGCTCGAAGAGTATATCGTGGAGGACTTTATGACGCTGCCCGTAGATGATCCGAAGTTGCAGGGGTATAATGCTTGTTTCTTCTGTGCCGGAAAGAGTAATATCGGTATGTCGAAGGATGATTACTACCACCTCTCATACGAGATAACGATGCACTTTGCGAAGGCTATTGGTCCGAAGCGAGATTTTGTCTTTATCTATGTCAGCGGTGCTGGAACAAGTGAAACATCTCGTCAGTTCTGGTCACAGACAAAGTCTAAGACTGAACGAGACCTCCGAGAATTGCCATTCAAGGCGGCATACGGTTTTCGTCCTGCAGGTATGAAACCATACAAAGGTCAAAAGCGACTTCAAGGCTGGGGCAAGTATCATTGGCTCTTCACTTGGATACCGGGGTTTTCAAATACTATCGAGGAGGTTGCCAAGGCAATGATCAGTTGCGTGAAGTGCGGCTATTTCAGACGCATAGTTGATGTAAGGGATATTGATACACTATCCAAGTGGTGTAAATAAACAAGAGGTCGCAAAATTGCGACCTCTCTCATTATGCCTCTGCATTATAAACTGCCTCTACCGTTGCCCACATATCGTCAGGTAACTCCTCGTCTGAGATCTTCTCGCACGCACGGCGGAGATACTCCATCTCGTCCTTCGAGAAATCTACTATCAGTGGTGTCTCCTTCTCGACATCCCACTCAAGGCGGTTGTCCTCCTGGTTCTCACGGAAGTTAATCTCTTTGCGCTCCTCTTCACTGATAGCGATCTTACGAAGAATCTCCTTTTTGAGGTTGAAGTCTTTGAAATTGCCTTTCGCAGGCAAGAATGTTGGCAGGTAAAGTCTGTCTTTAATTGAAAGTTCCATATCGTTATTGTTTAATGTGATTACTCAGTTTCTGCTGCGATGGTTGCGACCTCCGAGAGGATAGACTCAATCTGTGTCGTTGCATCAGCAACATACTTTGCCATATCGGAGTTGAATGGCATATTGATGGTTACACTACCACGGTCGTAATAGATGCTACCTACTGCGATGCGGTGTTCATTCGTGGACGGCTTGAAAGCAGTTGTTTGGACACGCTCCAACACGCCATCCGTAATGCTGTACTCCAAGTTGTAGGAGCCATTCTCGCTGGTAGCCTCAGCCACCTTTGTAATGATTGTGCTTGTTACTTTCATATCTGCTGTTTCTTAAAGTATAGAGAGGGTTTAAGGTTTAGGGTTGCGGGAGAGTGAAAATTATTTCCAATCTCCCGTAGAAACCACCAAAAAGTTGAATGAACCATCGTTTGTACTGCTGTCATCGGCAGTGTAGACATCGAAATAGTAGCTATATAAAGCCTTCAATGTGGCGTAAATCGGCGTACTATCCACAGCCGAGTAGATACCGCTTAGGAAGACCTGGTAATATCCTGACATATTCCAGCCGCTCGGCAGATAGACTCGGTATTGACCCTTACCCAATCGTGAAACAGTTATAGTGTTCCCATCAAAGGTTTGGTACTTTATCGAGTAACTGCTCGTAGATGACACGGTAACCGTTCCTTGTGCCAAGAACTTCATATTCTTGCCGTATTTCTTCGAGGTCATTAAGTCAAGACGGTTTACCACAATCCACCCAAAGAAGGTCGTATTATCGCCATAGCCAAGTAACTCAACTAGCTCACGCGAGAAGGTGATTGTGGATTTAGAGATACCATCCTCGTAGAAGTATTTTCCACTGGGTGCGGTGATACTCATAACACCCACAGTAGTATTTGAGCCCCATTTGTAGTTCACAAGACAGACACGGCGACCACTATGCTCCAAAGTCCAAGGCAAAGGAATATCTTCATCCCACGAACCACGAATAGCAACAACATGGTCGTATTTATTGAAGTTCATCTGAGGATCTTCCATGCCGATGTAGATGCTGCTATCATTGAGGATAAATGGATTTCTGACTGTTCCAATAACCTCAACATCCTTGAATGTTCCTTTCTGGGCTGTGATATTACCATTGACATCCCACGAAAGATTCCCATTTGCCACAAAGCCAGAGCCGTCAGCATTAAATTTTATCTTGTTTGTGCCAAATGTTGCAGAGCCATCAGCCTTCAATCCCCAGTAGTCTATACCTGTATTGGGGTTATCGTGGTAGATATATCCTGAACTCGTCATCACAATTCTGTGTCCCGAACTCGGAGCAGAGGCTGTCAAAGAGCTTGAGCCGATAGTCCAGCCGCCAATTTTACCTGCCACGGCAGTAATGCCTGTACGGTCCAGAGTGACTTTTACGGAGTTGTTAGCATCACGCACCGAGACGCTGCCATTGTAGCTGCTACCTCCAACAATCAAAGCACTATCAATGACAACCTGATTTGCCTTAACCGTGCCTGTATACACACCATTAGCATCAATGGTTGTGGTGTACTTCTCCGCAGAGGTCAGATCAAAGACTGTAGCGTATGCTACCTGCCATACCACAGGAGCATCAGTTGTTCCTTGCGTACCATCAAGGTAGTAATAATGAGTGGTTGAGAAGTTTGATGTACCACACACAACCTTGTAGATGTATTCGCACCAATCTCCTGTACCTGCATTTGCTGTCAGCCAGCGGCTACTGCCTCCCGTTCCGATGCTATTAGAACCAAACTGCAAATTATGTCCGACAGGTATCTTGGCAATGATACGGGCAATAAAGACCTTACGATTGCTGCACATAGTGCCAAAATAGAAACCTCCATTATTGGGTGTTGCAGTACCTGTGGTTTTTATTTGGATAACATAGCCGCTATCATTTGGTGCGGTTGAATCCGCAATCCGTGTGTGAGTAACCATTCCACTGCTGG